>JACRNJ010000041.1 GCA_016219285.1 Deltaproteobacteria bacterium
GACAAAACGGAGCATACTGTTTTAAGTATAGTAGCCTGCCCATTTATGGGCGCTTTTAAAATACGCCGATAAATCGGCAGACTACAGTATTTGGCCAAAGATTGCGTTTGCCAAAAAATGCAACTGCATTTTTTGGGTTAAGGTGGAAAATTGTAAAAAAGCAATAGATTGAGAAACTATGATAATTGGATTTATAATGAAATGAAGACAGTTGCTATTATTACTGCGGCAGGGAAAGGTAAAAGGATGGGGTCTAAAATTAAAAAGCCCTATCTTATTCTTGACGGCAAGCCTATTCTTGCCCATGCTATTATGCCGTTTGAATACAGCAAGGCTATAAACTCAATCGTTATAGTAACAGCCAGTGGTGATGAAGATTTCTGTTTGAAAAATGTAGTTAAAAGATTTGGATTTAAAAAGGTGTTAAAGATTATATGTGGCGGAAAGGAAAGGCAGGATTCGGTAATGTCGGGCATCATGGCAGTCAGCGGCGAATGTGATATAGTTGTGGTGCATGACGGCGTCAGGCCGTTTGTTGAAAAAGGTATGATAGAAAGGGTAATCCGGTCTGCTCAAAAATGCGGAGCCGCTACTATAGCCGTTCCTGTAAAAGATACCATAAAACAGGTTTGTTCGGGGCTTGTAAAAAAGACCTTGCAGAGAGAAGAGTTATGGGCTATACAGACCCCGCAGGCATTCAGGTTTGATATACTGAAAAAGGCGCACCATTTGGCTGCCAAGCAGGGTTTTATTGGAACAGATGACTGCATGCTTGTTGAAAGGATGGGGCATAAAGTAGCTGTAGTCAAGGGTTCTTATGATAATATAAAAATAACAACGCCAGAGGATTTGGCGGTGGGAAAGGGAATATTGAAAAGCAGAAGATAGGCTAAGGCTAAGGCTAAGGCTAAGGCTAAGGCTGAGAATCCTTCACCTAAACATTAATCTCAAACTATAAAATTATGAGAATCGGTTTTGGTTACGATGTCCATAAGCTTGTAAAAGGCAGGAAACTTGTGATGGGAGGTGTGGAGATACCCTTTGCAAAGGGTCTGCTCGGCCATTCCGATGCAGATGTGCTTCTGCATGCTATGTGTGATGCTATCCTTGGCGCATTGGCAGAGGGCGATATAGGAAAACACTTTCCCAATACAGACAGGAAATATAAAGATATATCCAGCCTTAAACTGCTGGCAGAAGTTTCAAAGCTGTTGAGGGAAAAAGGATATGCCATCTGTAATATTGACTCAACAATCATTGCCCAGAAACCCCATCTTGCCGAACACATCCCTTCTATGATAGAAAATATCGCTAACATACTTGGCTGCACTATCTCACAGATAAACATAAAAGCTACAACTTCAGAAGGCCTTGGTTTTGCAGGCACAGGCAAAGGCATGGCTGCGTATGCCTCTGTATTGATAATGAAAGCATGACTGCGCATAATAAAATAAGGGTAAGATTTGCCCCCAGCCCAACAGGATACCTGCATATAGGAAATGCAAGGACAGCCTTTTTTAACTGGCTCTTTGCAAGGCAACAAAACGGACAATTTATTTTAAGGATAGAAGATACGGATACAAAGAGGTCGACAAAGGCATTTGAGCAGTCTCTCTTGGAAGACCTGAAATGGTTGGGTCTGGATTGGGATGAGGGGCCTGATAACAAAGGTCATTTTGGCCCTTATCGTCAGTCAGAGAGGTTTGACCTTTATAAGGATTATGCAGACAGGCTTATTGCTCAAGGCAGGGCATATCCGTGTTATTGTACCCATGAAAGACTAGAAGAGGTGAGGCAAAGGCAGATAAAGGCCGGCTGGCCCCCTAAATATGACGGCAGATGCAGGATGCTTTCAAAAGATGATAGGCCAAAACATATAAAACCTGTTTTAAGATTTCAGGTTTCTGAAAATGCCGTTGTTTTTGAAGATAAGATTCACAAGAAACTTTCATTTGATGGCGCGGTATTTGGTGATTTTATCATTGTCGGTTCAGACGACATTGCTACGTATAATTTTGCGGTTGTCATAGATGACGCCCTCATGGGGATAACCAATGTTATCCGCGGTGAAGACCATCTTTCAAATACACCGAGGCAGATATTAATCTTTAAGGCATTGGGTTTTCCTGTGCCGGAATATGCACATATGTCATTAATCTTTGGTCCTGACAAGACACCTTTGAGCAAACGTCACGGCGCTGCATCCATCAATGACTTGAGGGAATCGGGATTCCTCCCGGAAGCTGTTGTCAACCACCTCTGCCATCTCGGCTTTTCGCCTGGCAAAGAGCTTCTGTCGATTGATGAGACAATTCAATCATTTTCTTTGCAAAGGCTCTCCAGGTCTCCTGCAATATTTGATATAGAAAGGCTTAAGACATTTAACAGGGCGTATATAGAAAAGGCAGATACCGAGAGGCTCTTGAATCTTGTAGAGCCGTATTGCGCAGAAGGTGTTTCAAGGGAATGGCTGAGGATTGCTGTAGAGGCTGTAAAAGGTGAGGCAACGAACTTAAAGGAGATTCCCGATATTCTTTTGCCTTTCTTAAAACAACCTGTTCTTGAAAAAGAGGCAAAGCAGATTTTAGACGAGCCATCTGCTAGAGAAATATTACTGATATTAGCAGAGAAAATAGAAAGAGAGGCAGACTTAACTGCGGATACCTATACAAGGATTATCACAGCAATTAAGCAAAAAACAGGCGCAAGCGGCAGGCGGCTTCTTATGCCCATAAGGGTTGCGCTTACCGGAAAGATGAAAGGTCTTGAGTTAGAAAAGGTGTTTGTGCTTTTGGGAAAAAAAGAGGTTGTGGCGAGAGCAAAGAAGCATCTGCAAGGTGTTTAAGAAAGGATCTGTTGCCCAAATCATAAATGCCAGAAGCCTGCCCCTGAATGCTTTAATCAGGGGTTTTTATTATATCCTCTATCCAGACAAAGCCGTGAAATCTCAGTGCAACCTTCACTGTCCCGCGCTGGTTATGTGCGCCCTGTCTGCTGATTTCTTTGGAGCAAGGGCATAGTGTTGTAACAGGCACAATCACTTCAAGAATAAAGTCTTTTTTTGCGCTGAGCGTCCCTGCAAACCTGCACCTGTATTCCATCAAACCCTTTGCTTTTGAAACAGGCGCCGCCTTTTCAATAAAATAAGGGAATTTCACCTCCATGTGGGCAGTTTCTGCATTGAACCTTGTTTTCATCTCAGGATGGCTCAGTAACGCTTCACCCATTTCTTTTTCTCACATCCATTCAACCTTAACTTTATCCCTCAGCTTCTTAAGCTCCTTGTCTCCTGACCTCTTTCCCTTATAAGAGATTATCAGCGCATAAGTGCAGTTGTTATCAAGGACACTCTGAAAAACTCTTTTTATGTCATTCCCGCATGTTTTTAGCGGGAATCCAGTTCTTGTAAATTTAATGACTTATGGATGCCCGACAGAAGCATTCGGGCATGATTTTTAGCGGGAATCCAGTTCTTGTAAATTTAATGACTTATGGATGCCCGACAGAAGCATTCGGGCATGACAATTTTAAAAAAGGTAGTTTTTCAGAGGTTCCTCAAGGAATTTCGTACAACATGGACGGAAAAGAAAGGCAGGACCTATTAAATCATGATTAACCTGGCAATACAGCGATATTTTCAAGCACAGAAATCATCTGATAAAAAATCTTTTACTGCGCTCGTCAAAATCTATAGCTATTATCTGCCCTGCTCTTATTTCAATACTGTCTTCAAAGGTATAATCAAAGAGGTTGCCATTTTCTCCATCCCTCATTTTTATAAGAAGGCTGTGGCTTCCGGGACTGAGAAGAAATTTTTCATATACAAATGATGAGCCGTCTCTTTTCCACCCCGACGGTTTATAGCTTTTAGTCAGTCTTTTTTCATTATCTATGTACATCTCCATGGAGACTGGGTGTCTTTCCCTGCTGCAATTGCCAAGCCTTGTAACATCCATTTGCGCCATGCCTGTTTGTTTTAACTCTTGACTGTATTTTTTTGCCGCTTCTGCCAATAGTTTAAATTCATCGCATTCTACGACCCTTTTCCCGGCATGCTTGATGCCTAATTTCAGCAGGGAGTCGTTTTGATTGGAAAATATATAATTTGCATCTGAGAAATAAAAAACAAGCGCCGCAGGGATTGACAAGGTAATGGATGCGAGGGCAAGGCGGCCTTTTTTCATACGGGATTTTTCGGGCATATAATCTTTCTGTCTTTTGGTTTTAATATCCTCCTGAAAAGTCTTAATTTCAGCCAATAAATCTTTTGTCTGCAACGCCGAATGCCAATATACCCTGAGTAACGACCGGTCTATGTTCTGTCTCAATATCGGAAGTCTTTTTCCCATGAGCCTGTCTTCAAGCCATGTATTGCCGAGCCGGTAGTGGCAATCGCCTATTTGACAGCCGCATATAAATACGCCGTTTGCGCCGGAGTTTAATGACAGTTCAATCCATGAAGGCTGAATCATGCCTGCACAGGGAATAGTTATAATCTTTGCAGTCGGTATTTCTTTGATAGCAGAGGTTGCGGGGTCTATGATTTTACGGATGTCTGTGCTGGAAGAACAGACAATGCCCAGGATATGAGGCTCTTTGCCGCCGCTCATTCCTGCCGTTATATGTTTAATCTCTTGTACGATATCTTTTTCCGTTTTGTCCGGGAAATTTACCGCATTAAAACTGCAGGAGCCGACGCATATTCCGCAGCTTGCGCATCTCTTTGATATTACGAAGGCCTCCATGTCATATGGCCTGCCATCTGTTCTGGGTGTCATGTGAATGGCTTCGTAAGGGCAATCCTCAAAGCATTGAGAACATCCTGTGCATGCGCTTTTGATAATTTCTGCCTGTGCCTGTTTTTTGGACCTTATGAGCCACGGAACTATGGTAACGGTTAGCGTGACGGCACTCATCATAACCCATGATAGCCACGCCGGCATACCATTCAATACAGGATAGATAAAGAGATAAAACCAATCCAGACCTATGATAGAGATAAGCTTATTTGTATTCGCCGGTTGTAAGCTGGCCGCAGGTTTTATAACAGCAAGCGCCATGATTATACACACAATAATTGCCGCAATTACCTTTGGCGGATTTATAACAGGCTTGGATATTCTTACGACATGGATCCACAAGGCAATAAACAAAAGCACAGGCACCATAATGTGGATAAAAAGCGCTACAAAGAAAAAGAAATTTGTAATAAGGTTATTGCTTGTGAATGACATTGAGAGCGATTCTCCGAATATTGGGAAATAATCAAGAAGGCCGGCTGTTAAATCAGCTATAATCTGCGACTTCTCGTCCCATACCATCCAGTAGCCAATAACCCCTGTTATCCATACGGCGCCGAGCAGGGCAATGCCGGAGACCCATGCAACCCACCGCCAGCAGCGGTACCTGTCTGTAAGATACACATGGAGGAGATGAAGTATCGAAGCAATAACCATGCCGTCGGCGGCATAGCGGTGAATGCTTCTCATGATGCCGCCGAGATACCACTGCTTTTCGGTAATATATTTGAGCGATTCATAAGGGGCGCCTATCTCATAAAAGATAAAGAGATAGACGCAGCTTATGAGAAGCAGCCATAAGAAAAATATGGCTATTGCCCCAAGATAATGAAATGGGTTGTAACGAGGTGTAAATATCCTGTCAGCCCAGCCCTCTATTGCCAGGACGCCTTTTCTCCCGTATGCAAGCGCAGTTTGATACATAGTTTTTAAATGCAAACCAAATTATTCTCCAGATGGCAAGTATTTTAAAAACAAAGCAAGTCCTTATATATGATTTTAATCATATCATAGAAAACAGAGCTTTGTGATGTTCAGAATTAACTATAGGTGATTATATAAGCAGGAATCCGTAAAATAGCTGCCATACTTCGTTATTGGCCAATTTTTGTTCCTCACCGTATCGGTGAACATACGGCTCGTCGTGAATAACACACCCCTTTAGTCCCCTCTCGAGATGGGATTTAGGAGTGTGTTGTCTGGCAACCAACTTGCCCTTGACAGGTGAAACGTCTGTCAAGGGCTTGCAGGTTTCCCCAAAAATGAATGTCTATTTTTGGTGGTTCTGTTGAAAGTATTTTCTGTATCTGATAGTATGTTCCTATGATTGAAGAGCAGGGCGTTGTCATAGACATAAAAGGCAACAGGGCATTTGTGAAAACCGAGAAAGGAACTTCGTGTGAAAGCTGCGTTGCAAGAGAAACATGTCACGGCACTATCGGCACAAACGAGGTTATCATAGAGGCTGACAATACTGTAAATGCCAAATTTGGAGACAGGGTTGTGATCATGGTTGGCACAGCAACACTTCTCAAGGCGAGTTTTATATTGTATCTGGGCCCTATTGCCGGTCTTATTCTTGGTGTCGTCATTGGACAGATACTGGTTAAACAGTTTACCATCAGCATAAATCCTGATTTGCTGTCAGGAATCATGGGAGCGCTGTTTCTGATCATAACCTTTTTCGGCATCAGGCTTTACGGTAAATCGCTTGAAAAAAAAGAGGGGTTCAGGCCAGTAGTGGTTAGGGTTGTTTGATGGCTGCGGATATAAAGGTTGTATGCCAGAACAGGAAAGCCTATCACGATTACTTCATAGAAGAACCGGTAGAGGCCGGCATTGTATTAGTCGGAACAGAAGTAAAGTCACTGCGGCTTGGGCAGGCAAATCTGAAAGATAGCTATGCAATGGTAAGAGGCGAAGAGCTTTTTTTGGTAAATGCCCACATAAGCCCATACAAACAGGCGGATAGATTTACCCAGCCGGAGCCTGACAGGACAAGAAAACTCCTCCTCCACAGACAAGAGATAAATAAACTTATAGGAAAGACCAAAGAAAAGGGTTATACCCTGATTCCGA
This sequence comes from Deltaproteobacteria bacterium, assembly GCA_016219285.1. Lineage (GTDB taxonomy): Bacteria > Desulfobacterota > GWC2-55-46 > UBA9637 > UBA9637 > JACRNJ01. The sequence continues at coordinate 6,879 of JACRNJ010000041.1, forward strand.
CAAAAATTTATTTTAAGAATGGGAAGGCAAAAGTAGAAATCGCTCTGGCTAAAGGGAAAAAACTTTTTGATAAACGAGAGGCGATAAAGAAAAAGACCGTTGAAAGAGAGATGGAAAAGGCTGTGAAGGGCAAACGATAGATATTCTTACCCAAGCCTTTGGTGTTGGCATTGGGGTAAATAATTGCTAACAGGGGAAAGAATATTGTGGTATAATAAAAAAAAGGGGGCGATCGGTTTCGACGGGATGATCTGATGCCAAGGGAAGCATACCGAGGTCTGGGGACTCGTTAAAACACCAGAAAACAATAGTCGCAAACGACTATAATTACGCTCTGGCTGCTTAAGTCAGCTAGCGTCTTTTAGGCCTGCTCCTGCGGGGCTTAAGAGACGACATTTAGCAGGATGGCCTTTCACGCCTTGTCCAAGCTACTGAAGGGCGAGATTTAAATGGGCGGGTTCCACGATGCCTCGTCTGCAAGGGGTCGTGGGACGAGATTAAAATTGCAGACTAAGTATGTAGATGCCCTGGATAAGCATTCTCGGACGTGGGTTCAATTCCCGCCGCCTCCACCATATTGAATTAGCCGCCTCGCCCTCGCCTGCGGATGGGGCTCTCCGGCGGACAAAATCTTTTTCTTGCCCCACCCAACCAGTGCGCGAGTAACGCAAAGGAACTCCCTGATTTCGTTTAACCAAAGGCTAAAAACTCCATACACTAAATAGCCTTTGGCTCAAATCTTGCCTGTGCGCCTGCCTGTGCGTTGCACGCAGACAGGCCAAACAGTGTACTTGCCGATTCATCTATGTTTTCAAAATACGCCCATTTATGGACATAGGTATTTAGTCAAAACCTGCCGTTGAAGAGATTTAATCAAGGGGGCATTTGCAGCTTATGGTCTCGGGGTAATGGTGGCTAAAAAAACCAGCCTTGTCTTTGCAACATAGCCGTGTGATTCGCATGGTTCCCATATTATAACAGAGCCGGGCCCGCCTTCTATCTCCTCGCCATCGGTTAAAAAAACACCCTTGCCTTCAAGAACAGTCATCATGACCCTTGAACTGCTGCAACATTTTTTTACGCCCTGGCCAGGCTCCGAGCAAAAGAGCGCCAATCGCGCCTGGTCAGAATCGAAGATTAGAAAAGAATTTTTTGAATCAGGAGTGAACTCTATCATTCCCTTTGTGTCCAGTTTTTTCATTATTATTGCTCCTTTGTTTTTAAACTATTAGAAATATTTATCACATGCATTGAAGGATTTGATATGATTTTAATCATATTGCAACTGTCTTACATTCTATGTTATCTAAATATACATGAAAAACCTTTTTGAACGTCTTAAAACAGGCCTTGCCAAGACCCACAACAGTATTGCTAGCAGAATAGACAGGTTTTTTTCTTCCGGGCCTTCGCGGGAGGAATTGGCGGAGATGCTGGAAGAAACCCTCATAGCGGCTGATGTTGGCGTCCAGACATCCAAACTAATTCTGGACGGCATGGGTGGACTTAAAAATTATGATACCGATGGGCTTAAGGTTTATTTGAGAGAGGTTATTTTTAATATACTTAAAGATTGTCAAAAACCTTTAGAAATCACAGCAAAACCGTTTGTAATCATGACCAGTGGTGTAAATGGTGTTGGAAAGACAACAACCATTGGAAAACTTGCAGCCCGGTTTACCTCTCAGGGGCACAAGGTTATTCTTGCGGCAGGCGATACTTTCAGGGCCGCAGCAATAGAACAGCTGGAGCTATGGGCAAAACGGGCAGACTGCGACATAATAAGGCAGGAGCAGGGAGGTGACCCTGCTGCAGTTGCATTTGATGCTATGAAGGCAGGGTTAGCAAGAAAGGCTGATATTGTGATTTTAGACACAGCAGGGAGGCTTCACACAAAGGTAAACTTAATGGAAGAGTTGAAAAAGGTTAAAAGGATCGTGTCTAGAGAAATTCCAGGCGCCCCGCATGAAGCGCTTTTGGTGTTGGATGCGTCCACCGGCCAGAATGCCTTGGCTCAGGCGCGGATATTCAACGAGGCAGTCGGTCTTACCGGCATAGCCATTACCAAACTGGATGGAACAGCCAAAGGCGGCATAATAGTGGCAATAGCAAATGAATTAAAGATACCTATTCGTTTTATAGGTATAGGCGAAGGTGTTGAAGACCTGCGGGATTTTGACGCAAAGGAATTTGTGGAGGCGATGATTTAGCGCTTTGCTGAAAAACTCTCATCTACATATTTAAAACAAAAACCTCATATGTTAATACCCGAAATTTAAAACTTGGAGGTTTAACATCGGCAAATTACTTCTCTATTTTGTACCTTTCCAGTCTTATCTCTCCATCTTCATAAATTAGATAGCTGAAATTATTTACCCAGTCTCCCGGATTAGCGTAAATCCCCTTTCCGATACTTGTCATCTCTTCAGATACAACTGGCACATGTGAATGGGCAAGGATGACAATATCAAAACCATCCTTGATTTTCCCCTTTGCAAATTCTTTTTGCAGGTTATCCAGCCTATCGCCTTTTTGATGGTTTTTGCGGCTTGTTTTTGATAACCACATTGCAACCTTCCAGATAAAAGAAGGCGGTGTAATTTTAACAATTACACTGCAGAGCGAACTCCTTAAAAATTCACGCCAGATTTTATAACCCATGCTTTGTTCTACAATGTCTCCATGCGCCAAAAAAAATCTTTTTTCATCCAGGCTTATATCTGTTGAATCAGGATATACTTCGCCGCCCAATATCTCCTTAAAAAACGGCGCTACAGAAAAATCGTGATTGCCTTCAACATATATTATATCTGTCCCTGCCTTTTTAAGTCTTTTAAATTGGTTTACTATGGGGGCGTAATGATATTCAAGTATTGCATTATAGCCTGTCCAGAATTCAAAAAGGTCGCCAAGGATAAATAGCCTATCGCTGCCTTTCATGGTTTCCAGAAATGAGCAGAGTTTTTTTTGATTGGGGTCATGCAGGCCTTTCAGGTGTGCATCTGCAATGAATATTGCTCTCATATTTATGGAATGCGGGAAATGGAAAGTAGTTTTTACTACCTCCTGCATCCTACTTCCCACCCCCACTCTTCACTGCTTTCAATGCAGCCTTTCTCATAACTTTTGTCGGTGCATCAATGCCTGTCCAGAGTTTAAAACTCTTTGCGCCTTGATGAATCAGCATGCCTAATCCGCCATGAGTTATCAATCCAAGTTTTTTTGCCCTTTCGAGCAAAGGTGTTTCTAAAGGATTATAGATTATGTCTGATACTATTGCTGTCTTTGGCAACGCTTCTAATGGGGTTTTCAGGATGCCCTTCTTCTTCATACCTACAGACGTTGTGTTTACTATCAGGTCGGCGTATTGAAAATACGCCTTAAGCATATCTTCATCTATATAAACAGCTTCAAATTTTATGTTTGGAAATTTTTCTTTAAATATTTTTACCACGGAAACCGCTCTTGCAATAGTCCTGTTTGCAACAATGATCGCTTCTGGTTTCTTTACAGCTAATGCCGTTAAAATCCCTCTTGCGGCCCCGCCAGCGCCTAGGATTACAATCTTTTTACCTTTAGCGCTAAAATTTAATTCCTCTTTTAATGAGGTAATATATCCGTAACCATCAGTATTATGGCCTATCAGGCAGCCATCTTTGTTGACGATTGTATTTACGGCGCCTATAAGTTTTACCTCTTCCGAAATCTTATCAAGAAATTTTACTACTGTCTCCTTGTGGGGTATGGTGATGTTGATGCCGAGTATACCAAGTCCTCTAATCCCATTAACTGCATGTTGTAAGTTTGAAGGTTTTACCTCAAAAGGTAAATACACAATATCAAGCCCAAGCATTTTTATAACTGCATTGTGCATAGGCGGTGAGATTGTATGGTTTACAGGATACCCCAATATGCCTAAGATTTTTGTCTTGCCAGTAATATTCATAGATGAAATTTACGATTTGTGATTTACGAATTACGATTTAAAATCTCAAGACCGGCGACCGCAAATCTAAAATCTCAAGATTCTCTTTACTTTTTCAATATCTTTTTTTATCTGCATTGCTAATCTTTCCGCATTCTTAAATGTTTTTTCGCCTCTCAGCCTCGCCATAAAGTCCATCTTCAGTTTTTTGCCATAGATATTGCCCTTGAAGCCAATAATATGCACTTCAACCGCTCTTTTTCCAGCAGGAAAGGTTGGGGTAAATCCGATATTGGCAGCTCCTTTGCATAGTTTATTATCTAACAGCACATTAACTGCATAGACACCATCTTTTGGTATTAGTTCATTATGAATTGCAATATTTGCTGTAGGAAATCCGAGATGTCTGCCTATATTCCTTCCCTTAACAACTTTTCCCGATATAGTGTAAGGTCTTCCTAATAATCTTGCTGCCTCTTTCACCTTCCCATTTTGGATATATTCCCGTATCTTTGAACTGCTTACAACTAACCCTCTTTTTTTATAGGCAGGTATTATATAAACTTTAAAGCCAAACTCTTGCCCAAGTTTTTTGAGATATTCTATGGTTCCTTTCTTGCCTTTTCCAAATGCATAGTCATGGCCTACCAACACCTCTTTTACTACCAACTGTTTCACCAGTATATCGCTGACAAATTCCCTTGGATGCTGGGCGGCAAATTCTTTTGTGAATTTAGCAAGGATTAGATAATCTATGCCTGCTGCCTTTATCAGCTTCACCTTTTCTTCCAGGGTTGTGAGAAGAGGCGGGCTTTTGTGAGGCGCAACTACCTTTAATGGGTGAGGCTCAAATGTATAAACAATGGAAGGAAACCTTAATTTTTCAGCCCGCTTCTTTATTGCCTTTAAAACCTGCCGATGGCCGATATGAACGCCGTCAAAATTGCCAAGGGTAACGACCGGAGATTTGATGCCCTTCAGTTTTTTGATGTTTTTAATAAGTAGCATAATAGAGTCAGAGAGTCAGTAGGGGAGGGGCTTGTCTTCTCACGCCAACGAGAGGCCACAAAGGCCGCACCTACCCTATTACCCTTTGACCATTGTCTTAAAATTATTCCAGCTTCTTTACCGCTTCTTTAATCCGCTTCAGCCCTTGCTTTATATTTTCCATTGATGTGGCATAAGCTAAACGGAGGTGGCCTTCACCGCCAAAAGCCTCTCCAGGCACAACCGCAACTTCTGCCTCTTCCAAAAGGAATTCAGCAAGGTCGCCGGAGGTATTTATTGCCTTTCCATTAAATCTTTTGTTTAAGAGCTTTGAGATATTTGGGAATACATAAAATGACCCTGGCGGAAGCATACAGCGAACGCCTTTTATTGTGTTAAGGCCGCTTACCATAACTTTGCGTCTTTTATCAAACTCAACAACCATTTTTTTTACAACATCCTGCGGCCCTTTTATTGCCTCTGCCGCAGCCTTTTGACTGATGGATGTGGGATTTGATGTAGACTGGCTCTGAATATTGGTCATTGCCTTGATAAGCTCTCTGGGGCCTGCTGCATAGCCTATGCGCCAGCCTGTCATGGAATACGTCTTTGATACGCCATTGAGGACAATAGTCTGTTTTTTTATCTCCTCTGAAAAGGACGCTATGGAGACAAACGGGTGATTATCATAGCAGAGTTTTTCATATATTTCGTCCGAGATTATAAATACCCCTTTTTTCACCGCTATATCTGCCAATGCCTTTAATTCATCAGGCGTGTATGCTGCGCCGGTTGGATTAGAAGGGCTGTTTATGACAATGGCCTTTGTAGACGCTGTTATTGCATTGCTGAACTCATCAGGTGTTATTTTAAAACCGTTATCCTCTCTTGCAGGCAGAATTACAGGTTTTGCACCCGGTATAGCAACCATAACAGGATATGATACCCAATAAGGAGCCGGGATAAGCACCTCATCGCCTTTTTCAAAAAATGCCAGAGAGAGATTGAAGAACGATTGTTTGCCGCCGCAGGATACCAGTATCTCTTCCTGGGTATAAGCCAGATTGTTATCCTTCTTGAATTTTTCTATTATGGCATCCTTGAGCTCGTCTATTCCGCCCACGGCAGTATACTTGGTAAAACCTGCCTTTATTGCCTTTATGGCGGCTTCCTTTATATTGTCAGGCGTGTCAAAATCCGGCTCGCCTGCGCCAAAATCTATAACATCCCAGCCCTTTGCCTTCATGGCCTTTGCCTTAGCAGTGATGGCAAGCGTCGGCGATTCCTTTACATCCTGCATCCGTTTTGCAAGTTTGAGAATATTATTCCCCATATTTAAAACTTCTCCTTCACCATCTTCGCCACATGCGGAGGAACAAAGCAGTCGAACCTTCCGCCGAGACGGGCGATTTCTTTTATAAATCTTGAACTCAGATATGAATAACCTTCAGCGGTCATCATAAATGTGGTTTCAATCTCCGGGGCAAGCTTTCTGTTTGTAAGGGCCATCTGGAATTCGTATTCAAAGTCTGATATGACACGCAAGCCTCTTAAAATTATATTGGCATTTTTCTTATGCAGATAATCTATCAACAGACAGTCGAAACTTTCAACTTTCACATTCTTATATTTCTTTACCGCCTCCCTTACCATTTTTATCCTTTCATCCACAGTAAAGAGCGGTTCCTTGACATGGCTTTCTGCAATGGCAACTATAAGCCCGTCGAAAAGCTTAAGCCCTCTTTCTATAATATCAAGGTGGCCGTTTGTTATTGGGTCAAATGTTCCCGGGTAAACTGCTATACGGTTTTTCATAATTTATCCATTAGAAGATTGCTGAAAAACGCAACAAGCTTTCAACTGGTTGCTGACTGCTTATTCCTATAAAATGATACTACAGTATCTCCGTATTTCCTTCTATCAAAAAGCTCAATGTCTTTAAGCCCTCCATCCCATATTATCCGTTTAGATGACTCTGCTACTATAATGCCGTCTGTATTTAAAAACCTATTATCGTCTATATGATTCAATGCAGCGCCTGTCAGCGATGAGTTGTAAGGAGGGTCTATAATTATAAGGTCAAATTTTTCGCCTTTTTTGCTCAGCAGCTTTAATGCTGATTGCACATCTCTATCAATAATAACCGCCCTCTCAGCGAATCCGCATGAATCAAGATTTTTTTTTATAATTTTAACAGCCTTTGGGTCATTATCAACAAATGTTACTGTCTCTGCACCCTTGCTCAATGCCTCTATACCCATAGCGCCTGTTCCTGCAAACAGGTCTAAGACGTTTTTAAAAGGAAAACGATTATCTTCCGGATGGTGTAAAATATTAAATATGGCCTCTCTTACTTTATCCGTTGTCGGCCTTATAGACATGCCTTTGAAAGAAGCAAGTCTTCTGCCTTTAGCTGTTCCTCCTATTATACGCATCTCGTTTAACTGAAAACTCAAAAGTCAAAACTCAAAGCTTTAGCCTTAAAACCCAAAACTAAAAACAGTTTTAAGGTTTTGAGATGTGGTTTTGACATTTGAATTTTGAGATTTGAGTTGTATTCTAACTATGTCTGGCAGGTATGCCCATAGCCTTTACAGAGATGAGGCGGTTTCGCGGGCCGTCAAACTCTGAAAAATATATTGCCTGCCACTGGCCAAGCGCAATTCTTCCCTTGTTTATCGGGATAGTGACACTGTTGCCAATAAGGAGGGATTTAAAGTGTGCGTGGGCATTTCTACCGTAATCTCCTTTGTTGTGGCGATAACTTGGTTTATTGGGAATAGTTTCGCTTAAAAAATCATGTAGGTCTTTTGCGAGTTCGGGGTCTGCATTGTTTAAATGAATGCCTGCTGTTGTGTGGCCTGTAAATATGGTGGCAGTGCCTTCGTATATGTCGCTTTCATGCACTATGGCCTCTACCATACTGCTGATATTTATATCCTCGCTCTTCTGCGTAGTCTGAAGCCTGATTGTGTCATTAAAAACCTTCATGTATCCTCCTTTAAAGAAGTTGTAAGTTTCAGGTTACAAGTTGTAAGTCTTAAGTTTTAACCTGCAACTTGTATCTTGCAACCTGCAACTAATTTTTACAACAGCTGTGGCAATATATCCCCTGCCTTTCCAAGAAAGGTTGCATCCGCACTTGCTGAAAGCGGGGTCTTTTCTATATTTATCTCTACAACAAAAGAGCCTTCATCCTTTGCCCTTAACGCTATTGACGCGGCAGGATGCACAATTCCTGATGTGCCTATTACAAACATAAGGTCGCAGTTATCGGATGCAGCAAATGCCTTTGTCAGGGCATTGTCAGACAACATCTCTCCAAACCACACCACATCAGGTCTTAAAAGCCCACCGCATTTGCAAAAAGGCAATATCTTAATGGGAATAGATATATTTATATTGACCTTGCTGCAGGAAGTGCATTTTACACGCCATATATTTCCATGAAGTTCTATTACATTTTTGCTTCCAGCAATCTGGTGAAGACCGTCTACGTTTTGTGTAATAAGCGTAAATTTCTTAACCAGTTTTTCTATCTTTGCAATTGCAATATGGCCCGGGTTTGGTTTCAGCTTAGATAATACCAGCCTCCTAGAGTCATACCATTCCCAAACAAGCTTGGGGTTTTTAGTAAATGCCTCTGGGGTTGCAAGCTCTTCAGGCTTAAAATTTTTCCAGAGCCCGTCATTTCCCCTGAAAGTTGGGACGCCGCTATCAGCTGAAATACCGGCGCCAGTTAATATTACAACAGTCTTTGCGTTATGCAGCCGCTCTTTGATATCTTGAACACTAAATTTTATATTCTGCATTTGATATGATTAACCGAGCTGCTTTATAGAGCATAGCAGTAATTGTATGCTTTCACAAAAGCAAGTGGTTATCAAGGTTAATATGCCTCGCCAAGCAGTACTGGAGTATGCAGCAGGTTGTTGCAATTGAATGAGTATATTGAAAAGTTGGTGTTTTGTCAATGGGTTAGGCATTTTATAGTATCCGTAAAATAGCGATTAAAAATCTCGCTATTTTACAAGCCTGCGATTTGTCCGGTCCAACTTTGTTATCGGTGTATTTGGATGTGACATTTGTAAAGCTCTAAAAACAGGCATTTCTTTTTATGAATAGGGCGGCATATGGCGACAAGATAAACCAGCCATCCAAATAATAATGTTATCTTTCAATGCATACCCCGCATCTGATGCACCTTCCTGTATCACACGAAGGTGTTGTCTGTCCCTTTAAAGCCCGCTGATATTCCTTCCATAGATATTCTTTCTCAATTCCGGTATCTATAAAATCCCACGGGAGCATTTCAGAGAAACCACGTTCTCTGCTGGTATAGAAATCTGGAGTTGGTTCAGATTTTTTTAGCGCCTCTCTCCAGCCTTTTTTGTGCGCATCAACTAATATATTACCTATCCTTCTATCCCCCACAGATAAAAGTGTTTGAATATACCCTTCCCGTGGGGAAAGAAATGAACAATTTATCCCATTCTCATTTTGCAGGCCTTTTTTAATTATATCCATTTTATTCCTTAATGATTTAATGTCCTCATAGCCGCACCACTGAAACGGAGTAACCGGCTTTGGTATAAATGGGTTTATACTCAAGGTAATGAGCCCGCCTTGCATTGCGGTTTGTATTTTTAGAACAAGGTCAACAACAGCCGCCATATCCTCAATGGTTTCCGTTGGGAGGCCGATTATAAAATAGAGCTTTAATTTCTGTATGCCTGCTTTTGATATAAGGGTTATAGATTCCAGTATGTTTTGTTCAGAGATTTTTTTATTTATAACATCCCTTAATCTTTCCGAACCTGCCTCAGGCGCTATGGTCATGGTTTTATAGCCGCTGCTTCTAAGGATTTGCAGATTTTCTTGATTCAGCACATCAAGCCTGATGGAAGAGAGCGTAAGTTCGCCCTCATTTTCTATGACTGTTTTACAGAGTGATATTAAGCCTGAATATTCGGATACAGCAGCGCCAACAAGGCCAACCTTTCCGGTTTTTTCCATACCTTTCATGACCTCTTTCTTAAGGCCTGCCAATCCCCTTTCCCTTGGCGGCAGATAAATAAACCCCGCCGCACAAAACCTGCATCCTCTGCCACAGCCTCTTTCCACCTCCATGAGATAAGTATTTCTAAAGTTTGTCTCGTTTGTGAGTATGTTTGAGGCAGGAGTCGAAAATGCGTTAAGGTTTTTTACCTTTCTGCTCTTTACCTTTTCAGGCGCTCCTTTTACTGCTTGGACTTTCTCAATAAAGATTTCCTTATATGTAACCTTGTAAAAGCTTGGTATATAAACACCTTCGACTGGAATGAGCGCTTCAAGAAGATGTTCTTTTGTTTTTGCATTGCATTGTGCTGATTGAAAGACATCTAAAAATTCAGAAACAAACCCCTCGCCCTCGCCAATGGCAAAGAGGTCAAAAAAATCAGAAATAGGCTCAGGATTTAAAGACACAGCAACACCGCCTGCCATAATAAGCGGTTGTGCGCTTTTTCGCTCAGATGATAAAAAGGGTATTTTAGCGAGGTCAAAGATTTTCAGGATATTCAGGTAGTCTTCTTCAAATGAGATGGAAAAGGCAATGATGTCAAATTCAGCGAGGGGTCTTTGGGATTCCAATGAAAAAAGAGGGGTGCTTGTTCTTTCAAACTCTGTTATATCTTTGTCGTCAGACAGAAATGCCCTTTCGCACACAACATAATCAAGGCTGTTCAAGAGATAGTAAATGGCCTGAAACCCAAGATTGCTCATACCAAGGAAGTATGAGTTGGGGTAAACAAGGCAGACGCTTATTCTGCCGCCCCATTCCTTATAAACGGTTCCCTTCTCCTTTGAAATGAGTTCTTTTGCCTTTTTTTTAAGATGCCAGGAAATAAGAAAGACCCCCTTATTTAGACCATTATATAACTTTTTATGTGATTGGTGAAATGGATTTGTTTATTGGCGTAAAATGAGAGCATTTTAGTTAAATTAAGAGGTATGGTGGATTGCGGTAGTGTTTTTTACAAGGAGACAAATTGCTGATATCTGCATGCATATGTAGCCAAATTTGGATAGGCAGGTACAATGTGGATATGCTAATTTTGGCAAAGATATTTTGTAATATCAGCTTTCCCCATCATTTTGTCACAGATTTTTGGGAGGCAGGCTGGTGGTTTTGGATTACAGGCAAGAGAGAGAAAATTAGGCAAAACAGTCTTCAAATGGCTGGAGTAGAGGTGTAGTGGTTGCAATATCAAACTAAAAGAGACAATTCATGCCAAAAAATGTCCCAGATGCAAGATGGAGCAAAAATTATACACCTCCAACTTCTGACATCCCAACATATGTTGAGCGCAGAAGCCGCAGCAACAACGCAGATGGTAAAACCAAAGGCTGAGCCCGGACGTTTTCCAGCGTGGACTGCTTAATCTGCCTGTTTTCTCAAAAATGTCGGTGTATCATAGGCATCTTCATCTACAGCATTAAAGCCGCCGAGGGGCTTAAGTCTTTGAACTTCCGCCATTCCTATTTCAGATTTCTTTTCTTTATCCCATCTCACAATAGTCGGGGTATCAAGATCACAGACAATAGTAGCCGGCGCAATATTCTTTACAGATGTTATCCTTTTACTTTCATCCCTTCCAAAACCGGTAGCAATGACAGTAACCCTGACCTCTTCTCCCATCTTTTCGTCAATGACTGCGCCAAAGATAATATGGGCATCTTCGTGGGTCTCTTCCTGGATAAGCATTGAAGCCTCATTTACCTCATGCAGTGTCAGGTCAGATGCGCCGGTAATATTGATAAGCACGCCCTTTGCGCCGTGGATGGAAATATCTTCCAGAAGAGGGCTTGATATGGCCTTTCTTGCCGCCTCTACCGCCCTGTTGTCACCGCGGGCAACGCCGGAGCCCATAAGCGCAAGACCCATCTCGCTCATTATGGTTCTCACGTCAGCAAAGTCCACATTGACAAGCCCGTGGATTGTTATAACATCTGATATGCCCTTTACAGCCTGATACAATATTGTGTCTGCCTGCTTAAATGCCCCTGAGAGAGAAGTGTTCTTGTCTGCGATAGAGAGCAGCCTCTGGTTTGGAATGGTTATGACAGTGTCTACCACTGACTTGAGCGCCTTCAATCCTTCATCTGCCTGCTTCATCTTTTTTTTGGCTTCGAAGGTAAATGGTTTTGTTACTACCGCTACGGTAAGGGCGCCGAGCTCTTTAGCCGCCTCTGCTACAATGGGGGCTCCTCCTGTGCCTGTGCCGCCTCCCAGGCCTGCTGTGATAAAAACCATGTCTGCGCCAGCCATGGCTTCCTTAAGCCTGTCCCTGCTTTCTATTGCCGCATTTCTGCCTATGTCCGGGTTTGCCCCGGCGCCGAGACCCTTTGTCAGGTTTTCACCCAGTTGAATTTTGACCGGCGCCTTTGATACGCCCAGCGCCTGGCTGTCTGTATTGGCAGCCAGAAATTCTACGCCTTCAAGCTGGGATTCTATCATTGTGTTGATGGCATTGCCTCCGCACCCTCCGACTCCTATGACCTTAATCTTTGCCCCTTTATTAAAACTATCAGCAAGTTCAAACATAGATGCCTCCTTTGTTTGATTTACGATTTTAGATTTACGATTTTAGATTTTAAATCGTAATTCGTAAATTAAAAGAACTCCTTCACCCACCCTTTCATTCTATTAAGCAATTTATTAAATATCTGCTTATCCCCCCTTTCAAATATTGCTGCTGTTGAATGTCTTTTGCCGTACAAAACCAGTCCTACTCCCGTGGAATACATTGGGCTTCTTACAACATCAACAAGGCCGCCGATGCCTGTAGGCAGGCCTCTTCTAACAGGAAGATTAAAAATTTGTTCTGCCAATTCAACCATGCCGTCCATAATAGCTGTCCCGCCTGTAAGCACTATGCCGGATGCCATCATATTGTCGCAACCTGCCCTTGCTATCTCTTGATTTACGAGATGAAGAAGCTCTTCTACCCTTGGCTCAATAATTTCCCCCAGAATCTGTCTTGAAATAATCCTCGGTTTTCTGCCGCCGACACCTGGCACCTCTATTGTTTCATTCTTATCTATCATGGATGTCATGCAGCACCCGAATTTTTTCTTGACCTTTTCCGCCTCTTCAGAAGGCGTTCTGATGCCTACAGCAATATCTCCGGTAACCTGATTGCCGCCCAGGGATATGACCGCCGTATGCTTTATGGTGCCGTTGTGATAGACGGCTATATCCGTGGTTCCGCCGCCGATATCAACCAATGCAACGCCAAGATCCTTTTCATCCTGACCAAGCACTGCCTCGCTGCTTGCTATCTGCTGAAGGACAATATCAGCTACGGCAAGGCCGGCCTTATTTACGCTCTTTACAATATTTTGCGCCGATGCGACTGCCGCCGTAACTATATGGACCTTGGCCTCCAGCCTGGTCCCGCTCATGCCAAGAGGCTCCAGAATGCAGTCCTGCTGGTCAAGTATATACTCCTGAGGTATAACATGTATAACCTCTCTGTCTGTTGGAATAGTTATGGCCTGAGCAGCCTCTATTACCCTTGCTATATCAGCCGTGGTTATCTCCTTATCTTTTACAGCTATAACACCATGACTGTTAAATCCCTTTATATGTCCGCCGGCAATGCCAACATAAACCGTGTTTATCTCACAGCCTGCCATAAGCTCTGCCTCTTCTATGGCTTTTCTTATAGACTGGACTGTGGCATCTATATTCACCACAACACCCTTTCGGAGTCCTTTTGAAGGGTGCGTGCCTATGCCTATGATCTCCAACCCCTCTTGTTTTACCTCTCCAACAATGGCGCATATCTTTGTTGTTCCTATATCAAGGCCAACAATGATGTTATCCTTTTTTGCCATGTCTTCTCCTTTTTTAAAATAGGTTGAGATTTATGTTGAGGTTTTCCTATTAGCAACCTTAATCTTTCCTATTTCCTGTTCTGGCTCTCTGTGTGCCAGCTTCACCACTACACCTTTGTTATAGTTCAAACCAATAAACTCTATATCTGCAAAGCCGTTTCTTGACTGGATTACCCTTTTAAGTTTTTCAATTTTCTCTGTAAATTCTTCGTCCCCCAGTTCAATCCTTGTTCCTTGCTGCATGGTATAAAGTGTAAGACCGTAAGCTTTGTCAATATTTATCTCAGACAGTTCTTCATTATTTGCAAAAATTTCTTTCTTTTCCAAGACGTGTATGAGGTTGACAGCTTTTATAGCCAATTCGGATGTCTTTACTTCCTCCTCAATGTCTTCCATTTTAAGGCCTGTTATTATGGGGAGGTCAATTTCATCTTCTATAGATATTTTTTTAAAGATAATCCCTGTTTCATCAACAAAATAAAGGCTGTCAAGGTTGATAAATGCAACAGGTTTCCTCTCTTTTATCCCTATGCTTAATCTGTTGGGAAAATTCCTTGCGACATCCACCTCGGCTATCCATGTATTCAGCCTGAGATTTTTCTGAATATCGCCAGTGTTTATTTTAAGCAGGTTATCACCTAAATTGATACCTGCCAATTCTAAAACTTCTGCCTTGGATACTCTCATATTGCCGGCAATCCTTATCTCTTTTATTGCAAGATACGGGATCCTTAAAAGCTCATGGTACAGGCGCCATGCGCCAAATATAATCAATAATACAGATGATAGATATGCCACTGTCTTAATGATACGAAGAACATTTCTTGATTTAAGCCCATGCTTTATCCTTTTTATAGCAGGTTCTTTTCTTCTAATGTTCCTAGGTTTTTTTCTAAAGACCATCTGCTTGGCTCCATTTTAGATTTACGATTTTAGATTTTTGAATCGTAATTCGTAAATCATTTACAAGATGCGCTCAATAAAATCTCTTCCACCATATCCGGAAAATTTATGCCTGCACATTTAGCGGCCTTTGGGAGCAGGCTTAGCTCTGTCATACCAGGTATTGTGTTTGCTTCCAGTACGTAAGGACGGTTCTTACTATCAAGCATGATATCAATTCTTGCCATGCTGCTGCATCCAAGGATATTGAATGCGCTGAAGGCAATATCAGCCACCCTTTTCTCCAGCGTCTTTGAGAGGGGGGCAGGGACAACATACTTTGTCATACCCTTGGTGTATTTTGCCTTAAAATCATACATTCCGTTTTTGGGTCTTATTTCAATAATAGGCAGCGCCCTGCCGCTTAATATGCCAACTGTCAGCTCCCTGCCTTTGATAAATTTTTCTATTAGCGCAGTATCGTTGTACCTTAATGCCCTTTTTATAGCAGATGGAAAGTTCTTTTTATCATTTACTATGCTTACGCCGATGGTAGAGCCCTGCGAATTTGGTTTTATAACAAAAGGCAGTCCAAAACCTTCAATCATCGCATTATTTATTGCATCGCCTTTTTTAACAACCCTAAATGCAGGGGTTGGGATATTATTAAACAGGAAAAGCCTTTTTGCCAAGACTTTGTTTATGCTTATGGCGCTCG
Source organism: Deltaproteobacteria bacterium (assembly GCA_016219285.1). Lineage (GTDB taxonomy): Bacteria > Desulfobacterota > GWC2-55-46 > UBA9637 > UBA9637 > JACRNJ01. Next base: position 22,271 of record JACRNJ010000041.1, read on the forward strand.
CCTGAATGCCTGAGCCTGTATACGGAATCCCCAGTATCTCTAATACTCCTTGGATTGCCCCATCTTCACCATATTTGCCATGAAGGGCTATAAATGCGATATCTATTTTTGAGCTCGTTATTTTATTGTAAACATCTCTTCCAACATCTATGGCAACGGCATTGTAGCGCTTCTGAATAAGGGCATTATAGACAGCCTTACCGCTCCTTAACGATATTTCCCTCTCAGCTGACATGCCTCCCATAAGCACGCCAATCCGCATTTTCTTTAAATTTGAAATTTGAAATTTGAAATTTGAAATTTTCCTAGTCCTCCCCCACTACCTGTATCTCTGTTTCCAAAAGAACGCCCTTTGTCTTAAAAACCCTATCCCTTATCATTGAAAGCAGTGTCAGAACATCCATTGCAGTTGCATTGCCAAGGTTTACTATATAATTTGCATGAATCTCTGAAATCTGCGCGCCTCCAACCCTGATTCCCTTCAAACCTGCTTCTTCTATAAGTTTGCCTGCCAAAAGACCATGAGGGTTTTTAAAGATAGAGCCTGCATTTGGCATATTTATTGCCCGTGTAGTCTTGCGCCTGTCTTTAAATTCTTTAACACGGTCTTGAATCTCTTCCATGCCGGTTTTTTTAAGTTTCAGATATGCCTTCGTAATAACCATATTTTCAGGTATGCTGCATTTTCTGTAAGAAAAATTCAGAGTTGATTTATCAAAACTATGTTTTTTACCGCTAATATCAACAGCCTCAACCCTTTCTATTACATCCTTGATTTCACTGCCGTAGGCCCCGGCATTCATGACAACAGCGCCGCCTATTGTGCCTGGGATGCCTATTGCAAATTCAAGTCCCGAAAGGCCTCTATCCTTGCATAGATTTACCAACTCAACAAGCATTACCCCAGCGCCAACCGCAACCGTGTCATTTTCTTCCCACGAAATTTTTTTAAAACCTTCAGAGAGGTTTATAACTACGCCCTTTATTCCATTATCCATGACCAGAAGGTTAGTTCCCCGGCCAAAGACAAATATGGGGAAACCCTTGCTGGCGGCAAATCCAATAATACTTATAAGGTCGTTTTCATTCTTTGGAAATGCCATTACCTCCGCATTCCCTCCGATTTTAAAAGATGTGTAATCCTTCATGGGCACATCAAAGAGCATGCGGCCTTTGAAGTTGCAAGTTGCAAGTTGTAAGTTGTAAGTTTTATTTTTTATCTTGCATCTTGCATCTTGCATCTTGCATCTCCTTTCACCATCTCCTCTGCTACCTGCCATATATTGCCTGCCCCAAGCGTTATAACCATATCACCAGCTTTTGTAATCTTATTTAAATAAGCAGGTATGTCTTTTTTGTCGGGGATATAAACCACGTCTCTATGGCCATAAGCCTTTATGCTGGTATAAAGGACCTCTGAAGAAGCTCCGGTTATCTTCTCTTCGCCTGCCGGATATATATCAGTGAGTATCAATGTGTCCGCATCATTAAATGCAGATAAAAATTCATGAAAAAGGTCCTGTGTTCTTGAATAGCGATGAGGTTGAAAAACAGCTATTATCTTATTGTCCCATCCATCCTGTGCAGCCTTGAGAGTAGCCTTTATCTCAGCAGGGTGGTGGCCGTAGTCGTCAACAAATGTAACACCGTTATATTCACCCTTAATCTGAAATCTTCTTTCCACACCGCTGAAGTTCGCTATGGACTCCCTGGCATGTTCAAAGCTTATATCAAGCTCCGTTGCCACCGCTATGGCAGCTAATGCATTGTAAACATTGTGATCTCCCGGGGTTTTCACAATAACCCTTTCCATTTTTTTGCCTCTTAGCCAGACTTCAAAAGAGGTCTTCATCCCTGTTATCTCTATATCTCTGGCGCTAAAATCTGCCTGTGTGGTCAAACCGTAAGTTATATGCCTTCTTGTAACCTTTGGTATAAGCCCCTGGATATTAGGATGATCCAGACAAAGGATTGCGCATCCGTAAAACGGAATCTTGTTTATAAAGGTAAGATAGGCATTTTTTACCTCATCCATATCTTTATAATAGTCCATATGCTCTCTATCAATATTGGTGACAACTGCAATTGTCGGCGATAGTTTTAAAAAACTTCCATCGCTCTCATCTGCCTCTGCCACAAGGAATTCACCCTTGCCAAGCCTGGCATTGCTTTCCATGCTGTTGAGTTTGCCGCCTATAACAACAGTGGGGTCCATACCATGCGAACCCATGATTGTTGCAATCATGGAGGTGGTAGTCGTTTTTCCATGGGTGCCTGCTATTGCTATCCCATACTTCATTCTCATAAGCTCTGCAAGCATCTCTGCCCGCGGGATAACAGGTATAAGCCTTTCCCGAGCGCTTATAATTTCAGGGTTATCCTTTTTTACAGCAGATGAATAAACAACCACATCTGAGCCATTTATATTTTCAGGCTTATGCCCTATAAATATTTTGGCTCCAAGACCTTCCAGTCTCCGGGTAGTATCTGATGCTTTAACATCAGAGCCGGTAATTTGATAGTCAAGATTCAAAAGCACTTCTGCAATGCCGTTCATGCCGCTGCCGCCAATGCCTATAAAATGGATATGTTTTATACGACCCTTATACATAGTTCAAGATGCAAGAGGCGAGAGGCAAGAGGCAAGCAAGGGTTTTTTGTCCTGCCGCTTGCTTCTTGTTTTTTGCCTCTGATAATTTGTAATTTGCAAGCAATATATTTGCTATCTCTCTTGCCGCATTCGGCCTTCCAAGCGCCTTTGCGTTTTGTTTTGTTTTTTGCAGCTCGTCACGATTTTTATAAAATTTCCTGATGGCATTTGCCAGCGCATCTCCTATAATTTCATCCTGTCTTATCGCGATTGCTGCGCCTTTGCCTGCTAAATAGTTTGCATTCATCTCCTGGTGGTTATTTGCTGCAAAGGGGTAAGGGATAAGGATAGAGGCAAGCCCCAATGCGGTTATCTCCGCAATAGAGGTAGCTCCTGCCCTGCATATTACTAAATCTGCCAAAGAATATGCCTTAGCCATATCATCTATAAATCTCACTACGTCGGCTTTGATGCCCTTTCTTGCATAAGTCTCCTTTACTGATGTATAATCTGCATCGCCTGTTTGGTGGATAATTTTAATGGAGTCTCTTACGTCAGCCAGATATTCCATTGCATCTAAAAAGGCGGTATTTACTGCCTTTGCCCCCTGGCTTCCGCCGAAGATTAAAATGCTGAATTTGTTGGTGGGCATAGCCCACTCTACTCCTGTTTCTTTATCTTCTGACTTCTGACTTCTGACTTCTGACTTCTGTAGTATCTCTCTCCTCACAGGGTTTCCTGCCAGGATAACCCTTCCTACGGGAAAAAAATTTTTACTTTGTTCAAATGCCACAAAAACCTTGTTTGCAATCCTTCCAAGAATTCTGTTTGTTAAGCCTGGCACGGTATTCTGTTCAAGAATAGCTGCCCTTATTCTGAGAAGCCTTGCTGCCAGAATAAGAGGGCCTGATGAATAACCGCCTGTGCCTATAACAACATCTGGCTGGAAATGTTTAAGAATCTTTACAGCAAGGATAACTGCCTTTGCTGCCTTTAAACCTGCTGGTAATTTATTAAACCATCCCTTGTCTTTAAATCCCTCTATATCTAAAAGTTCCAGTGGGTAACCATATCTTGGAACGATGTCTTTCTCTATACCGGTGGTACTGCCTATAAATAGAATCTCGCATTCTTTATTCTTAGCTTTAAGCTCATCTGCCAATGCAAGGGCTGGAAATAAATGGCCTCCTGTGCCGCCGCCTGTCAATACAATTCTCATAAATTACCGCTATACGTGAATAAATTGTCGATTTGAGATTTACGATTTACGATTTTTAAATCCGACATTCGAAAATAGACAATCGAAAATCTTACGTTTCCCGGTTTCTCCATATATTCACCAATATCCCCATGCCTGTCATATTTACTATAAGCGATGTCCCGCCGTAGCTTATAAATGGAAGGGTGAGTCCTTTTGTAGGTAAAAGAGCCAGCACAACTGCCATATTCACCGCTGCTTGAAGTACAATAAGCATTGTAATTCCTATAGCCAGATATTGGCCGAACAGGTCTGCTGCCTTGAAGCTAATCCTAATGCCTGAGACTAGAATTATCAGATAAAGTATAAGCAGCGCAGAAACCCCTATGAGGCCAAGCTCTTCTCCAATGACAGAGAGGATAAAATCCGTATGGGCCTCTGGCAGATAAAATAATTTCTGTTTTCCCTCACCGAGGCCAACGCCCCATATGCCGCCGGCGCCGAAGGCGATAAGAGACTGTACAAGCTGGAATCCAGCTCCACCTGGATCCATCCATGGATCTAAAAAAACAAGCACCCGCTTCATTCTGTAATCAACCCTTGTAACCATTAAATATATAATGGGCATTGCAGCAAAAAATATTGAAAAAAGGTATCTTAATCGGACACCTGCTATAAACATCATGATTATCGTAATTGCGCCTAAAGTCAGAGCTGTGCCGAAATCAGGTTCTTTCAAGATAAAAAGCATAAAAAGTCCGCTCATGATGATTGGCGGTATAACACCTATAGAAAAGGTTTTTATCTTATCCTTTTTGGCTGCAAGGTAATATGCCAGATATATGACTACAGCAAGCTTGGCAGGTTCGGAAGGTTGAAATGTAAGATGCCCAAGCTTTATCCATCTTCGTGCTCCTCCTGCTTCGCTGCTTATGCTGTGGACAAAGGTAAGTATTATGAGTGAGACGAGGCTTATAAAAATTATTAAATAAATCCATCTCTTATATAAGCGATACTCTACATTTGCGGCAATAAAAAACAGCAAAAAGCCCAGGGCAATAAACATGAGGTGCTTTTTTATAAAGAAATACTCGTTTCCGAACCTCTTCATTGCCATTATATAGCTGGTGGAATAGACCATGACAAAACCTATTGCTACAAGAGCCATCATGGCAAGTATAAGGGGTTTATCTATTTCACTGGTTTTAATCATACCGATATTTTAGATTTACGAATTACGATTTACGAATTAAAATCTAAAATCGTAAATCTTTGTATTTACAATGTCTCCACTAGTCTGCGAAATATTTCGCCTCTCTCTTTATAATCTTTGAACATATCAAAGCTGGAGCAGGCTGGAGATAATAGAACAACATCTCCCCGAACAGCCTTGCTGTGGGCTGTGACTACGGCCTCTTTTAAAGACTCTACCATTACAATATTTGTCAAGCCTGTAAAGGCCTCTCTTATCTTGTTCTGTGCCTCACCCAGAAGCATCAAGAGTTTGACCTTGCTTTTTATCAAGTCATTTAAAACTCTATAGTCGCCGCCTTTGTCTTTACCGCCTGCAATAAGGATGACGGGCGCGCTAAACCCTTCAAGAGATTTCTGGAGGGCGCCTATATTTGTTCCTTTGGAATCATTATAATAGCTGACCCCGTTTATTTTCCGTATCAATTCCATCCTGTGAGGAAGGCCTTTAAATTCCGATATGGTCTTTGAAATAATGTCTTTTGGAATGCCGCAGATCTTTGCGGCGGCAATAGCGGCCATTATATTTTCTATATTATGAATACCTTTAAGCTTGAAATGTTCTGTGGCATAGGTTTCTTCCTTTGCCTCAACGGAATAAACAATGCTGTTGTTTTTGTAATAAACGCCCTTGTGCACAATCTTACTGCTGCTGAAGGGCAGTATTGAGAGTTGAGAGTTGAGAGTTGAGAGTTGAGAGTTAATGGCCTGGTCATCAACATTTACGATGGCAAAATCCTCTTTGCCCATATTTTCAAAAAGTCTGAATTTTGCGGCGGCATATTCGTCAAAATTTGCATATCTGTCCAGATGATCTTCTGTGATGTTTAAGAGAATTGCTGCGTGAGGTCTAAAATTTCTGATGCCTTCAAGCTGAAAGCTGCTAACCTCAACAACAAGATAGTCTGCGGTTTTGGCTGCCATAACATATTCAATCAAGGGAAGCCCTATATTGCCTCCGACAAAGACCTTCCGTCCTGCCTGTTCCAAAATCTTGCCAATAAGGGTTGTTGTGGTTGTTTTTCCATTGGTCCCAGCTATTGCCACTATAGGCTCTTTTATGAAATTATACGCAAGCTCTATCTCGCTTATAATCTCTATGCCTTTTCTCCTTGCCTCTTGAAGCGACGCTATATCATGAGAAACACCTGGGCTGAGTACAATCAGCTCTGCATTTAAAAAATGTTTAATGTTGTGCCCCCCGGTTTCTACCGTTATGTTGACATTCTGCAAATCATCAATGCCTTTAATTTTAGATGCAGGCAAGATGTCGGTTGCTGTAACAACAGCCCCTTTTTCATGCAAAAACCTGGCAGCAGATATGCCTGTTTTTGCAAGCCCAACCACTAAGACATTCTTGTCCTTCAACCCCCCCCGTCCTTCCTCTACTAAATGGGGGTAAGGTTGGATTGCTTCTGACTTCTGACTTCTGACTTCTGACTTCTTTATCTTCATCTCAATTTTAGTGTGCTTATTGCTATCAGCGAAAGTATTATGGATATTATCCAGAATCTGACTATTATCTTAGGCTCTGGCAAACCGTTTAACTCAAAGTGATGGTGTATGGGGGCCATCTTAAATATCCTTTTGCCCCTGAGCTTGAACGACCCTACCTGAACTATCACCGACAGCGCTTCCACAACAAACACACCGCCCACAAGGACAAGCAGCATTTCATGTTTGGTAATGACCGCCAGAGTTCCCAATACCCCTCCCAGAGACAGAGAGCCTACATCCCCCATAAAAACCTGGGCAGGGTAGCTATTGAACCAGAGAAAACCCAGACTTGCGCCAACCATTGCGCCTGCAAATATGGTCAGCTCGGCGGCCTTTGGCACATACATAATCTGGAGATATTGCGCTATCTTTATATTCCCAGTAAGATAGGTAAAAAGCATATAGGTTGCGGCAGCTATGGTTATAGGCCCGATGGCAAGACCGTCTAACCCGTCCGTGAGATTTACCGCATTTGATGCGCCCACAATCACCAGCACAACAAAAGGGATATAGAGCCACCCTAACGAGATGGTCGCATTCTTAAAAAACGGAACCGTGACAGATGTATTAAATTCTGTGAAGTAGAGGAACAGCGCCACGCCAAGGGCAATGATAAATTGTCCAAGAAACTTATATCTGGGCAAAAGCCCCCGGCTGTCCTTTTGCGCCATCTTTTTATAATCGTCTATAAAACCTACTATGCCAAAACCAAGCGTAACTGCGGTCAAAAGCCAAACATATGGATTTTTCAGATTTGCCCAAAGCAATGTCGGGACAATTACGGCAAACAGGATTATGATGCCGCCCATGGTCGGGGTGCCTTGTTTTATGAGATGGTTTTGCGGACCATCCTTTCTTATCACCTGACCTATCTGCATAAGAGAGAGTTTTTTTATAATGTAAGGTCCGACTATGAAACTTAAGAGCAGGGCAGTTACAACAGCATAAATAGTCCTGAAGGTAATGTATTGAAATACATTAAATATAGTGTGATATTTATAAAGCGGATATAATAAGTGGTACAGCATAACTACAGTTTTGAGTTGCAGGTTTCAAGTTGTAAGTTGGCGGCTTTATTTCTTAACTTGCAACTTGCAACTTGTATCTTGCAACTTTTCTACTACCTCCTCCATCTTCATTCCCCTTGAGCCTTTGACTAGAATATTATCTCCTTGTTTTATTATACTGTTAAGTATTTCAACCAGACCGCTTTTATCTGTTGCTTTGTGTATTGTATCAGCCGCCATTCCTGCATCTATTGCGCCGCTCATAAAATTATTGCTAAAATCACCGATAGTAAAAAGCATATCTATCCCCATCTCATGCACCAGCCTGCCAATGTTTTTATGGCTGGCTATGGCTATGCTTCCTAATTCAAGCATATCGCCCAGAACAGCAATTTTTCTCCCCTTCATATCTGCCAGGGTTTTTAAAGATGCCTCCATGGAAAGGGGATTGGCATTATATGTGTCATCAATTACTGTTATGCCATTTTCCAATATGACTATTTCCATCCTGCCGTGCATAGGCTCTGTAGAATACAGGCCATCTATTATTTCTTCTTTTGTTGCGCCAAGGGGAATGGTAGCTGCAATAGCCGATGCAGCATTATAGAGATTATGCATACCTGCATATTTTAGCCTTACAGGGATTTCTTTTCCCATAACTAAAAAGGCGGCGGCTATGCCTCCTGAATTTCTAACCCCTTGCCCTGTGCTTTTTACCTCTTTTAACATCACATCTGCCTTGGATTGCAGGCTAAAGGTAATTTTCTTCATCTTGATATTTTCTGCCATATTTCTAAGCTGCGGATCATCAATATTTATTATGGCAGCGCCGTGAGTATCCATATTTTGGAAGAGTTCGCCTTTTGCGGATGCCACACCCTCTACGTTTCCGAGCGTGGCTGTATGCGCCTCACTGATATTTGTAAGAACAGCCACGTCTGGTTTGCATATTTGAGCAAGTTTTTTCATCTCTCCCTTTTCGCTTATGCCGAGTTCCAATACGGCAGCCTTGTGAATGTTGTTAAGACGGAATATCGTGAGGGGGAGACCTATAAGGTTGTTTAGGTTCCCTTGAGTTTTTATAATGCTGCGCGAGGTTTTGAGTATAGCCGCTATCATTTCTTTTGTTGTTGTCTTTCCGCAGCTTCCGCTAACCGCAATCAGCGGAACAGGGTGCATCTCCCTCCAATATCGCGCAAGATTGCCAAGCGCAGAAAGCGTATCTTCAACTTGAACTATCCCAAATTGCGGGTTGGAATCGGAGAATCGGAGAATAGGAGAATCGGAGAAAATTTTTATCTCCCTTTCTCCCTTTCCCCCTTTCTCCGATTCTTTGGCTGCCGGTTCTTCACGTTGAACGATAACCCCCGCCGCCCCTTTTTTCAATACATCATTAACAAAACTATGGCCGTCAAATCTCGGACCTTTCAAGGCAAAGAAAAGCTCACCATTACTGATGTTCCTTGAGTCAGTTGAAACGCCGTTTATACAGGCATTTTTATCGCCTTGTATTAAGCGGCCGCCAACTGCGTTTAAAACATCTTTTATTGTCAGTCTTATCATGTTTTAGCCTGCTACCTTAAGGATGTCTCTTTGTTCCATCGCCTTTCTTATCTCCTTTGTATCGTCAAAGGGAAACTTTTTGCTGCCAATTATCTGATAATCTTCGTGACCCTTGCCTGCAACAAGAATTATATCCTGAGGGGCTGCCATATTGACCGCTGTCTTGATCGCCTCTAACCTGTCTGGGATTACGGTATAACCCTTTGCAATTTCCGATTTTAGATTTCTGATTTCCGATTTTAAATCGGAAATGCGCGGACAATCTTTGATACCGCTTTCAATCTCTTTTATAATTTCCATCGAATCTTCGCTTCGCGGATTGTCGGATGTAATTATTGTGAAATTGCTCAACCGTGTTGCAATTTCTCCCATAATAGGCCTCTTGCCCCTATCTCTATCACCGCCGCAGCCAAATATTGTAATCAGCCTCCCTTTTGTCAGCGGCCTCAAGGTATTGAGAGCCCGCTCCAGCGCATCGCCGGTATGGGCATAGTCAACAACTGCCTGAAAACCGTCATCAGAAATAATCCTCTCAAGTCTGCCTGGAACTCTTTTAAGGTTTGTAATGCCCTGCTCTATAGCCTGCTTATCCAGTCCCAAACCAATGCCGACGCCAACCGCTGCCATGATATTTTGAAGATTGTACTCGCCTAAAAGAGGTGAAGAAATTTTTACAGAGCCGCTTGGTGTATTGAGGATTGCCTCTATACCCTTTTCAGAGAATAATGTCTTTGCAGGCTGAATCTCTGTATCCTGTTTAAGGCTGTATCCGATAAATTTGCAATTTGCAATTTGAAATTTACAATGCAGCAACTTCTTCCCCCACGGATCATCCATATTTATTACTGAGAAACCGCTTTCTTCTTTGGCTACAAAATCAGTAAATAGACGGGACTTGCTTTCAAAATATTCATCCATTGTTTTATGATAATCCAGATGGTCTTGGGTAAGATTGGTAAATACACTGCCAATAAATCTTGAGCCGTCAACCCTTTTTTGCGCAAGACTATGCGAAGAAACCTCCATGACACAGCAAGTGACATTGTTATCAACCATCTCTTTAAAAACCCTTTGCAGGTCAGGCGCCTCTGGCGTTGTATGCGGCGCATTAAATATTTTATCAGCGTAGCGATAATTAATTGTGCCCACAACTCCGGCATGAAAACCTGCAGCCCTAAAAATTGATTCCACAAGATAGGTAATAGTTGTCTTTCCATTTGTCCCTGTTACGCCAATAAGCGTCATTTTTTGCGACGGCTCTTCATAAAACAGAGAAGACAGCTTTGCCATTGCCTCTCTGGCATCAGGCACTACGACTTGCGTTATGTTGGTATCTGCTGCCTTTTCCGCAAGGATAGCGGCCGCTCCGTGTTTTACCGCGTCATGGATAAAGTGAGCGCCGTCAAGGTGTACTCCTTTAATTGCAGCAAAGAGAAAATCTTTGCCAACCTGCCTTGAATCATAGGCAATGCCCTCTATAGGTATTTCAGGATTGCCAACAATACGCTTGCTGGGCAAATTTTTTATGAGTTCCGAAAGTTTCATATTAAAAAATAAGTAAAGATATCTAAATAAAAAATTTGAAATTAAAACGATTTTACTTTTTAATTGCTTGTTTAGATATTTCTATTGAGGCTGAAAATATTGTATTCATTTAAACCACACCTCTGCCGCCTGTCCATGGTTAATCTTTTCACCTGGCAATGGCTTTTGATATACTGCCTTCCCGCTGCCCAATATTCTTACCTCGATCTGAACTTCCCTGGCTAGTCTAAGCACTGACCGCACTGTTCTAGCACTGAAATCGGGCATGTGAGAAAAATCCTTTCTTTCCCAATCCAAAGAATCCGGTTCTTTCTGTGTAATATATAATGATTTTGCAATCCTATCTTTTGGGTATCCAACTGCACCCTTCACCCTGGTGTTCCAATCTTGGGCCGTAGTCCCCATACCTCTTGGAAATACCCCAAGATATGCCAAACTCTGCGTGGCAACTTCCTTAAAAACAGGCGCAGCAATAGCGCCGCCGTAGAACTCGCCGGAAGGCTCATCAACTACAACAAGTATGGCAATCTCAGGATTATCTGCAGGAGCAAACCCTATAAACGAACTTACATATTTATCCGATGAATAACCTCCAACAGAAAAATCAGGCTTTTGGGCAGTGCCTGTTTTACCTGCAACTTCAAAACCATCTATTGCTGCCCTTACACCGGTTCCATCCGTTTTTGTTACCTCTCTTATAACGTTGGTTACTCTCCTTGCTGTTTCTTCAGATATGACCTTTCTTATCACAGAAGGCCTGAATTCCTCGATTGCATCGCCTTTTCCATTCAATATCCTCTTTATTACATACGGCCTCATAAGATAGCCATTGTTTGCAATTGCAGAAAATGCAGATAAGAGTTGTATCCCTGTTGTAGACATGCCTTGGCCAAAGGATATGTTGCCTATAGTTACCTTAGACCATTCTTTTAAAAGAGGAACTGAACCGCCGACCTCTCCGGGAAGACCTACTCCTGTCTTGGCTCCGAAACCAAAATCTTTAATATATCTGTATAATCTTTCTTTTCCAAGCCTGTCGCCTGCTTTGGCAGCCCCGATATTGCTGGAGTATTTTATTATTTGCGTAAGATTTAACCAACCGAATTTTTTAACATCATGAAATGTTCTGTCAGCTACACTATAATGACCATTTTCACAAAAAAACAGGTCATCGGCCCTGGCTGCGCCCTCCTCAAAAAGAGCGGCAAGGAGAAAAACCTTAAAGGTTGAGCCTGGCTCGAATGCGTCGGTAGTTGCCTTGTTGCGCCAGATATTTGGGCTCTTATATTCAAAGAAGATATCAGGGTTAAAATGCGGCGCATTGGCCATTGCAAGGATTTCTCCAGTCCTTGGAGCCATCACTATAACCATGCCGCCTTTGGCCTGGCTGTTTGCGACAACTTTAAAAAGCTCCTTCTCGGCGATATACTGAATAGTCTTATCTATGGTAAGAACTATATCTGAGCCTTTGGATGATTCCTGTCTTAAGCTGCCAAGCGAAATCTCATTGCCCAGAGCGTCTCTTTCTCTTATCAGGCGGGAAGATGTTCCTGCCATATATTCTTCATAGCCTAATTCAACGCCCTCAAGGCCTTTTGAGTCTACTCCAACAAAACCAATAAGGTGGCTGGCAACCTGTGGATTAGGATAAAACCTCTTCCCCTCCTTAACAAACCCTATTCCCTGTATGTTCAATTTTCTAACCTTTTCAGCCTTAGCAAAATCCAGTTGCCTTTTGACCCATACAAATGATTTCTTTGATGTAAATTTAGATTCCAACTCCTTCCTGTCAATAGAAAGAGCGGCTGCAACAAGATTTGCTGATTTTCCAGCGTCATCTATCCTGAAAGGTTGTGCATAAATTGAATCAACCTCCATGCTGACAGCAAGTTCTTTCATTTCTCTATCATATATGCTGCCTCTCATTGGGATAATATTCATGGTCTTCAAATGTTGATTATCTGCCTTGGCCTTAAGCTTATCACGTTCTAAAACTTGAAGCTCTACGGTCTTAGCAAAAATTATTATAAATATAGAAACAAAAGATAATAAAATAATAATAACACGAAATTTTAGATATGGGATAATCATTGTCGCTTCGCTCCATTGAAAATGAAAATTGCAAATTTTAAATTGCAAATTGAAAAATCAAGATGTTTTTAATTTTGCAATCTGCAATTTGTACTCTTCAATCTTCACTTTACAATTATTACCTGCTCTCTTTTTGGATAGACCAGCCCCAGCCTGCCTAAGGCAATAGCCTCTATCCTCTGAGGAGATTTTAGCGAAAGGACTACAAGTTTAAGCCTTTGGGCATCAGCCATAAGCTCAACCCTTTCTTTATTTGCCTTTGCTATTTCATAACCAAGGCTTACAACAATAAGCCTGCTCCAGAGATAAAAGAGTGTAAAAAGCAGGACAATTATAATAGTAGCAGCAGCTACAAAAAGAGGATAGCGGCCGGAGGATGCACGGCTCATTTGCCGTGCTGTTGTCTTTGCAGAAAGTATGCTATTTGCTGCTGCACGGGACATCTACAATCTCTCTGATGCTCTGAGTTTTGCGCTCCTTGCCCTTGGGTTTTTAGCAACCTCTTCCCATGACGGAGTAATAGGGTTTTTGGTTATAATTTTAAGTTTTGGCAGATTCCCGCAAACACATTTTGGAAAATCATTTGGGCATATGCAGCCTTTAGAAAGCCTTCTAAAAGATTGTTTTACAATCCTGTCCTCAAGCGAATGAAAAGATATAATAACCATCCTTCCTCCGGAGCCAAGAAGATTTACGCCGTCATCAATAGCCTTGTTTAAATTGTTGAGTTCATCATTTACAGCAATCCGTATTGCCTGAAACGTCCGTGTGGCAGGATGGATTTCTCTTGGATGAAACTTCTTTGGTATGGCGGAAGATGCGAGGTCTGAAAGCTGCTTTGTAGTGGCTATTGGTCCGTGCCGCCTTTCTTCAACCATAGCCTTTGCAATCCTCTTTGCCCATCTCTCTTCTCCATACTTCCAAATAATCTCTTCCAGCGTTTTATGAGAGGACTCATTTACAATGTGATATGCTGTCTTTTTTTGTCTCTTATCCATTCTCATATCCAGTGGCGCATCAAATCTAAAACTAAAACCCCTGTCAGGTCTTTCAAGGTGATAGGAAGATATGCCGAGGTCTAATAAAATCCCATCAACACTTTCTATGTCTAAATCTTTCATCACCTTTTTTATATTGGCAAAATTTTCTCTGACTATGGTCATTCGCTCCGAGTAATCCTTAAGACTTTCTTTTGTTGTTGCAATCGCATCTTCATCCCAATCCATTCCTATCACTTTACCTGTCGGAGCGGCGGCTTTTAGTATCAGGCTGGTATGGCCGCCGCCACCCAGCGTCCCATCCACATAGAGTTTGCCGGGTTTACACCCAAGGAATGTTATAACTTCCTCCGGCATGACCGGAATATGAGATATGGGATGTGGGATGTGGGATTCGAAATCTGAAATCCTAAATCCGAAATCCGAAATCATTTAAAGCCCCAGTCCTGTGAGAATCTCTCTGGCCTCATCAACATTTGTCTGAGCCCTTGCCAGCACTGCTTCCCATCTTATCTTGGCCCAGATTTCAACCTTTTTAAGGGTTCCCGCAAGCACAATATCTTTCTCCAGCTTTGCTTGTTCTCTCAGCACCGACGGTATGAGGATCCTTCCCAGTTTGTCTATAGGACACTCTGCTGCGCCGGAGATAAAAAATCTCAGAAAATCTGCCGCCTCTTTTTTTAGTGTCGGAAGTTTGCTTGCCTTTTCTTCTATAATCTGCCACTCAATAAAAGGGTATGCTACAAGGCATCCGTCGTAGTGATTAGTAATAACAAGTCTTTCATCATACTTATCAAGCAGGATGTCCCTGAATTTAGATGGAATACTAACTCTTCCCTTTGGGTCGATGGTATGTTCAAATATTCCTCTAAACACGGTTTAGTCCCTTTCTTAAAATCGTCTGTTTATGCCACTTAGCAAGGTTATTTAAATTACTATACCATTGTGAGTTTTCATCATATTTTAGAGAGAACCGTGCAACAGGGTTTATACCATCATAGTAGATATTTATTCCACTTTATCCCACTTTATTCCACTTGGCATAAACTATAGTCTTGCTAAATGGGTTTGTCAAGAGAAATTTAACAATAATTAACAATAGGTTAGCAGGGGCGAAAATGATTTATTCTTGACAGGAAAAACTTCCTTGTGTTAGTTTGAAAACCACATATGCCGGAGTGGTGAAACTGGTAGACGCACGGGACTCAAAATCCCGCGGGGGCAACCCCATGTCGGTTCGATTCCGACCTCCGGCACCATAAATATTTAAGCATCGTATTGCCAATGCAGAAAGCAGCCGTTAAAGATAATTTTTAAATCAATAAAAATCTTGATTTTTACGTTTAGAAATATTAGGCTATAGAAGTTTTAAAAATCAGGAACACCGATATTCCCAGGTAGCTCAGTCGGTAGAGCAGGTGGCTGTTAACCACCTGGTCGGGGGTTCGAGTCCCTCCCTGGGAGCCAGACTTGACGTCCAGACAAACTCTTGTCATGGGCTGTTAACGCCCCACCGTTTCCGGTGGGGCTTTTTTTTATTTAAGGGTGTTCAAATCAAACTCATCTTTTTAAGGAGAACCGCCTCCCATTTTTTAGTCTCGCAATCACGATGAACACTAACAGGCTGCGGAAAAACCATATTAAAACACAACATTTCGTATGATAGACAAAACTTTTGCCCCTTCAGTATGTTTTAAGAATAACATCACGCGCATTGAAAACTCTGATGGAGGGTCTTTCATGTCCCTTATAATGCTGTTTCCGCTTCTTCTTCATGCCACCGCCTCTATGGGCATAGGTTTAGCCATTCCGAGGAGGTTATAAGCGCTGCCTGCACTGCTGACGCGCCGGCCAGTATATGCCTGCTCCATTATTTTGGCTAAAACGTAACAAATTTTATTGAATTTTGATAATATTTTGTTACTGTAGCATTATTATGACAAATAAATTTAAAAAAACAGCCATAAACGCAGCCAAAAAAACAGGCCTGCTTCTTAAGAAAAACATAGGCAAGGCGCATCACATTGAATTTAAAGGTGCCATAGATATTGTAACGGAGATGGACAAAAGGGCTGAAGAGTTAATAATAAAAATAATTAAACATGAGTTTCCAGAACACGGCATATTGACGGAAGAAAGCCCGGAACAAAAGACTGATTCTGAATATCGCTGGATAATTGACCCACTTGACGGCACCACAAACTATTCTCACGGGTTTCCTGTTTTTTGCGTTTCAATTGCATTAGAAAAAAGAGGTGAAATAATATTGGGCGTTGTCTATAACCCAATGCTCAACGAATTATTTACAGCCCGCATTGGACAAGGGGCATATCTCAACAATAAAAAAATAAAGATATCCAATATTGGCGAGCTTTCCAGAAGCCTGCTTGCAACCGGTTTCCCATACGATGTAAGGACATCTCCACAAAATAATATTACCCATTTTGCAAACTTCGCTGTAAGGGCTCAGGCCATAAGAAGGGCAGGTTCCGCTGCGCTGGATATGTGCTATGTCGCATGCGGAAGATTTGATGGTTTCTGGGAATTGAAGCTAAAGCCGTGGGATACTGCGGCAGCAACGCTTATCATTAAGGAGGCCGGCGGTACGGCAACAGATTTCGGCGGCAAACCATTTTCATTATACACGGGCGAAACCCTTGCGAGCAATGGTTTGATTCATAATGAAATGATAAAAGTGCTGCAGGGTAAAGAAAAATAAAAATGGGTCTATGAATATAAGCAAAGATGATTTGATAAAGATGATATAAAAATTTTAACTTTCCACCTACATAATTGACTTTAAAAACCCATCTAAAAAAACCGCTCACGACAAATTCGTTTCTCGTGTTCATGGGATGCTTGATTTGCACAAAAAGGAAAATTTTCTGCCACCATCAACGGAGAGAAAAGATTGAAAGGGAAACTAATTTATTTCTTGGTGCAAATAACACGATTCAGGGAAAGTTTATTCCCCTTCTCTCAGATTTCAGGTCTTAAATTTCTTGACATAAGCGCAAAAAGAAAATATATTCTTTCCTTACAAAATTGAACAAAGGGACATGCCATGAACAAAGGACCTATTTCACAATTCATGCAAAAACACTACCTGCATTTTAATGCTGCCGCATTGGTGGATGCAGCCAAAGGGTATGAAAAGCACCTTGCCCAAGGTGGTAGAATGATGGTAACGTTGGCTGGCGCAATGAGCACGGCCGAGATCGGCATTTCACTGGCAGAAATGATTCGTCAGGGAAAGATGGATATCATTTCCTGCACCGGCGCAAATCTGGAAGAGGACATCATGAACCTTGTGGCGCACAAACATTACAAACGTGTGCCCAATTACCGCGATCTCAGTCCGCAGGAAGAATGGGAGCTTTTGGAAAATCATTACAACCGGGTTACCGATACCTGCATACCGGAAGAGGAGGCCTTCCGCAGGCTGCAAAAACATATCCACAATGTCTGGAAAGACGCAGACAGCAAAGGCGAACGTTATTTTCCGCATGAGTATATGTATAAGATTTTGTTGTCGGGTGAACTGAAACAGTATTATGAAATAGATTCGAAAAATTCGTGGATGGTGGCGGCTGCTGAACGTAATCTTCCGCTCGTAGTCCCCGGTTGGGAAGACAGCACCATGGGAAACATTTTCGCTTCTTATGTGATCAAAGGTGAAATTAAGGCAGCAACCATGAAGAGCGGCATAGAATATATGGTGTGGCTTGCGGATTGGTACCGTAAAAATTCTTCTGGCAAGGGTGTGGGGTTTTTCCAGATAGGCGGCGGTATTGCGGGCGATTTCCCTATATGTGTGGTGCCCATGATGTATCAAGACATGGGATGGCATGATGTTCCTTTCTGGAGCTATTTTTGTCAGATATCTGATTCAACAACAAGTTATGGTTCCTATTCAGGGGCAGTGCCGAATGAAAAGATTACCTGGGGCAAGCTGGATGTAAAAACCCCAAAATTTATCATTGAAAGCGATGCGAGTATTGTGGCGCCGCTTTTGTTCGGGTGGGTGCTGGGGTGGTGAAGACAGTAAATGGTATTAAGAAACCCTAAATCCTAATGTCTAATTTCTCATTAAATGTCCAATGACTAAATTTCCAATGTTTTTTTAATATTTGACATTTTATCCTTGACAGATATTCTTCCTGTCAAGGATTTATTAGAAATTAGGATTTAGAAATTTATTGTAGTCTCTACTTATTGTCCACTTCGGGGATTGGGAGAAAAACCCTCGCCTTCAGGCGAAGATTTTAGTTCAATCATCCTATAAAAGAAACACACCCTTCCCTTAGTCCCCTCCCGTCAAGGGAGGGGATATTTCTTTTAATTTCCCTCTCCCCTTGCGGGAGAGGGTTAGGGTGAGGGGTAAAGCTGTTGTATTGCTTTAGTCGGCTTACAGTCGAATTCCAAGCTACCGCCTTCAGGCGGTAGTAGTTGACTTTTGTCATTGACTATATATATTTATAGAAAGGAGAAATTAAATCATGCTACTTGTCCCAAAGAGGGTGTTTTTTACAAAAGGAGTCGGAACACATAAAGAGGAATTACATTCTTTCGAATTGGCGCTGCGGGATGCGGGCATAGAAAAATTTAATATTGTTACAGTATCCAGCATCTTCCCGCCCGGCTGCAAGATAACAAGCAGGACGCAGGGGCTTAAGATGCTTTCACCAGGGCAGGTGCTGTTTTGCGTTATGAGCAGATGTTGTTCCAACGAGCCAAGGCGGCTTATGGCAGCCTCTGTGGGATGCGCAATCCCAATGGATAAAAAGCAATATGGATACCTAAGCGAGCACCATGCGTTCGGCCAGACAGATAAGGCTGCGGGCGATTATTCAGAAGACCTGGCGGCAGCCATGCTTGCATCCACGCTTGGCATTGAGTTGGATCAAAGCCTTGGATGGGATGAAAAAAAGGAGATATATAGGATAAGCGATAAAATAGTAAAAACCACAAATATCACACAATCTGCCATTTTACGCGGAGACGGAAGATATACAACAGTCATTGCTGCTGCTGTGTTGATACTGTAAGGCGAAAAAACTAAAAAGCTTAAGAGATTAAAAGAGACGGTTGCAAAATGGGCAAAATCTTCGAAAGATTATCGCCAAAGACTTTCAACGTGCTGTCTCTTTCAATATCTAAATGCGTCTCTGTTGGGTTATTTGGCTTTGCCCAATCATTTTTAGTCAATTTATTAACAACATCGTTCCAATCAAGTCCGGCTTTCTCAACTTGGTATTTTGCAACAGTCCATAAAAGGCTAATATGTTTTACCTCTTAACCTTTGCACGGTGATAGTTTGACAATATCGTAGATTTAGCTCTGGCATGGGAGCAGTATCGTGATGGTGTTCCTGATAATGTTGCAGATGAAATAACCGGCAGGCTTGTAAGCTATGCGGAAAAGAGACTGAAAGGACAAGAAGATAAAAAGTGAATCCCATTAGATACTGTTAGCATATTGCCTCAAAACAAGGAGACTTCTAATCGGGATAATAGAAAGGGTATCTAACGGGATGAAGGTTGGGCTGACATATAATATAAGAAACCAGGGGGCAGGGAAAAGACAAATTACGAATTACGATTTACGAATTACGAATTTAAAATCGACAATCGAAAATCGTCAATCGAAAATAGAAGATGGTCAGGAGTCAGGAAAAGACCTGCCGCCTGATTTCTTTGCCGAATGGGATGATGAGGATACCATAGAGGCTGTGCGGACTGCGCTGGCTGGAAGACATAATATTGTTATGATAGAGGCTGATGAGTATGCATATGAAAAACTAAAATCATTCAGGCCTCAAATTGTTTTTAATATTGCAGAGGGCTTATGGGGGCAAAGCAGGGAGTCTCAGATACCAGCCATGTTGGATATGTTAAGGATACCATATACAGGCTCAGGGCCTTTGTCGCTTGGTATCTGTCTTGATAAAGCACGGGCAAAGGAAATTCTGATGCATCACGGCATCCTAACACCAAAATTTACGATTTACGATTTACGATTTACGAATTTAAAAACCTATAATCGGCAATCGAAAATAGAAAATCTAAAATCACTTTCCTTTCCCCTCATTGTAAAGCCTCTTTATGAGGGCTCCAGCAAGGGGGTAAGGAATAATTCTGTAGTCAATAATACAGCAGAACTCAAAGAAAGGGCGGGATGGGTAATAGCAGAATATAAACAGCCGGCCATTGTAGAGGAGTTTCTTGAGGGAAGGGAATTTACTGTTGCCATGATTGGCAACGGCAATGATGTGAAGGCGCTGCCTATTGTTGAGATAAATTACTCAAGCCTTCCATCGGGCGTAAATCCGATTTATTCATACGAGGCAAAATGGATATGGGATACGCCGGATAATCCGCTTGAAATATTCAAGTGTCCGGCGGATATTGGCAATAAATTGAAAAAAGATATAGAAACGGTCTGCAAAACTGCTTTTAATATCCTTGATATAAAAGACTGGTGCAGGATAGATATAAGGCTTGACGCAGAAGATAATCCTCATATACTGGAACTTAACCCTCTGCCAGGGATTCTGCCCGACCCGAAAAGCAATTCATGTTTTCCAAAGGCGGCAAGGGCTGCCGGCATGGATTATGATAAACTGATAAATACTGTTTTAAATACTGCCTGTAAAAGGCATGGGATTACAATATAAGCGCTAACAGGCTGCTGAAAAGGCATCAACAGCCTGTTGAGATTTGGAGTTTGTCTTTCATATGAATCTTAAAAAAGTTGCCATAATCTACAATGATGACATGGATATGCTGATAGAAAAAGAGCATAGCATTACATCATGGGAAGGTGTTATAGATACAGCCAAGTCAGTGGAAGCGGCATTAAAGTCAGAAGGTTTGTCCACAACCCTCATCCCATTGAGGGACAAGGTGGAAGATTTTATAAAAACCATTAAGCTGGAGAATGCCGATATTATCTTTAATCTCTGCGAAGGGGCAATGGGAAAGAGCGCTTTTGAAATGAATGTAGCCGCTGTTTTGGAGCTATTTGGATTTAGATTTACAGGTTCCGGGCCTCTTACCCTCAGTCTTGCATTGAACAAGGCCAGGGCAAAGGGAATACTTGCCTATCACGGAATCCCAACTCCAAAATTTACGATTTACGATTTACGATTTACGAATTTAGAAATTACAAATCGGCAATCGAAAATCGAAAATCGAAAATCGCTTTCTTTCCCCCTTATTGTAAAACCCGTTCAGGAAGATGCCAGTATCGGCATTGACCAGGATGCGGTTGTAAAAAATATGTCAACTTTAAAAAATAGGGTTAATTATGTTATAAAGAGTTACAAACAGCCAGCAATTGTAGAGGAATATATAGATGGAAGAGAATTCAATATTGCTGTAATGGGAAATCATAAGCCTAAGGCGCTGCCTGTATCTGAGATAGATTTTTCCAGGTTTTCGGAAAATAACCCAAAGATTTGCACATATGAGGCCAAATGGGTAACGGACAGCCCAATATATCTTAAGACCCCGCCCATCTGTCCTGCCGATATTCCAAGAGAATTAGAGCAAAAACTTTTTAGCATAGCATTAAAGGCATACAATGTGCTTGGATGCAGGGATTATGCAAGAGTAGACATGAGGATGGGAGAAGATGGGATACCAAAGATTCTTGAAGTGAACCCAAATCCAGACATATCGCCAAATGCCGGTTTTGTAAGAAGCGCTGCCGCGTATGGCTTTAGTTATCCGCAACTAATCCTTGAGATAGTAGGGATGACGTATAACAGATATCAAAAAACAGAAAACAGGAAAGAGGAAACAGGAAAGAGGAAAGAGGATTGCTCTTTCCTAATTTCTAATTCCTGATTTTCAATGGAGCAAAGCAGAGGCAATGAAAATTAAGATAAGGGAGGTGGTTGCACAGGATAAAGAGGCAATTCAATCCATTATACAAAGAAATGGAAATTTTACCGATGAGGAAAAATGCTGCGCCGTTGAACTGCTTGATATTTATCTAAAGGATGTAGCTAAAGGAGAATACCTATTTATCTGTGCGGCAGACGAGAATGAAAAACCAATCGGTTATATATGCTACGGAAAAACTCCGTTTGCGGATGGTGTTTATGATATATATTGGATAGTCATTGACCCGCCATGGCAAGGCAAGGGGGTTGGCACAATGCTTGTTAAACATCTGGAAAATATACTTAAAAGAGAAGGCGCAAGAATGGTTATTGCGGAAACATCGTCACAGTCAAAGTATGATAAAACTCGTTCATTCTATGAAAAGGGCGGATTTAATGAGGCTTCGAGGATAAAGAACTTTTACAGGGTCGGGGATGATAAGATTGTATACATCAAGACAATAGACCATAAACCGCAGACCACAGACTCAAGATAAAGAATTTTAATTTTCAGTTTTGAGTTTGAAGCCTGGAGTCTGGTGTCTGAATAAAAGGAGATTTAACTTGGAACTTGAAAGCATAAAAAAGATATATGCAGGCTATTCTAATGTATATGATGTGATATTCAAAGGGTTCTTTTATCCGAGGATAAAACATGCGATACAATCCATGGGCATAATGCCAGGGGATATGATACTGGATGTGGGGGTTGGAACTGGCCTTTCGCTTCCTTTATTCCCAAAGCATTGCAAGGTTGTGGGTATAGACTTGTCAGCCGCCATGCTCAAGCAGGCAAAGCAAAAGATAAAGAAGCTGCACCTTGACCATATAGAGCTTCGCGAAATGGATGCAATGAGCCTGCATTTTCCGGACAATGTATTTGATAAAGTTTTTATCTCCCATGTTGTCAGCGTTGTCCCTGACCCTTACAGGGTAATGTCTGAAGTGAAAAGGGTCTGCAAAAAAGGCGGCCGCATCGTAGTGGTAAATCACTTCAAGAGCAAAAACAAGGTTATGGCAGGGATGGAGAAGATATTTAATCCGGTGAGCAAGAGGATAGGGTGGAGGTCTGACCTCTGCCTTGATGAGTTTATACAAAAGGCGCATCTGAAGGTTGACAAGAAATATAAATTGAAAAAGATAGACCTCTGGCATGTAATATTTGCAACCAACAATAAATAAAATTTACGATTTGTGATTTATGCATTACGATTTATTTTAAATCTGAAATTGTAAATCGTAAATCTGAAATTATGGAATGACAGACACATCCATCCTGAAAAATCTTAAAATCCTTCCAATGACTTTTGATGACCTGGAAGATGTCTTGAAGATAGAAAAACTTTCCTTCCCGTCACCATGGCCAAAATCGCAATTTGTAAGGGAAATAGGCAATCCATTCTCAAATAAATTTACCGCAAAGATTGTGCAGGATGGGAAAGAGGTTGTTGCGGCATATATCATTTTCTGGGTGCTTGCGGATGAAGCGCATATCCTGAATATAGCCACACATCCTGAGTTTCGCTGGAGGGGTATCGCGAAAAACCTGCTTGTTTTTACCCTGAACTATTTAGGGGAAGTGAGAGCAAGAGAGGTTTTTTTGGAGGTCAGGAAGTCAAATACCCCGGCTCAAAGACTTTACAAGGATTTAGGTTTTAAAGAGATAGGCGTAAGAAAAGGCTATTACGGCAATAATAAAGAAGATGCCATTGTAATGGCATTAACCCTTGCAGATGTTTCTCTCATTGACTTTGAGGAGGAAGGTTAAGTTGGCAAAGGTTCTCTATAATGAAAAAATTCTTCCCTTTTATTACAAGCTTGGAATGAGTTGGGAAGGTCTCCCGGCTATTGAACCTGGCCAATTTGTTATGCTTCGTATTACTGAAAATGCTGCCCCCCTCCTCCGAAGGCCGTTTGGTATATATAAAATACTGGGGCAAGGGGCAAGCCTGCCTGTGCGTGGCCGCACACAGACAGGGGGCAAGGGGCAAGGTGTTGAAATTATTTATAAGGTGGTTGGCAAGGGCACTGGTCTGATGACTAATTTAAAACCAGGAGATATTGTTGATGTGCTTGGTCCGCTGGGCAACAGTTTCCAGCCAATAGGTAGGGTGGGCGCTGCCCGCCAAAATCAAAGGATTATCATGGCGGCCGGCGGAATTGGCATTGTGCCGTTTTATTTATTAGCTAAAAGCTATCAGTTATCAGGTATCAGCTTGAAACTGTTATTCGGAGGCAGAGGCAAGGATGACCTTCCCGGTCTTGAGGATTTCAAAAAGCTTGGGATTGAAATAAAAATTTCCACGCAAGACGGGAGCGCGGGGGAAAAGGGGTTGGTAACCGAACTGTTAAAATCCGAAATCCGAAATCCGAAATCCGAAATCATTTATGCATGCGGGGCAAAGGCTATGCTGAAAGCGGTTGCAAAAATGGCAGAAGATGCAAATACTCCATGTTATGTATCTTTAGATAATGCAATGGCATGCGGCATTGGCGCTTGTCTGGGGTGCGCAGTAAAAATAGGAAGTGGGAAGTGGGAAGTGGAAAGTGGGGAAAGCAAACCCACCTCCCACCTCCTACCTCCCACATCCCAGATTTACAAGATGGTTTGCAAGGATGGGCCTGTTTTTAATGCAAGGGAGATAGCATGGGAAGAAATTTAAAACAAAGGGGCAAGGGGCAAGGGTCAAGGGTCAAGGAAAACAAAACTCCGAACTCCGAACTCCCAACTCCTAACTTATCAGTCACGATTGCAGGCATTCAGTTAAAAAATCCGGTGATGACCGCATCAGGGACATTTGGCTACGGCGAGGAATATGCGCCTTATCTGGATTTAAACAGGCTCGGCGCTATTGTTGTCAAAGGTGTGTCGTTCAAACCGAGACATGGCAATCCGCCGCCGAGGATTGTGGAGACAGCGGCTGGTATGCTCAATTCTATTGGTTTGCAGAATGTGGGTGTAGAAGTATTTGTAGAAAAAAAACTCCCATTCCTTAAAAAATTTGACACAAAGGTCATTGTAAATTTCTTTGGAGATTCTCTTGATGAATATTGCGAAGTGGCAAAGATTTTAGATGGCACAGATGGTATTGCCGGGCTGGAGATGAATATCTCCTGCCCCAATAAGCAGGAAGGGTGGCTTGAATTTGGCACAAATCCAGATTTGTGCTTCAGGGTTGTAAGTGCAGTTAGGAAATCTACAAAACTTCCTTTGATTGTAAAACTATCGCCTAATGTTACAGATATAACAGCGCTGGCAAAGGCGGCGCACGATGCAGGGGCAGATGCCCTTTCCTTGATAAACACACTTTCAGGCATGGCTGTGGATGCAAATACAAGAAGGCCTAAACTCGGTAATATCATTGGCGGTCTCTCTGGCCCCGCTATCAAACCTGTTGCGCTGAAGATGCTCTGGCAGGTGTTTAAGGCCGTGAAACTGCCTTTAATCGGCATAGGCGGAATTATGACGGCAGAAGATGCCATAGAATTCATGCTTGTCGGCGCATCAGCAGTTCAGGTCGGGACCGCTAATTTTATTGACCCGCAAGCCAGCATAAAGATAGTTGATGGAATTGAATACTACTTCAAGAAGAATAAAATTAAAAATGTGAAGGGGCTGGCGGGGAGTTTGAGGGTTTAGCAGGCCGCTGGCATCTTTTCCAACAGACTGCCTGTTAAATTCCAAGTTTGAGTTTAACCAATTTGTGTGCTACCATACTAAAGTTTCTAAAGTTTAATAGTAATAAATTTGATACGGTTTTAACCGTATAGGAGATATAAAGATGGCAACAAAAAGGGTTGAGGCAGCAATCAAAGATATAAAACAAGGTAAGATGGTCATACTTGTTGACGATGAGGACAGGGAAAACGAGGGTGACTTAACAATGTCCGCAGAAAAGGTTACGCCTGAGGCCATAAACTTTATGACAAAGTTTGGCCGCGGCCTTATATGTCTGACGCTTACAGAGGAAAAGGCCGATGAGTTGGACTTAAAACCAATGGTAGCAGATGCAGATAATACCTCTGCATTAAAGACAGCTTTTACGGTATCTGTAGATGCTAAAACAGGTATCAGCACAGGGGTCTCCGCCCATGACAGGGCGCATACAATTTTGACAGCCATTAAAGATGGTGCAAGACCTGATGAATTGGTAAGGCCTGGCCATATCTTTCCATTGCGTGCAAAGAAAGGCGGGGTTTTGGTAAGGACTGGGCAGACAGAGGGCTCGGTTGATTTAGCAAGGCTTGCCGGGTTAAAATCCTATGGTATTATCTGTGAGATAATGAAAGATGACGGCACTATGGCGAGGATGCCTGATTTAGAAAAGTTTGCCAAAGGACATAATCTCATAATAGTTAGCATTGCTGATATTATTGAATACAGGATAAAAAAGGATAAACTTGTAAGAAGGGTTGCTGATGCAATGCTTCCTACCCGCTACGGCGGAGAGTTTAAGGCAATAGTATACGAAAATGATGTTGATTCTCATGAACACATGGCCATTGTTAAGGGCGAGATAAATCCTGATGAGCCTGTACTGGTCAGAGTTCATTCAGAATGTCTTACAGGGGATGTATTTGGTTCAGAAAGGTGCGACTGCGGAGATCAGCTTAAATGCGCCATGATGCTCATTGAAAAGCAAGGCAAAGGGGTTGTCCTGTATATGCACCAGGAAGGGAGAGGCATAGGCCTTGCAAATAAGCTCAGGGCATACGCATTGCAGGACAAAGGCATGGATACTGTAGAGGCTAATGAAAAACTAGGTTTTAAGGCAGACCTTAGAGACTACGGCATAGGGGCGCAGATACTTCTTGATATTGGAGTAAGAAAGATGCGTCTTATGACTAATAACCCCAAAAAGATAGTAGGACTGGAAGGTTACGGGCTTGAGGTTGTTGAGAGGGTGCCAATAGAGATTATTCCGCATAAACGCAATGTGGAATATTTAAGAATTAAAAAAGAAAAGATGGGGCACATGATAGGCAATCTTGAAGCGGTTGCAAAGGGTGAAGACAAGTAGATGTTATGAATTTACGAATTACGATTTACGAATTACGATTTAAAATCTAAAATCGTAAATCTAAAATAGTAAATCTTTCATGGGAGGTTTTATGCCAAAAATAATTGAAGGTAGTTTGTCAGCAAAAGGGCTCAAGTTTGGAGTGGTGGTAAGCAGGTTTAACGACTTCATAGGCAACAGGCTTTTAGAAGGTACAGTGGATACGCTTTTACGAAGCGGCGCATCTGAGTCTGATATAGCTATAGTAAAGGCGCCTGGTTCTTTTGAAATACCTGTTGCGGCCCAGGCCATGATAAAGAATGGCAAGTATGATGCGGTTATATGTCTCGGGGCTATAATTAGAGGTTCAACACCTCACTTTGACTACATTGCATCTGAGGCTGCAAAGGGTATTGCAAGATTGTCCATGGAAGCAGGGCTTCCAATAGCCTTTGGCATTATAACTGCTGACAGCATTGAACAGGCAATAGAACGGGCTGGCACAAAATCAGGGAATAAGGGCAGGGATGCCGCCTTAAATGCAATAGAAATGGCAAACCTGTTTAAGGAACTGGGAAAGAGGAAGTAATCTTTCCATCAATTGTAAAATGAAGATTGTAAAATGAAAAATTTTAAAATTTATAATCTGCAGCTTGTAATTTACAACGGAGCAATGTGACAATGGGGTTGAGCAGACGTAAGGCAAGGATGATTGTATTAGAAACCCTTTATCAATTAGATGTCGCTGATGGGGATATAGATGACATTATAACCGCACAGGCAGAAACAAGAAAACTTAAACAAGATGCAAAAGATTTTATTTTAAAATTGGTGAACGGAGTTTGGAAACACAGGGATGAAATAGACATGCTGATAGGGGCAAATGCTGAGAACTGGTCTATAGATAGAATCACTGCTATAGACAAGAATATTTTAAGGCTAGCATCTTTTGAGCTGCTTTATTGCAATGACATTCCCTTTAAGGTCGTTATTGATGAAGCGGTGGAGCTTGGAAAGATATATGGGACAGAGGATTCCACGGCGTTTATAAATGGTATATTGGATAAGATGGCCAGAAACATTAATTCGAGAAAGAAAGAGGTAAGTGAAGCTTTACCAGCTTAGCGCATGTGAGCCATGAATATTATGGTCGGACTTATAAAAGAAAGACTTCCTCAACATATTGCCATTATTATGGATGGTAATGGTCGTTGGGCAAACAAGAGATTTCTTGGCAGGATAAACGGCCATAGAAAAGGGATTGAGGTTGTCAAGGATACAGTAGAGTTCTGTCGAGAGATTGGCATTGGTTATCTTACGCTCTATACCTTTTCTAAAGAAAACTGGAGTAGACCTCAAACAGAGGTTGGCGCCCTGATGGAATTGCTGGAGCAGCATTTAAGGAACGAACTTATAAAATTGGTAAGAAACGGTATACGATTCAGGGCAATCGGCAACATAGGGGAGCTTCCGGTCAAGGTGCAGAAGGTTATAAAAGAAGTTGAGGATAGGACTATAAATAATACAGGAATGGTTCTTAATCTTGCTTTGAGCTATGGCGGAAGGGCTGAGATTGTAGAGGCTGCAAAGAGGATTGCTGTGGAAGTAAGGCAAGATAAAATTGCTGCTTCTGACATTACAGAAGATGTTTTTGCAAAATATCTCTATACCTCTGGAAACCCTGATCCAGACCTTCTTATAAGAACAAGCGGCGAATTTAGGATAAGTAATTTTCTTTTATGGCAAATGGCATACACAGAAATATATGTTACGGATGTCTTATGGCCCGACTTTAACAGACAACATCTTATTGAAGCATTAATGGATTTTCAAAATAGGGAAAGAAGATTTGGCCTGGTTGGGAAGCAGCTAAAGTTGGGCAGCTAATTAAGAGTATGAAACCTGTAAAATAGCGAGGTTTTTAATCGCTATTTTACGGACTTTGCGCATAGTTGCTTTTTTAGTTATTCTCAAAAATATAGTTGTGCATTATAACAAAGCATACAATGGGAGGATTTGTGAGGATTAATAATATTGATGTGGCAAAGCTCAAAGGCACGGCAGAGGCATTAAAGCAAGACATTTCAAAGGCAAAAAAGACAAACAGGATAGAGGGGGAGTGGAATTTGGCAGAGGGGCCGCAGTTTAGCGCTGCCATAGAATTTGAAAACGGGAAGATTAAGCTCATGGCAGATCAGCCGACTTTTCTTGGCGGCGGCGGCCAGCAGCCAGGGCCGATGATATACTGCCTTTATGGTTCTGCGTCTTGTTATGCTGCGACATTTGCAACCCTTGCAGCAATGGAGGGGATAAGCCTGAAAAAGCTTAAGGTAACGGCCGAGAGTTATATTGACTTCTCAAAGGTGTTTGGGCTTTCAGACAACCCCATAGCAGAAAGGGTGAAGTTTATACTCCAGGTGGAAAGCGATGCGCCTAAAAACAAGCTGCTGGAATTAGAAGAAATGGCAAAGAAGAGGTGTCCTGCTGTCTATTGTCTTACAAATCCGATTGAACTTGAGACGTCGTTAGAGGTCAGGTAGCTAATATAAAGCAACTAATATTCTGTATTAACTAAAAACATTTCTGCTTCACATTTTATGGGATTTGTGCTAATAGCATAATCTGGAATATGGTAGAAAAATATTATATACCATGGGTAACCGAAGAAGATATAAAAAGAGAGAAGACAATGGCCCGGGAATTAAGAGGCAGCCAGTGGTGGCATAAGAAACGAAGCGCTGGTGTATGCTATTATTGTGGCAAGAAAGTTTATCCTGCCGAGATTACAATGGACCACATTGTGCCTATAATTCGTGGAGGCAAAAGCGCAAAAGGCAACATTGTTCCCGCCTGCAAGGATTGTAACAACAGGAAGAAATATCTGCTCCCAATGGAATGGCAGGAGTATATGAAGTCGTTAGAATAGCCGCAATATATTGATGACTTTAATAAAACATTACCTTGAAATACAGACTTACATTAATATATCCTGCACATAAAAAAAATCTCGGAGATAACAGAAACAAGGGGATATACCCTATTCCGCAATTAAGCCTTCCTACCATTGCCGGTCTGACTGACAATCGTTTTGAAATCACCATTGCAGATGATAATATAGAGGATATTAATTTTGACACCAAGCCAGACCTGGTAGGGATAACCACCATGACGGCGCTTGCCCCCCGCGCCTATGAGATAGCTCAGGAGTTCAGAAAAAGGGGTGTGCCTGTAATACTCGGTGGAATACATGTTTCAATGCTGCCCGAGGAGGCGGCAAATTATGCAGACTCTATTGTTTTGGGCGAGGCGGAGGATGTATGGCCGATTGTGCTGGAAGATTTTATACATGGCAGGTTAAAAAAGATATATAAAGGTACAGGCCAGCATACATTGGTAAATCTGCCGAAACCTCGTCTGGACTTGTTAAAACGGGATAGATATTTCTCAAGCAGTCTGCTTATGGCTTCGCGTGGATGTCCGCATGACTGCCACTACTGCTCTGTAACAACATTCTGGGGCAAGGGCTTCAGATACAGACCGATACCTGAGGTAATAGAGGAATTGAAATCGCTCTCTGGGAGGATGGTCTTTTTTGCTGATGACAATTTGTATGGCAACAAGGTATACGCAAAAAAATTATTCAGGGAGATGATTCCACTTAGAAAAAAGTGGTCGTGTCAGGGGGACAGCCTGATTGCAAATGATGCGGAACTCCTAAAACTGGCCGCTGAAAGCGGCTGCCAGTGGATATTTATAGGCATAGAGTCCATATCCGAAAAAAATCTTGCGCAGATGAGAAAATCATTTAACAAGGTCAGGCAGTATAAGGAATCTTTCAACAAGGTACACGATGCAGGCATTAACATATTCGGGTCGTTTATCTTCGGTCTTGGCGAGGATGATAAAAATGTATTTAAGGATACTGTGGATTTTGCAATTGACGCAAAGCTGGATGCGGCAAATTTTTATATACTTACGCCTCTGCCGGGCACAAAATTATTTCAGGAGATGAAGGAGGCAGGCAGACTCCTTCATACGGAGTGGGATAAATACGATGCCAATCATGTGGTGTTTAAACATCCGAAGCTGACTTCCGAGGAGCTTATGAGCGGTCTGATATTTGCTTATAAATATTTTTATTCCATTCCTTCCATATCAAAAAGGTTGCTGCGGGCAGGAAATAAAAGGCCGCTACAGTCGCTTACACTAAACCTTGGCCGTTTCTTAAGGAGAAAAAGGTTTGAGATGATATGCAGAATGCAGTGAATAATAAAATAGCTTTTACTTCTAATCACATTTACAATTTTTTATCAAAAATATGTGATAGACTTGTGGCAAAATCAAAAAGAGAGGTGTTTCCAATGAAGAAGATTTTATTCTCAGGATTACTTGTTTTCATATGGACGGCAGCTGCTGTTTTCATATCTTTTGCAGCAGACTACAAACTGATTGATGGTAAAGAGATGGAGGCTATGATGTCAGACGGCAAACCTATGATAATTGTGGATGTCAGAGAGTCTTATGAGTTTGCAGCCGGACATATAAAGGGGGCTATCAATATTCCCTATGGTCCTGCAAAATCAAGGATATTAAAGGAACTTCCCCCTAACAACCGCATTGTATTTGTATGTCACGGAGGGCCTATGGGTGATGAACTCAGCGCTATCCTTGTAAAGAACAATTATAAAGAAGTGTATAACCTTAAGGGCGGTATGAATAAGTGGAGGGGTGCGGTTGTTAAATAGCTAGTGTAGTGTTACATAAATAACTTTACTTATGTAAAATACTATGTATAATGGTTTTATGTGTAAAGTAGCAGAAA
>JACRNJ010000039.1 GCA_016219285.1 Deltaproteobacteria bacterium
ATGGAGCAGTTATCATTAAAGGGGATTTAATTGGACAGCATAATGAGGCATACAACAAACAAAGAGGGTAACCTGATTTTGAAAATGCGTATTCACCTGTCTAAAAGCCTTGTTTTATGCGGAAGGGATTTATGAATTTAGATTATCTTGGACAGCAGTGGTTTCAAGATACAAGGTGCCAGAAAATACAAATGTATTTTCTGGCTTAAACCTTTCAACGTTTGTCTTATAACTTGCAACCTGAAACTTGCAACTTCCTATTACTCTTCCTGTCTTTTGAAATTATATGACAAAACCAAACCATGTTTAATCGTGATTTCAAGAGTTATTGTTGTGACACGGCTTTGTCTCTCGTTGACTATAAATTCTCCAAAATATGCAGGTATCTTCTTCTCAACATAAGTATAAATTAATATCTCGGTACCGTCTGTTTTTGAATCTGTCTTTTGTGGCGGGCCAAAGGTGTCAGTAATTGCATTTTTTGTTGTTATTCCAGGCTTTATCTCTTCAACCTGCTCCTTTGTTATTTTATTGCCTTCCGATCTAATCTTTGTGGATGATATTGATATTGATGATATTGATGCGCATGCATGTAAAACAATAAAGATAAACAATAACGTTGTAATTGTTAAGGTATTTTTCATAAGCCCTCCCATGAAAGATTTACGATTGTAGATTTACGATTTCAGATTTTAAAGATTTTAAATCATAAATCGTAATTCGTAAATCTCAATCATGCCATCCCAACAACATTCCTCTGCTTGCTTTTTACACTATACATAGCCTGATCGGCCATTTGAATAAGCTGTGCCGCTTCATGTGCATCATCTGGTATGGAAGCCACGCCAAAACTGGCGGTCAAATGAAGATTTAATCCATCGTCTTGTAAAAAGATATGATTAGCAATTGTTGCCCTTAGTTTTTCCGCAACCTGATATGCCTGCTGTTTAGATGTTTGCGGCAATACTATCACAAATTCATCACCGCCATATCTGCACGCAATATTAATCTTCCGCAGATCGCCGGAAATTAGTTTTGCTATTTCAGTCAGTAATTTACTGCCCATCAGGTGTCCATGGACATCATTTACCTCTTTAAATTTATCAAGGTCAATAAAAATCATGGCAACATTGCTATTATACCGCTTTGCCATTTCCACCTCATAATCCAGGAATCGGTATAGATATCTTGCATTATACAGTTTTGTCAGGTCATCTGTTATTGTTAACTCCTGAATCTTTTGGAAAAATTTAGAATTTTCTATTGCAATTGCGGTATAGTCAGCAAGGGTAGTGAGAACCATGATATCTTCCTCTTTGAAACCGCCCGGCTCAGACATCTTATTTATGAGCTCTATTACACCAAGGCATTTACCTCTGCTTCTTAAAGGCACAGCTATTATTGATTTTGTAGCAAATTCGCCGGGTTCATCTGTTTTTTTACAAAATCTGGGGTCTTTATTAACATCAGGCACAAGGAGAGGTACCTTTTCTCTGGCCACCCAGCCGGCTATCCCTTCCCCAATCTTTAATCTCATATTCTTTATCTTGCCAGCGCCTTTTCCCACAGCTATTTCAAAAGAAAGCTCATTCTTTTCCTCATCCACAAGGAGGAGATACCAATTTTTAGGCTGGAGCAATTCTCCTGTCTTTTTCATTACAATATTCAAAATTTCCTTTAAATCAAAGGTTGATGTAATCGCCTTGCCTAATTCGCTGAATGTGGCGAGTTGTTTAAGCCTCTGGCTATGTTCTGAGGCTAAGGCCGATTCAGATGTCCTTTCGGCGGTATGTTTTTTTAGAATAGGCATTTATTTAAAACTTATCGTATTTATATGAAAGTCAAATCTTTGTATTTGAGATTGGTCGTAGCGGGGTCAGACTTACTTATTGATATTTGTTTACTCTCATTTAATGAACTGAAAATTATTTTGTTTTCTTTTCTGCATGGCTAATCGCCAATGTCTATAAGTAAGTCTGACCCAAGAGAGGCACAAGAGAGGCAAGAGAGGCAAGAGAGGGGATTTAGGGGTGTGTTGTCTGGCAGTCAACTTGCAGGTTTTACAAAAAAATCAAGGTCTATCTTGCGGCTGTTTTAACACCATCTGTTTGTAGGCTTGCTGCAACTTCATGGTTACTGCGCCAGCCTTTCCACTACCGATTAATTTATCTCCTATCTTTACAAGGGGAACGATTTCCATTATAGAATTGGTAAGAAATGCCTCGGTGCTGTTTTTTAAATCTGTTTTGGTTAAACAAACTTCGCCTATTTTTATACCTTGTTTTTTTGCCAGATCAATCACAAGCCTTCGTGTAATTCCAGGGAGAATGCCATCTTTTACTGGAGGAGTTTTAATGCCTTTTCCATCAAAAATAAATATGTTTGTGATAATCCCCTCCAGTATTTTGCTACCGTTGGTAAGTATTCCCTCTTGCATCCTGCTTTTATTAGCCTCAATCAACCCCATAATATTTGCCAGAAGGTTTAAAGATTTTACGTGGGGGAGGGGTCTTGTTGTATTGCTTAAAAAAATAGCGCCCATACCTTTGTACTTATAATACTTAACCTTTTTTACATCTAACGGTTTTGCTATGATTGCTATGGTAGGTTTCAACGATTTGGAAGGCATTAATCTGCCATAATCCATGCCCCTTGTTATGATTACTTTTATATAGGCATCACTCATTGTTAGTTTGTTTAGTTCAAGTAATTTCTGAAGAGAGTCTGACAAATATTTTTTGCTCTGTCTGAAGGGTATCTCAATTGTTCTGGCGCTCTCTGTTAAACGTTCCCAATGAAGGTCTAAGGCAAATATCGTTCCATCGTATGAACGCATTGTTTCAAAAAGCCCATCTCCATAGGTAAACCCTCTGTCAAATATGGATACCGATGCCTCGTTTGCCGGCAAAAAACGACCTTTAAGGAAAACTATGTTATTCATAAAAATACGGGATAATAGGCTGCGATATGTGATATGGGATAAATAAAGCAAAGATTTTCCCATATAGCAGATCCCACATCTTACATCATCTCTCCTGTCATTTTAATTGCCTTAAAAAAGGCGCTGGCTTTCAACATGGTTTCTTCATACTCTGCCTCTGGATTAGAATCAGCGACAATACCGCCTCCGACATTTAGATACAACCGATTGTCCTTTAAGACAGCGGTTCTTATGGCCATTGACAAATCCATATTGCCGCGAAAATCCATATATCCGATTGCCCCTGTGTATATGCCGCGTGGCGCTGATTCCAGTTCTTCTATTATTTCCATTGCCCTTATCTTGGGGGCGCCGGTTACTGAGCCGCCTGGGAATACAGATTTTATACACTCCACAGGTGTTATTCCGTCTTTTATTTTTCCTTTAACAGTGGATATCATATGATGTAGTGTAGCATAAGTATCTATTCTTTGCAGAGGCCGCACCTTTATTGACCCATATTCGCAAATCTTTCCCAAATCATTTCTCTCTAAATCTACAATCATTATGTGTTCTGCCAGTTCCTTGCAGCTTTGCTTAAGCTCTTCAATAAAAATTTTGTCCTCTTTTGGGTTTTTACCTCTCGGCCTTGTGCCCTTTATCGGACATGTTTCTGCAATGCCGTTACTGAGTTTAAGCAATCTTTCCGGCGAATTGGATATTACTTGAAACTCCCTGTAATTAAGGAATGCCCCAAATTGAGCAGGGTTTATTTTTCTCAACTGTGAATAGAAAAGAAGAGGGTCTCCGTGGAAATCCATGGTAAGTCTTTGAGACAAATTTGCCTGATATATATCGCCGGAGGCAATATAGCCCTGCGCCTGCTTAATTGCATCCATATAAGCATCTTTGGTAAAATTTGATTTAATACAAGTTATGGGGTTGGGGTGTTCTCTCTGCTGTTCCATGTTCGCTTTTCCCAGCCCCCAGCCCCCAGTTGTAGGGTGGGCTATGCCCACCATTTTGCCAGCGTGTTTTTTGGTGGACAGAGCCCACCCTACTTGCGGTTGATTAATAATGTCAAGAAATTGTTTCATCCTTTTTTTGGCCAGCAGCTTTTTAGTTTTGCTGTCTTTTTCCGGAAGGCCGGATGAAATAACATAGCCCTTATTTATCTTGTGGTCGTATGCAAAAATTGTATCATATAGGCCTAAAATACAATCAGGAATGTTTGGCTCCGCAGTGCGTTTTTCTGGAAGCCGCTCTAATTGGTTTTTTAATTCATATCCAAAATAACCAACAGCGCCGCACTGAAAGGGAAACCCGAATTCACCCGTGTGCCCTCCTTTGCTAAATGGGGGAGAGAAAGGATTAAATTCATTGAGTAAAGAGGTTAAGGCAGAGAATATACTGCCTGTTAAAATTCTACAGGTAGAATCTTTATTAATCTCTACTTTATTATCTTGTGCCTTGAGCAGAACAAATGGGTTTGCGCCTGCAAAGGAATATCTGTTTAAACCGCAGCTATCCAGCAAAAAGGAGTGCGGCTGAGAATATAACCTGTGAAATACATCAATTGGATTCATATTGCACGGCTCCATCAGCATAAAAACAGATTATAATCTTTTTATAGTCAGGTCAAGAATTGGATTTAGAATTTACTTCAGATCTTTTGGTTTTATTGATTTTTTATAGTGACATAGAAGAAAAGAAAGAAGAGAAAAAAGAGGAAAAGAAGTAGAAATTGCAGCGGCGCAATGGGCATTCTGCATATCGCAAAAATTAAAGGGCATTGTTCTATAAATGACAATGCCCTTTAATTTACGCCCAATTATACACAGAAAATTACATAATAAGCCGTTACTCCTTATTATCAATCTGCGCCTTCTGAAGTCTGCCGCTAAAGTCCCTGTAAACCACCTTCCACTTTGTGAACATATCAATTGCCCCGCCTCTTCCGCCGGCTTCTCTATGGCCAAGCCCGCTCTTCTTTGTGCCGCCGAACGGCAGTTGTATCTCTGCGCCTATTGTAGAGGCATTTATGTAAACAAGCCCTGTATCTAAATCCCTTTCTGCAATAGCAGAGTTGTTTACATCTTGCGTGTATATTGCAGATGAAAGGCCGTATTTCGCATGGTTTACAATTCTTATGGCATCTTCCAACCCATGTGCCTTTATTACAGATACAACAGGGCCGAATATCTCTTCCTGCGCAATACGCATCTTCTCTTTTACATTGGCAAATATGGTTGGTTCTATGAAATAGCCGTTGGCGCACACCCCTTTTTTATATGCC
The DNA here is from genome assembly GCA_016219285.1 of Deltaproteobacteria bacterium. Classification (GTDB taxonomy): domain Bacteria; phylum Desulfobacterota; class GWC2-55-46; order UBA9637; family UBA9637; genus JACRNJ01. Next base: position 5,217 of record JACRNJ010000039.1, read on the forward strand.
TTGCCTCCGATAACAAGCCTTGCGCCTTCTTTCTTGCCAATCTCAATATAGTTTAATATTTTCTGCATCTGCGATTTATTTATCACAGGCCCCACATCAGTTGTTTTTAAAAGGCCGTTACCGAGCCTTAACTTTGAGGCAGCTTTTGTGAACATGTCAATAAACTTATTGTAAACTGCCTCATGCACTACCACCCGGCTTGCCGCAGTGCACCTCTGACCTGTTGTGCCAAAGCCTCCCCATATTGCGCCTTCAACTGCCAAATCAAGTTTTGCATCATCCATAACAATTATGGCGTTCTTGCCGCCCATCTCGCAAGATATTTCTTTATCAAGGGCGCTGCACATCCTTGATAGCTTTTCTCCAACAGCAGTTGACCCTGTGAAAGAAACACCGTCAACTCTTGGATGTGTTGCAAGATACTCGCCAATTTCTTCACCTGTTCCATGTACAAGATTTAAAACGCCGTCCGGAATACCTGCCTCAACGAGTATCTCCACCAATTTTGCAGCGCATACAGGCGTATAGCTTGACGGCTTAAATACAACCGTATTGCCGCTGACAAGCGCAGGAAATATCTTCCATGCAGGTATGGCTACAGGAAAGTTCCACGGCGTAATCATGGCAAAAACTCCGATTGGAACACGGATGGATTTACAGTCTTTATTGGGCAGCTCAGATGGCGCTGTTTCGCCGGAAAGTCTTCGGCCCTCACTGCCCATGTAATACGCCATATCTATTGCCTCCTGAACATCGCCCAGGCCTTCTGCCAATACCTTGCCCATCTCCCTTGTGACAAGTTCACCGAGTTCCTGTTTTCTTTTAACAATGATTTCCGCTGCCTTGAGTATTATCCCGCCCCTTTTTGGCGCAGGCGTAAGCCGCCACTTTTCAAAGGCATTGCGCGCTGCTGCAACAGCCATATCTATATCCTTTGGTCCAGAACGAGGAATAACGCCTATTGTGTCCGATATATCTGCAGGGTTGATGCTTTTAAGGGTCTTTCTATCAGCCGAATCTATCCATTCGCCATTAATAAAATTTTTTACCTTTTCAATCATGTTAGTCCCTCCTTTTTGGGGTAAGGCTGCCGTTAGTAGATTCAGTAAAAGACAAAATCTTTTTTGCTGCGGGTAAATCATTATACTTTTTAATTTTATATCATCTTTTTATAAGCTTATAATGTGCTAAATATAGCAGATGAAATATAGGGTGGCAAGTAAAAGGAAGATTAAAAGTCATGATTTATCTGCTGGGGCAGGGGAGGCTTAAAAAAAGGGGAAACTTAAAATGTTTTGATTTTTTAAAAGAGATAGGTTAGACTATCAACCATTCCACAACTGGAATGTGTGGAAAAAAAAGAGACTAGCAGGCTGTTGAAAAAGGTAGCAACAGCCTCCTATAATAACAGGAGGTTTCAAATGGGTGATTGCGGGAGCTGCTCTACTGGTGCAGGACCATTTTCAGAAGGTTTGGAATTGGTTGAGTTTGTCTATAACGCTCATGGCGGAGCTGTAAGAAATGCCCCTATTCCAAATGGGGGGTTAGATGCTAAATGTCAAGGCTGCGGCGAGAGGTTTGTTATGAAAACCTTTGTGGCTAAATGTCCTAAATGCGACGCTGTACACGCGGTATCTCCGCCACGATGTGAAGACCCTGCAAATATACAGTTTGCAGGCAAAGGGTATAACCTGCCTGAATAACAGTCAGAAGTCATAAAAAAGTCAAAAGTCAGAAGCTAAAAATCTACTGCTTCTGACTCTTGACTAATGACTGTTTTTTTATATCCAGAATCTATACCAATAGAACTTTAAAAACTCTACGGCTAACAGAATCGGCCCTCTGCCTCTCCACCATCTCATTTCATCAAAATTAGGGGTTGAAATAGGATACAAATGTATACCTACCTCTGCTGGCAATATACGGCGGAAAATATATGACGCCCTTTTCATGTGATAAAAAGATGTTATAAGGATTATTGATTTTATATTCATTGTTTCAATAATCTTTTTTACCTCTTTGGCATTTTCGTATGTGCTTGTAGAATGTTTTTCCAGGATAACCCTCTTTGTGTCTAACCAAACCTGCCCTTTAGATGGACGCCCAGCCCTTTTAAAAAATATGGATTCAAAACTTGCATCTTTATCCACGCCAGCAATTATAAGATAGGCTGCCCTCCCTTTTTCAAAAAGCTCAAGACCATTATCAAGCCTGCCTAGCCCTCCAGTAAGCACAACTATTGCATCTGCATTGCCGGTATCTCCTTTGTACCCAGCAGTATCTTTTGCAAAATGCAGATACATAAATAATAACAACAACACAAATGCAAAACATGTGATAAAAAAGACGATCTTTGTCTCCCTCATTTTACACCTTATAAAAAATCTCATACGTGTTATATATAAAGACAAAATTGCTTCGCTTCATTCATGATAACAGCAATTTAAGCTCCTCCACTGACTATTAAACCCACTAGAAATGAGATTTAATTGTGATAATTCTGGAGGCATTTTATAAAAACACTTGCAATTGGTTTCAAGATATGATAAAAATCTCAAGTTATTATCCTATGGAGGTTGCAGACATGTCAATGGTTTGTGCAATATGTGGTAAAGGCCCTGATTTTGGCAACAACGTAAGCCATGCAAATAATAAGACTAGGAGACGCAGAAATCCCAATCTTCAGACGGCAAGGATTATTTACAAGGGGCAAACAAAAAGGGTACGCATCTGCACCAGATGTATGAGGTCAGGCGCTGTAACAAAGGCAGCATAAAATATTTTAACAGCCAACTTCTATCTTTTATTGGCGGCCAAATCACAGTCAGGAGACTGCTCCTACCTGATTCCCCTGTCAATTGCTATTGCTTCTATCTCAACATTAACCCCTTTAGGAAGACTACTGACTTCTATAGTTGCCCTTGCAGGAAAAGTGGCTGTGAAAAATTCTCCATATATTTGGTTCATATGAGCAAAGTTCTTTAAATCCGTTAGGTAAACTGTGGTTTTTACAACATCATTAAGGTCAGCACCGGCGGCCTTAAGAATACCGCTTATATTTTTCAGAACCAGCCTTGTCTGCTCTCCGATATCTCCTTTTATAATTTCACTTGTAACAGGGTCTACTGGTATTTGACCTGAAACAAATATAAAACCATTTGCCTTTACAGCCTGTGAATATGGTCCTATTGCCTTAGGTGCATAATCAGTATTTATTACCTTTTTCTTCATAAAATCTCCATAATATACAATACAAAATACAATATCAAATGTCAAAATAGAATATAAAATACCTTCTCAAACAGCATGGAAGGGCGGCTGTGGGTATACCTGACAATGTGCTTTTTGAAGGCGGAGCAGGAGAGACAACAAGGCGCAAACTCCTCCACCTTGATATCTTCTGGCTTAAGGACGAAAGCCTTGAGGAGTCCGAAAACCTTCCTGTGCCTGATGTTGTTGCCCGCGAGATAACAGAAGACCTTGAATCAGCATTGGGGCAATTCAGGCTTATTGCCGAGGATTGAGGAGAAGAATAATAAGCGGATTGAAACATGGAATACAGATTTATAGCCGATGCGATGCTTGGCAAGCTTGCCAAATGGTTAAGGATAATGGGATGCGATGTGGAATATTTTTCAAGTATATCAGATAAAGAGTTGGTAGAAAGGGCATACAGCAGTGGGCGCATTATTCTTACCAGAGATACTTTGCTTATAAGGAGAAGGAAGGCAAAAAATAACCATTTGTTTATTCATAGCGACAGCTATAAGGAGCAGGTCAAACAAGTAGTAAAACACTTTTCCATTGACCCTTTTACAGGTCTTTTGACAAGATGCTTGATTTGTAACATACTATTAAAGGATATTGAAAGGGAACTGGTCAAGACAAAAATGCCGCAATATGTTTATGAAACGCAGGATTCGTTCAAAATATGCCCTTCATGCAGCAGGCTTTACTGGCAGGCAACGCACAGGGATAAGATGGTCAGGCAACTGATGGAAATATTGGCTTAGACAGATCTGCCACGAGATTGCCGAAGGGTAGAGAGGTGGAGATTATTAACCTTTTTGTTTTATAAATGCAATTGCTTTTTTTAGCTTTTCAACAGTTTTCTCTTTTCCAAAATTTTCTATTACCTCGAAGATGCCCGGACTTACTGTTCCGCCTGTCAATGCAACTCTTACGGGCTGAGCAACTTTGCCGAGCTTCATACCCTTTTCATTTATTATACCATTAAATACAGTCTCTATGGCTTCATGGGAAAAGGTTGTCACATTCTCAAGTCTTGTTCGTATCGCTTCAAATATCTCTATCATATCAGGGGTTAAAAACTTTTGAGCAGCCTTTTCTTCATACACAATATTTTCCTTAAAATAAAATTCAGCGGCATCGGCCATCTCCACAAAGGTCTTGCTCCTTTCCTGCACGGTTTTTACAATGTTGGGTAGGGACAATTCATGAATTGTCCCTACAGCATACCCCTTTACCTCAAGAAACGGCTCAAGCAGCTTTGCCAGGTCATCCGTCTTAGCCTCTTTTATATAATGATGATTGAGCCACAGGAGTTTTTCAGGATTGAATACGCCGGATGATTTGCCTACATTTTCAAAAGAGAATTTTTCTGTAAGTTCTTCAATGGTAAATATCTCCTGGTCTCCGTGAGACCAGCCGAGCCTTGCAAGATAATTTACAAGTGCATGCGGCAGATACCCCATTTCTTTATACGCCATAACTGATGTGGCGCCGTGGCGTTTGCTGAGTCTTGTTTTGTCAGAGCCGAGAATCATTGGCAGATGGGCAAACTCAGGCACTGGATAGCCAAGTGCCTCATATAAGAGGATTTGCTTGGGCGCATTATTCAGATGGTCATCGCCTCTTATAACATGGGTTATATTCATGGTTGCGTCGTCAACAACAACACAGAGGTTATATGTAGGCGTTCCGTCGCTTCTCAGTATTATCAAATCATCTATCTCATTATTATCAAACGCAACATTGCCTTTAATAATATCTTTAACCAGCGTCGTCCCCGGAGATACCTTGAATCGTATTGCAAACGGTTTGTCATTTGCCCCCTGCACCCTGGCCCCTGCCCCCTGACTTTTACATCTGCCGTCATATTTTGGAGTTTTGCCCTGAGCCATTGCATCTTTGCGCCTCTGCTCCAGTTCTTCAGCAGTGCAGTAGCATTTGTATGCCTTGTCTGTTTCAAGAAGTTTATATGCATGTTCCCTGTAAAGGTCAAACCTCTTGCTCTGAAAGTAGGGGCCTTCATCATAATCCAATCCAAGCCACTGCATTCCATCAAGAATTGCCTGAGTTGATTCCTCTGTAGACCTTGCCACATCAGTGTCTTCAATCCTTAAGATAAATTTTCCATTGTGGTGCCTTGCAAAGAGCCAGTTAAACAAGGCTGTCCTTGCTCCGCCTATGTGAAGGTAGCCTGTCGGGCTTGGCGCAAATCGTGTTCTGATTTCCAAGGTATGCCTCCTTAAAAACACAGAAATTAGAAATGAGAAGTGAGAAACGAGTGTTGAGGTTTTTCCTAATTTCTTATTTCTGACTTTTTCTTATTTCTATTTTTTATTCTTCTTTGAGACTGTAAGCATAATCATTATAAGCCATCAGAGTAATAATTGTGGATATTCTAACCCTTTTGTCAAATACCCACGGCAGAATCCTGAAGATAAACTTGATGCGCTCAATATTAAAGGTGAGCATATAGGTTATAAGCCTCATGGCAAACAGTATCCTGTATTTGAATTTAATTGGGCTCCTTCTGTTTTGGTCTTGCCAGAAATCTTTTTCCCAGAAATGGGCGAGTTTTCTATAGATGGATTTGAACGAGTAGACCTCCAGATACACATGGATAAACCCTTTTTTAAGTTCAAGCGGCATTATATTTTTCGGTTTGTAAACAACGGTCTTTGAATCATATTTATCCCAGTCTTTATGCAGCAGCCTGTCTTCCTTTTCCATCCTGTTAAAAAGACCTGTGCCCGGGAATGGCGTAAGTATGCTGATTAGTGCAAAGAGCATATTGTTTTTATTTATGAAGTCTGCCAGCCTCTGGAAGCTATCTAAGTTATCATTGTCATGGCCGACAATGAAAGACCCCTGCACAAGTATGCCATGGGAATGTATATTTTGTATGGCTTGGCTAAAATCCTGTGTCAGGTTTATTTTTTTATTCATCTGCCTCAGGTTGTCTTCAGCTATGGACTCAAAGCCAATAAGGATTCCGCCGCAGCCACTTTCTGCCATGAGCATAAGTATCTCTTCGTCCTTTGACACATTCAGGCTTGCCTGGCACGACCAGCTTATGTTAAGTGGAGCTAATTCCTTGAAAAAGACTTTTGCATATTTCCTGTCGGCAACAATGTTATCATCCGCAAAGAAGATGGCCTTTTTCCTTTCACGGATGCCGTCTTTTTGTGTCTCTTTAATGTCAGCTATCACCTGCTCCGGAGAACGGTGCCTTATCTTTGTGCCGTCAAATGCATGAACAGAGCAGAATTCACAGAAGAATGGGCATCCTTTTGTTGTCTGAACAATATGGAGCAGATATTTATTATTTTTAAGCAGACTGCGGTTTGGCATTGGGCATTGTGTAAGGTCAGGAGGAAAGCCGCTTTTATAAACCTTCTTGAGTTCGTTATTTTTAAAATCCTGCAGCAGTCCTTGCCAGATATTCTCTGCTTCGCCGATAACCACGCTGTCTGCATACCGGCCTGCCTCTTCAGGCAGCATAGATGTGTGAATGC
>JACRNJ010000040.1 GCA_016219285.1 Deltaproteobacteria bacterium
CACAGACTAAGGCTGAACTCAAAAATACGGTTAAACGCGTAATGAGGAGATTGCAGAAAATGCCGCATATTGTTAAAAGTTTCTTCCATGCCCCTTCCTGTGCATATGCAATTTTATGCGGCTTTGTCATGTTAGTTCTTAGTAACTGCAATGGTTAATGAAGTGAAGGTTTCCATGCTTTATTATCCCTATCCATTTCTTGACAAGAAACTCCATTGGAAAGGGGTTGATATTGCCGGAATAATAGACATTGCAGCCATGAAGGTAATGGCTATTGCGCAGAGAGGGGCTAAAAGAGACTTCGTTGACCTCTACCTTATACTCAAGGATATTCCCTTTCGAAAGATTGCTGAAAACATGATTCTATAGTTTACGGGGACGGTTCTTATAGTTTACGTATAGTTTACGGGGACGGTTCTAATTATTGGAGAATGGCTTATATTCGTTGTTTACATTGGCATTTGTTTTTAATGAGAACAGGCACTTTTCTTCTGTCTTGCAATAGAGAAACGCCGCAGACACATTATCTTTCAGAACAGAAGGCAAAGATTGCAGTTGTAGAGGGGAAGAAATGAAAACGGAAATTTACTTTTCTGTAAATACGCCTCTTGGTGTTGATGTAAGAACAACAGTTCAGTATTGGGAATACCTTATTACAATCAAACATCCTGTAATGAAAAATAAGGAGGGTATTGTAAAGTCTGTTTTGCAAATGCCTGATGAAATCAGACAAAGCAAAATAGGTAAAGACATATTTCTTTATTACAAACAGTATGATAGACTTTATTGCGTAGTTGTCAAACACGCAGGAATGGAAGGTTTTTTAATAACTGCATACCCTGCCGATAAGGTAAAGGAAGGAGATGTAATATGGACAAGGTAAAAGTTTATTATAACAACGAGTCTGATACAATGGATATTTGGTTTGGAAATCCTGAAGATGAAGTTACATGCGAAGAGGCAGGAGAAGGTATTATCCTCAAAAAGGATAGGAATGGAAAGACAATTGGCATTGAAAAACTTTATGTCAGCAAAACAGTCGGCATTGATAGACCTTTACCTGTTGAGTTAGTAGTCGCATAATAGTCAGCCCTTCATCACCCTCGTTGACCAAATCCTCGCTGCCAAAAAGAAAGACCCCAACGCCGACACCTCCGCCCTTGAGCGGCAGATTAATGAAATGGTATATAAACTTTATGACCTCACGCCAGAAGAGATTGAGATTGTGGAGGGGAAGCATAGTAATAAATATGCTTGTATTTTAGCCAAAACAAGACTACAATTACCCTGTATTTTAGCCAAATAATGGCTAAGTGGTGATATTAATGCGTAGGGATATAGAAAAAGAGCTGATATCTTGGAAATCACAAAAAGGACGTTACCCTATAATAATCAGGGGCGCCAGACAGGTCGGCAAAAGCTATCTTGTTGAGACATTCGGGAAAAACCACTTTCAAAACACTGTTGTAGTTAACCTTGAGTTCCAGCCTCAGTTAAAAGAGTGTTTTAAAACACTTGACCCCTCTGAAATTATCAATAAACTCCAGTTGCTTCTTGGTGTGCAGATTAAAGAAGATAATACCCTGCTGTTCCTTGACGAGATACAAGAGTGTCCGCAGGCGATAATGTCCCTTAGATACTTTAAGGAGAAAATGCCGAGACTGGCGGTTATTGCAGCAGGCTCTCTTCTTGAATTCGCCATGAGAAGCCCTGACTTTAAGATGCCTGTCGGAAGGGTCCAATTCCTTTATTTAGAGCCATTGTCCTTTTCTGAATATCTTGATGCCACAGACAACCAGAATTTAAGAAAATTTCTTTCGGAAGTTAAATTAGCCGACGCAATAGACGATGTTATCCATAATAAACTTCTTGAACTGCTTCGCACATACATCATTGTCGGCGGAATGCCTGCGGCACTGAACGAATACTTATCCAGCAAGGATTTGATGAATTGCCAGAGGATACAGACAGGCTTTTACAGACCTACAGGAGTGATTTCGGAAAATATGCAAAGATTTCTCAGCATAAATATCTGCAACAGGTATTTGATACTGCACCCCGCCTTGTAGGCCAAAGGATAAAATATTCAAGCATTGATCCGGACACCCGCTCAAGAGACCTGAAAAACGCCCTGAACCTGCTGACCCTTGCCGGGGTAGTTAGGCCAATATATTTAACTAAGGCTTCAGGGCTTCCTCTCGGCGCGCAAATAAATGAACAAAAATTCAAATTGAATTTTCTTGATGTTGGATTGATGCAAAATTCCTGCGGTTTGCAGGGGAGATTAAGCATTGAAGAGGATTTTATGCAGATAAATGCTGGCGCTGTGGTTGAGCATTTTGTTGGGCAGGAGCTGACAGTATATTCAGATAGGCATCAGCAAGTCAGCCTTTATTTTTGGGCAAGGGAGAAAAGGGGCAGCATGGCAGAGGTTGATTATGTAATAAATATCGGGGCGGATATTTTTCCGGTAGAGGTAAAATCAGGCAAAGAAGGCAGGCTTAAATCATTAAGGATGTTTATTGATGAGAAAAAATCAAGGTTAGGAATACGTTTTTCGCAAGACAAATTGTCTTATTATGACAAAATACTTTCTATCCCGCTTTATATGGTGGAACAGATGCCCAGATTGGTAGAGCTAATAACATGACCCTTTCCCCATTACCAAAACATACCTTCATCCCCGTCCTTCAGCACACCATCTCTTATCTCAAAAAAAAGGGTGTTGAATATACTGATGTTCGTTTTGAGGAAAATGCTTCAGAGGGCGTTATGGCGAGGGATGGAGAGGTGGACAGGCTCTGGGATAATCTTGACACAGGTTTTGGCATACGAGTTTTGTATAAAGGCGCATGGGGATTTGCAGCGAGTTCTCTTTTGACTGAGACAGAGACAAAAAAGATGGCGGATGCTGCGTTATCTCAGGCAAAGGCGATAGCAAAAATACAGGGGTCAAGGGGCAAGGGTCAAGGGGCAATAGATAAAAACCCTCCTGTCAGAATTAAATACAAAGCGCCATACCAGATTGACCCTTTCATCATACCTCTTGAAGAAAGACTTTCTCCAATCCTCAAAGCAACATCTTTGCATCTTACCCCCGATACAAGCATTCGGGGGCAGGCATTGCAAAAGATTCACACCATAGAAGGCTTCCTTGATTTTCAGAAGACGCACAAGACCTTTTTAAATACAGAGGGAAGTTTTATTGAGCAGGAATTTTATACAATCGGCGCAGGCATAAAAGTCATTGCAGTTGACGGCAACGATGTTCAGGTGAGGTCATTCCCTGATTCGCATAACGGCATTTTCAGACAAGGGGGTTATGAGCGGATTATTGAAATGGATATATTAAAAAATACGCCCAGGGTAATTGATGAGACGATTCTGCTTTTAAAAGCAGACGAATGTCCATCCGGAGAAAAGATGGTTATACTGGGCGGCTCGCAGGTGGCTTTACAGATTCACGAATCCATAGGCCATGCAGTTGAACTTGACAGGGCAATGGGTATGGAGATAAGCCTTGCCGGCGGAACATTCCTTACTCCTGATAAACTTGGGAAGCAGATATGTTCTAAAATCGTAAATATTTATGCAGACCCGACCATTGAAGGTGGCGCAGGAAGTTATATTTATGATGATGAAGGAACAAAGTCAAAAAGGGTTGATATTATAAAGAACGGCAGGTTTGTAGATTTTCTCACATCAAGGGAAACAGCAAAAAGATTGAGTGTGGGAAGTGGGAAGTGGGAGGTGGGAAAAAAGCCTGCCCCTGCAGGCAGTAAGCAGGGGTCAAATGGAAGCGTGAGGGCAAACGGCTGGAATAATATTCCAATTATAAGAATGAGCAATATAAATATTGAACCGCAACAAGGTGTTTTGAATGATTTAATCGCAGATACAAAAGACGGTATACTCCTTCAGACAAACAAGAGTTGGAGTATTGATACCTTGAGGCTTAATTTTCAGTTTGGAATGGAGATTGGATGGGAAATCAAAAAAGGTAAAATCACAAGACCGCTTAAAAATTGTGTATATTCAGGCATAACACCTCAGTTTTGGAAGTCGTGCAATGCGATATGCGGTAAAGAAGAATGGCAGATGTATGGATTAAACAGTTGCGGAAAGGGGGACCCGATTCAGTCTATATCGGTTGGACATGGTGCAGCGCCGACAAGGTTTGATAGAGTAAAAATAGGGGCAGTGAAATGTTAGGCAGAGACAAAATAATAGAATTACTCAAGAGTCTGACGCGCGAGGCAAGGGAATATGGCGTAGGGCAGGCTGAGGCGCTTTACCTTGGTAGCCACGCATCAACTACACGATTTGCAAATTCAGAAATAATTCAGAATGTAAAAGAGTCAAACAGAACTATATATTTCAGGGTTTTATTGGATAGAAAACTCGGCATGGCATCTACAAACTCGCTGCACATAGAGGATTTGAGAAGATGTCTGAAAAAGGCAATAGCCATTGCAAAGCAGTCAAAGCCTTTAAAATTTTTTGATTCTTTCCCAGAGCCTTCAAAATATTTTGATTTCAAAACCCACTTTTTTGAAACTGCAAGTTTTACGATATCTGATAAGATAGAGATGCTTGATGATATTTTTAAGAAACTAAAATCAGAAACCAAAAGCCCCCTCACCTTAATCCTCTCCCCCAAGGGGAGAGGGAAGGGTGAGGGGGTTAAGGCGGGCGGCGCATTGTCAACTTTGGAGACCGAGTTAGCCTTGTCAAATTCAAATGGCATCATGGCATATCAGCCGTTTACATCTGCGCATATAAGCCTCATCACATCAGCTGTTTCTGCATCCGGTTTTGCAAGCCAATTTGAGAGGAATATAAAAAATATAAATACAAAAAGACTCCTATCCATAGCCCTTGAAAAGACTATTATCAAAAATAAACCTAAGAAATTAAAACCAGGAAGATATACGGTTATCCTTGAGCCTGCTGCAGTAAATGAAATCCTTGAATGGCTTGTTTATATAGGTTTTGGCGCCGAGTCATTTATTGATGGCACAAGTTTTATGGCAGAGAGTATCGGGAAAAAGATTATGAGCAAGAAAATGACCATATACGATGACGGCGCTGATTTATCCGGTTTCCCGGTGCCATTTGATTTCGAGGGTGCGGCTAAAAAACGATTGGATATTGTACAAAATGGCATAGCAAAAGGTATTGCCTTTGACACGCTTCTTGCAAAAAAATACAGAAGAAAAACCACAGGGCATGCTCTTATTCCGGAAGATGTTGAAGGGCCTTTTCCGTCAAATGTATTTATAAAAGCGGGAGGGCATACAATTGATGAGATGGCGGCAATGATTGAAAGAGGCATCATGGTAACAAGGTTTCACTATGTAAATGGCCTTCTGGATACAAAAACAGCATCAATGACAGGAATGACGCGGGATGGAACATTTTATATTGAAGATGGCAAAATCAAATATCCTATAGAGGATATGAGGTTTACAGAATCCATATTAGAGGCATTTTCAAGGGTTGAGGCGATATCCAGCCAACGGCAGGCATTTCCAATACCGTGGAATGATGTGGGGGCATGTATTGTGCCTGGATTATTGATAAAAGATTTTAATTTTTCAGATTGACCAGGGGAAGAATAACTTTAAATTCAGTTCCTGTCTCCACCCCCTTTTTCACTTCTATGGTGCCTCTGTGTGCTTCAACGATTGACTTTGCAATGCTTAACCCGAGACCTGCTCCGGCAACCTCGCCTCTGGATTTATCAACCCTATAAAATCGGTCAAATATCTTATCCATGTCTTTCTCGGGAATGCCAATACCTGTGTCGGCAATGGTTATGACAGCAAAGTCATTGTTTATATCGCTTGAAATTATAACCCTACCGCCTTTTCTATTATACTTTATTGCATTGTCAACGAGATTTATGAAGAGTTCTGCCAGTCTGTCCTTATCGCCGGAAACCTCAACTTTTTTGCCGTTTTCTAATAAAATCTCTATGCCGTTTTCTTCTGCGATCGGGAGCATCAGTTTGTAGACATTATTTAAGATAGAGCCAATATCCACCACCTCGTTTTTTATTAAGACATTGTTAGCCTCAAGTCTTGCGACATCCAGTATCTTTTGTATAAGCGATGTCATTTTTGAAGAGGTGTCTTTTATCACTGTTAATGCCTCTCTATATTCAAATTCACTTCTTGTCTTTTTTAATGTTACATCGCAATAGCTTTTTATAATGGATGTAGGTGTTCTGAGTTCGTGGGATGCGTCCAAAAGAAATTGTTTCTGTTTTGTGAAGGCATCTTCTATGCGCCCCAGCATAGTATTGAAACTTTGCGCAAGGGGTCTCAGCTCCGCCTCTATGTTCTGCGATTCAACTCTTTGGTTCAGGTTTTTTTCAGTAATCTGTCCAATCTTTGCATGAAATATGTTTAATGCTCTGAATGACCAGTTTGTTATAATAAAGATGCCTATTCCTGAGATGACAAAGGCGATGGGAAAAATAATAAACAAAATATTGCTGAAAGAATCAAACACATGGTAGGCCTCTTTTAAGGTGTCTGCTGCCTGAATCGTAATTGTGCCGGCAGAGAGTTGAAAAGTTTGGGTTAACATGCGGAGGGGCTCATTTTCAGGCCCTGTGATGATTTTATAGTATGGTTCTAATGTTTCGCCCTCAAAAGGCAGCGCAGGGCTTGCAGCAGGAAGCGAAGTGGAGCGGGCAATAATCTTGCCGTCCTGGGAAAGAACCTGATAATAGTGGCCGGATAGCGGCAGGGCATATTCACCAGTGGCAGCGCTGGACAACTCAATCAGTTCACCCCCGATGTGGCCGTGCTTTTCTTCCTCTCTCAGAAAGCTGGCCAGAAACTGGACTTCAGAATGGAGGTGGCGGTCAACAGAACCGATGGTAATCGTTTCCAGTTCATAATATAAGAATAACCCCAGCCCTGTAAAAACTATGGAGAAGGCTGAAAGAAACAATACGATGAGCCTGAATTTTATGGATGTGGACATTGACAGACAGACCTATTCTTCTTTTTCTTGCAGGATATAGCCGGCGCCCCTTACGGTGTGTATCAGTTTTTTCTTAAATCCCTTGTCTATCTTATTCCGCAGGTAGTTGATATATACATCAACAACATTAGAATCCAGGTCAAACTCTTCGCTGTAGATGTGTTCGGTAATCTCAATTCTGCTGACCAGATTATCTTTTTTGTATGCCAGATACTCCAGTATGGCGTATTCCTTGGCTGACAAGGGAATAAGCCTGCCTGCCCGTTTGACTTCGTGGTTTGCAGTATTTATCTCCATATCTGCTATCCGCATTACCGCTTCTTTTACCTCAGCCTTCCGGCGGATTAGCGCCCTTATCCTGGCCAGCAGTTCGCCAAATTCAAAGGGTTTTGTCAGATAATCATCAGATCCGGTATCCAATCCCTTTATCTTATCTGAGGTGGTGTCCCGGGCAGTAAGGAGCAGCACGGGGGTATTGATCCCCATTTTCCTCATCTTGCCCAAAACCGAAAGCCCATCTAATTTCGGCAACATGATATCCAGCACAACCGCATCGGCAGGGAAATTCTCAAGCATGTAAAGCCCTTCCTCGCCGTCATGAGCGGCATCTACACTGTAGCCTTCCTCTTCAAGGCCCTTTCTGATGATGTCGGCTAACTGCTTCTCATCCTCAATCAGAATTATTCGCATCAGTTGTAATGCTCCTTAACCATTGCTCCATAATAGCAGATATTATCCACTTTTTAACCCCAAAAATACAACCGCATTTTTGTGGTTAAGGAAAGAATTTATCTAGTTCCAGAGGATCCGCTCTTTTAAGCCGTTAGTTTCTGTTATGATATTATCTTCTGTGTTTGTTACCCGTTTGTTTTCTATAAGATTTATAAGTGTATGCAAATCAGTATAGAATAATACCTCATGAAATGGCATATCCTTTTCTTTTTTAGTCAGTTTTCTTGCCATATATCTTCTTTCAAACGTAGATTGAGATGGGATACAAAATTGGGAAGCTGTCCCAGTTTGCCTTGATTTGGCATACTGAAAAAGACAGCTTCCACTATCAGCCGGCAGCATAGCCTAATTTACACCATAGAGAAGACCACGGCTACTACTGTTATCTGGGCAATAATCACATAAACCTCAAGTAATCTTGTGGTTAACTTTTGTGTATTCATTGCAATCACCTCCTTATTAATTAGTTGTATATCTATAGTGGACAACAAAAATAAGTAGCTGTAGTTTGCCCGACCCAACCTTATGTTGGGTGCCCCATGGGCGTATTTTAAAACCGCCGATAAATCGGCAGACTACAAATTTATGTCGCTACCTATAAAATCTTATTGGCTCTCATTATACAGATTGAAGATTAAAGAGCGGTTAAAGAAAGCGCTTATATAATAAAGAGGACATTTTAATTTTGGCAAAAACAGGACATTTCTAAATTGGGCAGTATATCTCTATTGGACCGTTTGCAAGGCTGAGGCATGAATGTGGTATTGAAGACAAGGCAAGGATTGAAATTTCGTTGAAATAAAAAAATCAAGGATAGGCAAAGGCACAAAGGCAAAATCCCAATGCTCTTTTGAAAGGCTTGACAGTTATTCTCTTCTTACACCATCCCCCTGTCCAAACTCCTGTATTGTATTGCCTCTGACAAATGATGCGATTGAATCCTTTCCTCTGTTTCCAAATCAGCTATTGTCCGCGCAACTTTTAAAACTCTCGTATATGCCCTGGCAGAAAGACCGAGCCTATCTATTGCCATTTCCAAAAGCCGCTTGCCGTTCTCATCTATTTCGCAGAATTTTTTCATATGGCGGCTTGACATCTGGCTGTTGGAATAAATTTTTTTGCCAGCAAATCTTTGGGTCTGAATCTCTCTCGCCTTATCAACTCTTAGTTTTATATCTTTTGAAGATTCGCCGTTTGCATCGCCTGAAAGCTCTCTGAATTTTACGGCAGGCACATCACAGTGTATATCAATCCTGTCCAGTAAAGGTCCTGAAATCTTTGACCTGTATTTTTGTATCTGCATCGGAGTGCAGTGACATTCCTTGTGAATATCTCCCATAAACCCGCACGGACAGGGGTTCAGTCTCATTTGCAAAGTATCCCAAATATCATCTGTCCGTGTCAAGAGCGGTGTTTGGATAGGTAATGTAAACTTCTCTGTGTAAATTCATTGAACCATAAAAAAAGAGGGTGTATTCTCCATGTATTATCAGCAAAATAAAACAAAGGAGGAATAC
>JACRNJ010000057.1 GCA_016219285.1 Deltaproteobacteria bacterium
GAAAGAACTTATTAAGGTTATCAAACAATATATAGAGTCTCATAACCAGAACCCTAAAATATTCGCTTGGACTGCTTCCGTCCAATCTATTATGAGCAAAATAGCTATAAGTAAAGAAGCGTTGGTAACACCACACTAGCTTTTCCTTGTCTTTGGCTTAAATCTTGCGTTTGTTGGATATAAAAGCAGCCGCCTTGCGTCTGGGCAATTTTTGAGCGTGAACATTTTTAGATGTGGAGGATTCTTATGGAACAATCCAAGCCAAAGTGGACTCATCCTGGCGGCAAGCTCAGAGAACTTGGAGCAGAATCATTAACTGATGCTGAACTTCTATCAATCCTCATTTCCACAGGCACAAAGGGGAAATCTGCCGAGCAGATTGCAAAAGAAATTCTTGATAAATTCGGCTCATTCAAGGGTATGGCAAATCAGCCTCTTGAGAAATTCCTTGAGTTTAAAGGGCTTGGTGATGTAAAGATAATCAGGATAGCAGCAGTGTTTGAGATTGCCAGAAGGATTGTTAATCAAGTGGTAAAGGAGTATAATAAGGCATAATGGAGGTGCATTATGGCTAAAGTTAAAGAGATGACAACAGATGATATTGAACTGCTCATTGAACATAAACTCCTTGAGATTCTTGGAGACCCTGATTCTGGTCTTCAATTAACCGAGGAATTCAAGGCAAAGATTGAGCAGAGGCTAAAAAGACCCTCTGAACGGATATCCCATGAAGATGTGGTAAAACGTTTTGCCTAATGTTGAATGGACAAAGGATGCTTTAGATGACCTCCAAAGGTTAGATAAACCTGTAGGAAGACGTATCTTAAATAAAATCACTTGGCTTTCCCAACATTTTAATAATATTACCCCTGAACCTTTATCAGGGGAATTGAGCGGAGCTTTTAAGCTTAGAGTAGGAGACTGGAGGGTAATATATACAGTCGAGAAGGAAGTGATTGTTATTCAGGCTATAGGTCATAGAAGAGAAATATATAAGACATGAAAAAAACAAAACTCACGGAAAAACCTATAAGAGTTGCCAGTCCCTTTGATACCACATCCCATAAGACAGAACGAACTGCCAATCAGAAGTTAGTTGAATGGACGAATCAGATTATTAAGGAACAATCCCTCCCAATCGGTTCCTCTGAACAAGAAACCGTAGGCGCAGATAGAAAGCAGCCGGATATTATAATTTACAAATCTCCGCAAAGCCCTGATACCTTATGCCTCATTGAGCTAAAGCCTCCCTATTTTGACCCCTTTGATTTCAGAGAGCTTAAAAAGCCGGCATGGGATAAGGCGGTCAAGAGAAAGACAAAGTATTTCGCAACCTCCAATTTTAAAAAGCTAATCTGGTATAAGACTGAAGAGGTCAACAGACAATCAGACGAGTCCCGTCAGATTGCAGGGATTTATGAACTTTCAGCCATTGAAAATCTTGATGATATAGAAGAACCAAGGTTTAAAAACTCAATCATTAAGGGGATTGAGAAATTTCTTTTTGACCTTGCAGAGGTGCATACAGGCAGAAGGCCAGAGCCTCTCCTTCCTATAGATGAATTTCTTGTCATAAGGCTTCATGAGAAAAATCACCGTCTTGCCCGCTTATATAAGCCAATCATCAGAGACTGCTTTCATAAACAACCTGACTTTGCAAAGAGGCTTTCAAGATGGTTTGTTGAACAGCAGTGGAATTTTGCCGGACAGGATGCTGATTTTGAAAAGGCAGCAAGACAGACAGCGTATCTCCTTTTAAATAAGATACTCTTTTATCAGGCCTTAAAGGCAAAACAGACAGGCCTTGCGTCGCTGCTCATCCCGGATGACTTGACAGCAGGGGGACAGCTTCAAAAATACTTGCAGGGTTACTTCAGCTACATAACGGACAATATTGATTATGAAACCATTTACAGCGCTGACTTTATTGATCAAATAGCATTTCCTGACAGCAGAACAGTTGTTGAAGAGATAAAAGATATTGTCAATCTCATTAAAGAGTACGATTTCTCTAAAATTGGTTTTGATGTAATCGGAAGGATATTTGAACAGCTTATCCCGCAGGAGGAAAGACACAATCTTGGTCAATATTTTACAAGTCCTGATGTGGTTGACCTGATTTTAAAATTCTGCCTTAAACATGAGGCCGATAAAGTTATTGACCCTTCATGCGGTGCTGGGACATTCCTTGTCAGGGCATATCAGCACAAAAAGCTTTTAAACAGGAGGCTATTGCATCAGGAAATACTTGAGGATTTATGGGGAGTTGATATCGCCAAATTTCCAGCACACCTTGCAACAATAAACCTTGCAATCAATGATTTGAGTGTTTTGAAAAATTATCCCAATATCGCGCAGGAAGACTTTTTTAATCTCACTGTTCATCAGAGCGGTCTTGAATTGCCGGAAAAATGGAGAAAGGTAAGGTCTCAGACACTTGGGGTTGAGCAAAGGGAAATTACATATCCAAGATGGTTTGATTGCATTGTTGGAAACCCGCCATATACAAGGCAGGAGGAGATAACAGAGATAACGGAAAAAGAGGGTTATAAGGAAAAAATGATAGAAAAGGCGCTTTCTTATGGAGGCCGCAGGATAGCTGAGATACCGAAGAGGGCAGGTATTCATGCCTATTTCTTTGTGCATGGGACAAAACTCTTAAAAGAGGGTGGAAGGTTTGGCTTTATTGTCTCAAACTCGTGGATGGATGTAGATTATGGAAAAGGGCTTCAAGAACTATTTCTAAATAACTATAAGATTATTGCAATTATTGAATCAAAGGTTGAAAGGTGGTTTGAGGATGCAGATGTCAATACATGCATTATTATCCTTGAAAAATGCAAAGAACGGAAAGAAAGGGATGAAAATCTGGTTAGGTTTGCATATCTCTTTAAACCTCTGAGACACTTCATTCCACCTGCCCATGATATGTGGGAAAAACAGAAACAGAGGCTTGATGCTATTGAAAATCTGATAAAGACAATCCTCTATCACAATAATTTTTACCAAAATGATGAATTGAGGATTTATCCAAAAAAACAGAGTGAGCTTTGGGCAGAAGGCTTTGATGTTGAAGAAAATAAATATACTGGCTCAAAATGGGGCAAGTATCTTAGGGCGCCGGAGATATTCTTTAAAATCCTTGAAAAAGGCAAGGACAAACTTGTGCCTTTGAAAGAGATAGCGGATGTGAGATTTGGTATTAAAACCGGGGCAAACGAGTTTTTTTACCTTACGGAAGATGAAATCCAGCGCAAAGGGATAGAGAAAGAATTTTGGATGCATAAGGATGAAAAGGGAGAATGGGCGACAAATAAGGTGATTGTAAGTCCAAGGGAAGGCAGGAACGTTGTTATAAAGCCAGAAGATTTATCAAGGATTGTTTTGTTTATAAATAAAGATAGGGCCAAACTTAAAAACAAGAAGGTTTTGTCTTATATCAAGAGTGGTGAGAGAAAGGGGTTCCATGAAAGGACAACTTGCGCCTCTCGAAACAGATGGTATGAACTTGAATATAGTGAGCCGTGGCCAATACTTTTTCCCATGATTCATACCGATAGACAATTAGTGATTTCAAATAAGTATAAGGTTCAGGTTGACCATAATCTGTTTGAGATAAAAACAAGGAGGAAACGAGACACACTCGCAACACTCTGTTTTTTACTTTCAACAGCAAGTATGCTTTTCAAAGAGTTTTACGGCAGGACTTACGGTGGCGGGAGCGGCCCTGTGAAGACCGAGGGCATAGATATAGAACGATTACCTGCTGTTAAAAAGATTTCAAAAGATACAAGAGTTAAATTAAGGAAACTGGCAAGAAAATATCCATCTCCTGAAGCCATTTCTATATTTGAAGATTTACAAGCAAATAGTCCACAGGAGGTATCGCTGGATAAAGTCAACCCTATCCGTCGTGAATTAGACAAAATCATTATGGGAGACATTCTTGGTTTGACAGATGATGAACAGATTGAGGTCTATCGCGCAGTGGTTGACCTTGTAAAATCAAGGATAGAAAAGGCAAAGAGTGTTGATAAAAGGGGAAAGACAAAAGAAGGCATTGATGTTGAGCTTTTGACAAAAACGATAAAAGAAAAACTTGGAGATAAGCTTCTTGGACACTTTTATAATGAAAAAATCCTCAGCCAGAAAAACCTGAAAACAGTCAAACTCTTTCATCCGGTAAAAGAGGTTAAAATAGAGCATGGACTCTTTGGCTGGAGATTATTGTCAGGCAAAGAGCATATAGATTGCGAAAGTGAAGAAGAGGCAAGATACCTAAAGATTTGGATTGATGCAGGGTTGGATGAAGTAAAAACTCCGGAAGATAAAAAATATTTAAAAACGGTTGTGGCAGAACTGGAAGCACTCAAAGAAAAAATAGACCAGACTATACACGAGCATGTATCTTCAATTGTGAATCAAAATCTCAGAGGCAAGATAATGCAGAAACTTCAGGGGGAGTTGTTTAAGTAATGTCCGAACCTTTACTCCAAATAACCGACCTCCACACCTCTTTCTTTACCGATGCCGGCGAGGTAAAGGCTGTGCGCGGGGTGAGTTTCAGTCTTGAAAAAGGCAAGACCCTCGGCCTTGTGGGCGAGAGCGGGTGCGGGAAGAGCGTTACCGCGCTTTCCATTATGAGGCTTGTCTCTTTTCCGGGCAGGATTATAAAAGGCGAAGCGCTGTATAATGGGAAAGACCTTCTCAAGTTTTCTGAAGATGAGATGCGGAAGATACGGGGCGCTGAGATTGCAATGGTTTTTCAGGAGCCCATGACATCGCTCAATCCTGTGCTGACCATCGGCAATCAGATTGCAGAGGCCATTTCTCTGCACCAAAATCTGAATAAAAGAGAGGTTATTGATAAAACAATAGAGATGCTGAAACTTGTCGGCATTCCATCCCCTGAAAAAAGAATCAAAGACTATCCTCACCAAATGAGCGGCGGCATGAGGCAGAGGGCAATGATTGCAATGGCGCTTTCGTGCAATCCAAGTATTTTGATAGCGGACGAACCTACAACTGCGCTTGATGTTACCATTCAGGCACAGATTCTTGAACTCATTCAGGGCCTGCAAAAAAAACTTGATATGGCCATGATTCTGATTACGCATGACCTCGGCGTTGTTGCGGAGACCGTTGATGATGTGGCGGTGATGTATGCAGGCAAGATTGTTGAATACACTGATACGGAGGCCTTGTTTGAAGAGCCAATGCATCCGTATACCATCGGTCTTCTCAATTCCCTGCCAAGAATGCAGATGGCAGGAAGCGGGCCTTTGATTACGATTCCGGGTGCAGTGCCAGGCCTTTTAAACCTCCCCAAGGGATGCACTTTTTATGACAGATGCCCGAAGGCAGATACAGGCTGCACAGAGCATGAGCCTAAGTTGGTAGAGGTGAAGAGAGGACATTGGGCGGCATGCTATAAAATATAGAGTCAAAGAGTCAGCGTATCAGAGAGTCATACTTTTATACTTTGATACTTTGACTCTCTGATACGCTTTGACACTTTTATGAACCTTCTCACATTAAATAATATCGTCAAGCATTTTCCCGCCCGTGGCGGGATGTTTAAAAAGGCAGACGGCGTTGTCCATGCCGTTGATGGGGTGAGTTTTTCTGTGGAGAAGGGGGAGATATTCGGGCTTGTGGGAGAGAGCGGATGCGGGAAGTCTACGTTGGGCAGGGTTGTTGCAAGGCTGATTGAGCCGACATCAGGCCAGATAACTTTTGACGGCAGAGATATAACTCATTTAAAATCCAAAGAGCTTAAATCTGTAAGAAGAGAATTGCAGATTATCTTTCAGGACCCTTATGCGTCGCTTAATCCGAGGATGCCTGTTGGAGAGATTATAGGAGAGGCATTAAGCATACACAATATAGCAAACGGCGCAGAAAAAGCGGAAAGGGTAAAAAAACTCGTTGATATTGTCGGCCTTCCAAAGAATTCCATAGATCGCTATCCCCATGAATTCAGCGGCGGCCAGAGGCAGAGGATTGGCATTGCGCGGGCTTTGGCTTTGAATCCAAAATTTATTATAGCAGATGAGCCTATCTCTGCGCTGGATGTTTCAATCCAGGCGCAGATTATAAACCTTTTTAGAGACCTGCAAAAGGAATTTGACCTGACATATCTCTTTATTGCACATGATTTGCGGGTTGTGGAGTATATAAGCGACAGGGTTGCAGTCATGTATCTTGGCAAGATTATGGAGATAGCAGGCTCTAAGGATATTTATAGCCATCCCGTGCATCCTTATACAGAGGCATTGTTGTCAGCAGTTCCAGTACCAGACCCAAAGACAAAGAAGAAAAGGATTATACTTAAAGGCGAAATACCAAGCCCCATAAACCCGCCGTCCGGGTGCGTATTTCATACAAGATGTATATATGCGCAGGAAAGATGCATGGTGGAAGCGCCTCCCTTAACACCGAAAAACGGCAATAGACTGGCTGCATGCCACTTTCCGCTTTAGGTGAGAATACTCATCACACCATTCCTATTTTAACCTAAAAAAATGCAACTGCATTTTTGGGGGTTAATCAGCGTATGGAAGAGAAGGCTTGATAAGGGATAAAATGAAAATGAAACTTGATTTAAATGAACACTTCCTTAAAGCCCTCCATATCATGGAGGATACGGACAGGAATGTCTTTGTTACAGGAAGGGCAGGCACAGGCAAGTCAACCCTTCTTCAGCATTTCAGAAACAGTATAAACTGGCAAAACAAAGACAACCTTTTGAACAAAGGATTTCTCTTATTGAACAGGCAATAAAGGAAAAAAGAAAACTGGATATCGTGTATCTCAAGGCAAAGGATGAAAAAACAAGGCGGACAATTATCCCGAAATATATGGGAGAACTTGAGTATCAGGGAAAGAAGTTTCTCGGTTTAGAGGCATTCTGCACAAAGAGGATGGATGAAAGTGTCTTTAATATAGAGAGGATACTTGAGATGAGGATGGAGGAAGGTGTGAAGCCATGACACTGTTAACCTTTGAATACCAATCCATAACCAGCATACAGGGACCGCTTATATTTGTGCAAGGGGTAGCGGCTGGCAGTCTTGGCGAAATGGTGGAGATTCATCTTGCAGATGGTGAAATAAGGAAGGGGCAGATACTCCAGATTATGAAAGACATTGCAGTGGTGCAGGCGCTTGAAGGCACATCAGGGATTGATACTTTAAAGGCAATGATTAGACTTAAAGGAGAGACTGCAAAAGTTGGCATATCTATTGATATTCTTGGAAGATTTTTAAATGGTATTGGAGAGCCAGCTGACGGCCTTTCAGAGATTATACCTGAGGTTAGACTGGATATAAACGGGCTTCCAATAAATCCTGTTGCGAGGGATAAGCCTTCTGATTTTATTCAAACAGGCATATCAACAATAGACGGACTTAATACTTTGGTGCGGGGACAGAAACTGCCGATATTTTCAGGCGCCGGGCTTCCTGCCAATGAGATAGCGGCCCAGATAGTCAGGCAGGCAAAGGTTGCAGATAATGAGCGTTTTTCAATTGTATTTGGCGCCATGGGGATTACATCGCGGGAGGCATTTTTCTTTAGAAAGGTTTTTGAAGAGAGCAGGGTAATGGAGCGGACTGTAGCCTTTATAAACAAGGCGGAAGATCCTACTATTGAAAGACTGTTTACACCCAGAAGCGCTTTGACTGCGGCAGAGTATCTGGCGTTTGAAAAAGGCCATCATGTGCTTGTAATCCTGACAGATATGACAAACTACTGCGAGGCCCTGCGCGAGATTGGGAGCGCCAGAGAGGAGATACCTGGCAGGAGAGGCTATCCCGGTTATATGTATACCGACCTTGCTACAATCTATGAAAGGGCTGGCAGGATAAAAGCAAGGGAAGGTTCTGTGACACTTATACCTATACTTACAATGCCTGATGATGATATAACACATCCAATTGCAGATTTGACCGGTTATATAACAGAGGGGCAGATTGTTTTGAGCAGGATGTTATTCCGCAAAGGGATATACCCGCCTGTGGATGTACTTCCATCGCTTTCCAGGCTCATGAATCTTGGTATAGGCAAGGACAAGACCAGAGATGACCACAGGGGCGTGGCTGATCAATTATATGCATCGTATGCAAAAGGTCGTGACACAAGAAGGCTTGCTGCCATTATAGGCGAAGAAGGGCTGACTCCTATGGACAGACAGTATTTGAAATTTGCAGATACATTTGAGAAGGTGTTTGTGGGGCAGGGTGATACTGGCAAGTCAATTGGCGATACGTTAAAAATCGGATGGGAGCTTCTCTCAATGCTGCCAAAGACAGAGCTTGTAAGGATAAAAGAGGAGTTTGTAGAAAAATATTATAAAGAAGGTTAAGGCTAAGGCTAAGGATAAGGATGAGGTTAGGGTATTCCTCAACCTTAATCTAAACCTCAACCTAAATGTATGGAAAAATTTTCGCCCACAAGGATAAATCTTCTGTTTTTAAATACACAGCTTTCCGTGTCAAAGAGCGGGGCTAAACTCTTGAGAAGCAAGAGAGATGCCCTGATGAAGGATTTTTTCAGATGTGTTGGAGAATGTCTTGAGTTAAGGGCAAAATTAAATTCTCAGACCAGAGATGCAACATATTCACTGCATCTTGCCAGGGCATTTTTTGGCGACACAATTTATTCAGCGACATATGCCTCTAAAAGGGATGTGTCTATAGATATAAAGGTAAAGAATATATGGGGTATAAATATCCCCGAGATAGAACAGAAGGCCTTTGTAAGAAATATGGACGCAAGGGATATATCGCCGATAGGAGAGGGCAGCCTGATAATTGAGACCGCAAGGGGTTTTGAAAAGGTGATTGAAGCCATTTGTGAAATTGCATCAAGCGAGATAAGATTAAAGAGGGTGGGAGAGGAGATAAAGGCTGACATGAGAAGGATAAATGCCCTTGAAGAGATTATTATGCCGTCCATCCAGCATGGAATGAAGAGTATAGAAAGGGTTCTTGAGGAGAGGGAAAGGGAAGATATTTATAGGTTGAAAAGATATAAGAGGAGGAGAAAAAATCATTGAAAAATGCAGATTGCAAAATGCAAAATTACAGAGACATTTCCAGATTTTCAATTTGAAATTTGCACTTTTCATTTTGCAATGGAGCGAAGCGACTATGCTGCTCGTTATAGACATAGGCAATACAAATATCGTTGTTGGCATTTATGATATGGACAGGCACAAATCTGTCCATGACAAAGGCCAAGGGCTTGCCCATCACTGGCGTATAGGCACAAAAAAGGCAAGGACTGCCGATGAATACGGCATTATGATAATGGACCTCTTTAACTTTGCAGGCGTTAAGCCTCAAGATATAAAAGGCGCTATAATCTCCTGTGTTGTTCCGCCTTTGATTGACACATTTCTTGAGGTGGGAGAAAGATATTTCGGCATTAAACCCATTGTTGTAGGCCCTGGCATCAAGACAGGCATGCCTATTATGACAGATAATCCAAAAGAGGTTGGGGCAGACAGAATTGTGAATGCGGTTGCCGCATATGATATTTATAAAGGCGCTGTTATTGTTGTTGATTTTGGCACAGCAACGACGTTTGACTATGTATCTAAGAAAGGCGAATATATGGGCGGCGCGATTGCGCCCGGTATAGGCATATCAACAGACGCCCTGTTTCAAAGGGCTGCAAAACTTCCACGGGTTGAAATAGCAAAGCCCAGAAAGATTGTCGGCAAAAATACTATTGAGAGCATACAGGCCGGTATATTCTATGGCTATATAGGACTTGTGGGCGGTATTGTTGAAAGGATGAAGGTGGAGGTTGGCGCAAAAACCAAGGTTGTGGCTACCGGCGGGCTTGCCAAACTCATTTCACAGGAAAGCAGGACAATTGAGCATGTTGATGAATTTCTGACCCTTGAGGGTTTGAAGATTATTTATGAGAGGAATATATAATGGCGACAGAATCTTCAGAGGAGCAATTTAAACAGGGATTGCAGCTTTTAAAAGATGGCAGCTTGGAAAAGGCAACAAAGGCGTTTGAAAAGGCATATAAGGAAGATAAGGAGAATGCAAAATATATGTCTTATTATGGGATGTGCGCCGCCTTGCGATGGGGTGAAATAGGGTTGGGGATTGAACTTTGCACAAAGGCGGTAAAGAAAGACTTTTCTAAAACCGAATATTATATAAACCTTGCCAAGGTATATCTTAAGACTGATAATAAGAAAGGGGCTGCCGCCGTTTTTAAAAAAGGATTTGCGATTGACCCTGAAAATCATATTATCTATGAGGAGTTGGTAAAACTTGGAGCCGTGGGAAAACCTATAATACCGTTCGTGAAAAGGTCTAATCCAATGAATAAATTTCTTGGCATATTATTCAGAAAGACAATACCAGGCATTATTGGCAGGATTAGAAGGCAGAAGCAGGCGGTAAAGGATAAGGACTAAGATGTTGGGATATAATATGGAAAGACAAATTCTAATTTCTAAATCCAAAATCCTAAATAATATCAAATGACCAAAATTCTAAATTCAAAACAGTTTTGAATATTTTGACTTTTGGATTTTGAATTTGTTTAGTATTTAGAAATTAGGATTTAGGATTTTGTTTGCATGGAGTAAGGCAATTATGAAGATGCCAGCCAATTTGGAGAAATTTGCCTCCCCTCAAACCGATAAGGAAACAAGGCTTATGGCGGCTAAGGCTGCCTCATTGCCCGATAAAGAGGCAGCGGCCATTGATGCTGATTTGAAAACAGAAAAGGAAGCTGTATCAGAGGCAGACAGGGAAAGTCTTTATAAAAAAGTGCAGCGTATGAATGTTTCTGAAAGAATTAAGCTTGCCCTGCTTGGCAACAAGGAGGCAAGGGAGATACTTTTGAAAGATTCCAATAAACTTATCTCCTCTACAGTATTAAGAAACCCGACGATTACTGAAGACGAGATTGTCAAAATAGTCAATTCGCGAAGCATTTCAGACGATATACTCAGACAGGTGGCAAATAACAAGGAGTGGCTGAAAAAATATTCTGTCAAATTGGGAATGGTGAATAACCCAAAGACGCCTCTAACCATCGCTATGCGGCTTATAAGTCAATTAAATGAGAAAGATATTCAGCATCTTGCAAAAAGCAAAAATATTTCAAGCGCCCTGTCTGGAGCAGCAAAAAAGATAGTTATGCAGAAAGGGAAGTATTGAGAGGGAAAACCCTAAATCCTAATGTCTGATCCCCGATGAAGACCTTCGGGGACATGTTTCTAATAAAACACCCAATGACTGAATTTCCACCGTTTCGATTTTTATATTTGACATTTTATCCTTGACAGATATTCTTCCTGTCAAGGATTTATTAGGAATTAGCCCCCCGATTGAATCTATCGGGGGTTAGAAATTAGAAATTTATTTAAAAAAACTTGTTTTCTTGTTTATGTCGTTGGCTGCACATTAGTATGGGGGCATGAATGAAGGTTATTATAATCGGAGCAGGGGTTGTAGGACACACTATTGCAAAGAGGCTTTGTTCTGAGGCGCAGGATGTGGTTATTATAGAGAGGGATGAAAAGCGGATTAAAGAAATAGCAGAAAATCTGGATGTAAAGGTTATACACGGCAGCGGCAGCAGTCCAAGGGTGCTTATGGACGCAGGGGTGGAACATTCAGACATGGTTATTGCAGTAACTGACAGCGATGAGGTGAATATGATAGCCTGCCTGATTGCAGGCAGCCAGTCAAAGATTCCAAAAAAGATAGCAAGGATAAGGGAGCCTGACTATGCCAACTACACACAGATATTTGAAAAAGATTATCTGGACTTGGATTTTAATATAAACCCTGAAAAGGCTGCTGCGGAGAGGATATTGAGAATTATAGAGGTGCCTGGGGCGATAGACGTAGTTGAATTTGCAGACGGTAAAGTCAAGTTGGTAGGTATGAAACTGACGCAAACATGCGGCGCAGTTGGACAAAAACTCAAAGACCTGAAAGACCTGCATCCTGACCACAGGGTTATAATAATAGCCATTTACAGGGGAAGCGAAACCATAATACCGAATGGCGGAACTGTTCTTCTTGCAGGAGACCTTGTCTTTGCAGTTACTGTTCCGGCAGAGATAGCTAACCTTGTCCAACTCCTTGGCAGAAAAGAAAAGACAGGCAATAGAGTTATGCTGGTCGGCGGGGGAGATATAGGGTTTTATCTTGCCCAGTGGCTTGAGAAAAGAGGTTTTTCTGTAAAGGTTATAGAAAGAAATGAGAAAAGGGCTGAGCTTATTGCAGAGAAGTTGAATAAGGCAATAGTTCTGAGAGGCGACGGCACGGACCAGAACCTGCTTATGGAAGAAAACGTGATGGATATTGACACATTTATCGCGGTTACCAATGATGAAGAGGCGAATATATTAAGCTCTCTTCTGGCAAAGAGGCTGGGCGCAAACAGATGCATTGCGCTGATTGATAAGCCCGAATACCTTTCCATGGTTTCTACTATAGGCATAGATGTAGGGGTTTCTCCGCGGCTTGCATCAGTCAGCGGAATATTGCAATTTGTAAGAAGAGGGAAAATAGTGGCGGTGACTCAATTGTTAGAGGAAAGGGTTGAGGCAATTGAAACAGTAGCCATGGAAACGGCTGATATTGTCAGCCAGCCGTTAAAGGAAATCAAGTTTCCTCATGGGGCGCTTATCGGGGCTGTTGTCAGAGAAAATGGTGATGTTGTTATCCCGAAAGGCGAGACAGTAATTCAGCCCGGCGATAAGGTCATCATCTTTACCCTCGCAAAGGCGGTGCCAAAGATTGAAAAGATGCTCATGGTAAAACCGGAGTATTTTTAAAAGATGCAATTACAGAGAGAGAATTTTTAATGAGGACAAGGGTCATTTTATATCTTCTTGGGGTGTTTGGCATATTTCTTGGCTTTTCCATGCTGCTGCCTGCCGCTATATCACTTGCCTATAAAGAGTCTGCGGTAATATCAATATTCTCATCAGCCGTGTTAACTTCAGGCATCGGCGGTGTTTTGTTTTTAGCATTCAAAGGAGAGCGGGTAGAGATTTCGCACAGAGAGGGTTTTGCCATAACCGCAATCGCATGGATTGGCGCAGGTTTTTTCGGAGCCCTGCCATATCTTTTTTCAGGGGCGCTGCCTAATTTCGTGGATGCCTATTTTGAATCCATAGCCGGCTTTACCACCACAGACGCCACTGTTTTTCAATCTGTAGAAAATCTGCCGCACGGCATACTCTTATGGAGAAGTTTAACACACTGGATTGGAGGCATGGGAATAATTCTTTTATCCATAGCCATATTGCCGATCCTCGGGATTGGAGGGATGCAGCTTTACAGGGCAGAGGCTACTGGCATTGGTGTTTCTTCTGATAAACTTGCGCCGAGGTTGATTGAAGTTGTTAAACTGTTTGGTTTTGTCTATCTTGGAATTACTACGGCTGAAATAATAGCGCTTGCTTTAGCGGGCATGACTCCTTTTGACGCAGTTATTCATGCATTCGGCACTGTTGCAACAGGCGGGTTTTCCAATAAAAACATAAGCGTTGAATATTATCGCAGCCCGTTAATAGAATTTATTTTGATAGTCTTCATGTTCATTGCTGCCACAAACTTCGCGCTTCATGCAAACCTTTTAAGACGAGGGCCGAGAGTCTACTGGGAAAACTCAGAATTTCGTTTTTATTTGGGACTCCAACTGACAGCAATCATTTTCGTTGCCATAAATCTTTATTTTTCGTCATTTTATCAGAGTATTTCATCGGCATTTAGGCATGCATCATTTCAGGTTGCTTCCATACAGACAAGCACTGGTTTTTCGTCTGCTGATTTTGTCAGATGGCCGTCATTTTCACAGCTCGTCCTGTTTGTATTGATGCTGGTTGGAGGCTCAACAGGCTCAACAACCGGAGGCATAAAATGCTTAAGAATTGTGCTTTTGCTTAAACAGGGATACAAAGAGCTTCGCCATCTCATACATCCTCATGCCGTTATACCCATAAAACTTGGCAACAGGGTTGTTCCCAATGAGGTTATGACAGGGGCAATCGGCTTTACTTTCTTATATATGCTTATCTTTTTTATAGTTTCAATGGCAATGACATTCTTGGGTCTTGATATAATAAGCGCCATTTCTTCGGTTGCCGCAACACTCGGCAATATAGGGCCAGGGCTTGGGGTTATCGGTCCGCTTTCAAATTTCAGCGAGATACCTTATATCGGCAAGTGGCTTCTTATATTCTGTATGCTTCTTGGCAGGCTTGAGATATATACACTTTTGATATTGTTTACACCAATCTTTTGGGAAGGATAAAAAAGATTTACGATTTTAGATTTTAGATTTACGATTTCGGATCTGGATTTTAATTCGCAAATCGTAATTCGTAAATCGTAGTAATTGTAGTCTGCCGATTCATCGGCGCTTTTAAAAACGCCCATAAATGGGCAAACTACTGATATGTTGAGCGTAGAAACCGTAGCGACAATCATAAATGGAGCGACTTATGTATGATTTAATCATTATCGGCGGAGGTCCTGCAGGACTGACCGCAGGCATTTATGCCCAGAGGGCAAGACTCAAGACGCTGCTTTTAGAGAAAGAGATTGTTGGCGGCCAAATTGCTGTCAGCGATGTCATAGAAAATTATCCTGGTTTTCCACCGATAAGCGGCGCCGGCCTTATGGAAAAATTTGAACAGCAGGCAAGGGGTTTTGGGCTTGAGATAAAAGTGGCAGATGTTATGGATATTCATGATGAAGGCAGGCGGAAGATTGTCAAGACATCTGAGGGTGATTTAACAAACAAGGCAGTAATTATAGCCACCGGCGCAAAACCCAAAAGGCTGGGTGTTCTTGGAGAGAAAGAATTTATAGGCAGGGGAGTTTCATATTGCGCAACCTGCGACGGCCCTTTTTTTAAAGGGCAGCGAGTCTTGGTTGTCGGAGGCGGCGATACCGCTGTAAAAGAAGCAGTCTACCTATCCAAGATTGCAAGCAAGGTATATCTTGCGCACAGGCGAGACCAGCTCAGGGCTGAGAAAATAATACAGGAAAAGGCCTTTGCTACTTCAAATGCGGAGATGCTCTTAAGCCATGTCTTAAAAGAAATAAGGGGGAAGACAGGGGTTGAGAAGGCGGTATTGCAGAATCTTAAGGATAATAGCATAAAGGAGTTTGCGGTAGAGGGGGTTTTTATCTTTGTCGGCATAAACCCTACAACAGACTTTGTTGACGTTGAAAAGGATGAGCAGGGTTTTATAAAGACCGACCAGAATATGCAGACATCGGTAAAAGGCATATTTGCAGCAGGCGATTGCAGGATAACACCTCTCAAACAGGTAGCAACGGCAGTTGGAGACGGCGCTATTGCTGCATTTATGGCAGAAAAATATATAGAGGAAATAGGTTGATTATCACAAGTTTTTGTCTGGCAGATTAGGGAAGGTTTGCTGGAATATAAACACTTCACAGATAAACCATGCCTTTATAAATAGGTTTTTTTATTAGACCAACGTCATCTTAAGGAAACAGCGCCTTTTGAATTATTTTTCAAATAGGAGGTTCCGATAGTGTAAGAAAGCTTTTATGGGAAATGTTGCGATAAACCAACTATCCAACTCTGTATGACGAGGTTTGTAGCTATGCGAGTTAAGGGATATATATTAGGGAGGGCAAATTATGCTTGTATTTATAAGCGATATCCATCTAACGGATGGCACAACTGGACCGCACAATATTGATGAGAATGATGTGGAGTTTTTTTGGAACGATATTCAGGTTGACGGAGCCAAACCTAATGATATTGAGATTGTAATACTCGGCGATTTTTTTGATGTTATACGGTCTACTCAATGGAAAGATATTAAGCCTTGGAACGATAATAAAACCTTAGTTTCTCAAACGGCAATCAATATTGTTAAGGATACGATTAAGGTAAATAAAAAACCTCTTGATTTTCTGAAAGGCCTCTCATGCAGAGGTGTAAAAATTACATACATAATCGGCAATCACGACAGGCTGATAAATGCCGTGCCTGAGACAAGGGAACTGATTAGAGAATGTTTGGGTATCGAAAAATCGCCGGACCCATTCCCATTGGAATTTTGGAATAAAGACCTTTCCCTCTATGCTACTCACGGTCATGAGGCAGATGTCTATAATAGTTTTTCTAATCCTGATATAACACCAATCGGAGATGCTATTGTAACAATGCTCCTCAACCCCTTTCCCGGCCATCCCTCATTAAAGGGCCTTTCTATGAAAGAAAGTCTTCAGGAGATTGACAATCTCCGGCCTGCAACGATTACCCCTCTCTGGATTGAGCACTGCATAAAGCCATATGGCGAAGAGGTAGGCTCGAAGGTTAAGGAGGTGTGGAAATCGCTTGTGGATAGTTTTTATAAAGACCCATTTGTTAAAAAATGGTTTGATGAATATGATAGCTGGCTGAATCCTGTTGATAAAGCTGACGAGCTGCAGATAGCCTTTGAATATTTCACAGAGAGCAGTATGCAGAAGATTCTTGAGAAAGTTTTAGAGATCCGAAACGATTTTTATAAACCAAAGGAAGAGTATCTCCACAAGGCATTGGATTACATTAATGAGAAGGGGTGCGATTATATTGTGTTAGGACACACCCATGAGTCATGTATCCATCTGATAGAAGGGTCGGAAAAGGGCGGGAAATTTTATATCAATTCAGGGACATGGAGGGAGAGGATTGTCATGGGCGAGCCGAGAAAGAAAGTAGCGCCCTTCGCCCCTTTAGAGACCATTAGTTATGTTCAATTTTTTAATGATACAGAGATGAAAAAGACAAAGAGGCGGTTTGAGGTATGGGACGGCTCAATAGGGTGTTAAAGACAGAGGAGGTGTTTTATGCCAGAGATTACAAGTAAGGATATATCATTGCAGGAGTATAATCTTACCTAACGGGTTGAAAATAAAAAGTCACCAGCTAAAACTTAAAAAATGAATGGAGGGAAAATATTATGGATGAGATGATTGAGAAGTTTGGCATGGGTTGGCTCCCTGATTATCCTGATTTCAGGGATTGGACAGAGGGGCATGAGGAGGTCAATAAGATTATCGCGCCAACAGGTGTGCTGAAGGCAAAGGCAAAAATCCCTGCATCTGTTGATTTAAGGGCATGGTGTTCTCCGATTGAAAATCAGGAATCCATTGGCTCATGCACTGCACATGCAGGGGTCGGGATAGTTGAATACTATGAGAGGCGGGCATTTGGAAGGCATATAGATGCCTCGCGGCTCTTTCTCTACAAGGTTACCCGCAACATCCTCCACTGGACAGGCGATACAGGCGCTTTTTTAAGAAGCACA
>JACRNJ010000052.1 GCA_016219285.1 Deltaproteobacteria bacterium
CATCTTTTTACTCTTTGCCCATGCGTCTATTGTTATCTGCTCTTTTTCTGTCAATATAATGGTTTCTGCTACTCTACACATAAAACCATTATACATAGTATTTTACATAAGTAAAGTTATTTATGTAACACTACACTAGCTGGACAAAGCGGAGTATACTAATTTCCAGTATGTGAGCATTTGGACTGCCGGCTTTGACGCAGTATTTGGCCAAAGATTGCGTTTGTTCACTCATATCTTTAATCTCGGGTCTATGGAATCCCGTATCCCCTCCCCCAAAAGATTGTAGGCAAGCACTGTTACAAATATGGCAAGACCAGGAAATACCGAAATCCACCATGCAATCTCAATATTGTCTTTGCCGATTGTCAATATATTTCCCCAGCTTGCAGTGGGAGGCTGGACACCAATGCCGAGAAAGCTCAGAGCTGATTCCACCAGCACTGCGCCGGCAATTCCCAATACTGCCGACACAAGCACAGGCGACATGGCATTAGGCAGAATGTGTCTGAAGATTATCCGTAAATCACTTGCGCCCAATGCCCTCGCTGCCAATACAAACTCCCTTTCTTTTAGCGATAAAAACTCTGCCCTTACAAGTCTTGCAACACCCATCCACGATGTTATGCCTATAACAATCATGATATTCCAGATGCCGGGTTCAAGCATGGCAATGACTGCAAGGATTAAAAAGAAGGTGGGGATAGAAAGCATGATGTCAACAAATCTCATAATCACCGTATCAAACCAACCGCCATAATAGCCTGACAACGCACCGAAGATTATACCAATAACAGTTGCAATCCCGACGGCAACAAAACCAACTGATAAAGATATTCTTGAACCATAGATGACTCGGCTTAAGATGTCCCTGCCGAGGTCATCAGTGCCGAACAGGTGGCTGAAACTTGGCGATTCCAACACATGTTTGACATTGATGGCATCAGGATTATGTGGCGCTATAAATGGCGCAAAAATAGAAACGGCAAAAAGACCAAACACAATAATCCCGCCAATAACCGCAAGACGGTTCTTTTTAAACCTGTGCCAGAAGAGATTTTTTAAAGTTGGTTGAGTCATATAATTAAATGAACGGAAGAGTGGGAGAAACGGGGAAACGGAGAGGGAATTCGCCGATTCACCCATTCGCCTATTCTCCAATTCGTATTTTCTTTATCTCGCCCTTATCCTCGGGTCCGCCAACGCATACCCAATATCTGCTAAAAGATTGCCGACCAAAGTCAATATGGCGCCGATGGTCAATACGCCCATAATCACAGGATAGTCTCTCATCATAACAGCCTGATAAAATAGCTGACCCATTCCAGGAATGCCAAATATATTCTCAAAGATAACACTCCCTCCAATCAACCCCGGAATTGATAAACCGAGTATAGTTATTACAGGAAGCAGCGCATTTCTCAAGGCATGTTTGTAAATGACCTTTGTTTCAGGCAGCCCTTTTGCCCGCGCAGTCATTATATAATCCTGCCTTATGACCTCCAGCATGTTTGAACGCATATATCGGGATAAGCCTGCAAGACCGCCAAAGGCCTCCAGTGTAACAGGAAGGATGAGATGATTCACCTTGTCCCAAATCTTGCCAAAAGCAGAAAACCCTTCATAACCCATAGATTTAAGCCCTGATATGGGAAGCCAGTGCAGATTGACTCCAAAAAGTATCATCAGGAGAAGGGCAAACCAAAATGTGGGAATGGCAAAACCAATAAATACAATTATAGTTGTAATCTTGTCATAAACGGAATATGGCCTGACAGCAGAAGACACGCCAATAGGAATGGCAATAATAAAAATTAAAAGCAGGGCAAGGCTGTTAATCAGAATGGTAATGGATAGTCTTTCCTTAATCTTTGTCCAGACAGGCCTCCTGTCGGTAGAAAAGGAATCCCCGAAATCGAGCTTTACAACCCTTTTAAGCCACATCCAATATTGCACGTGGGTCGGCTTATCAAGGTTATAGTATTTTTCAAGCCTCTCCCTTGCCTCAGGCGTCATCTTGGGATTTAAATCAGCCAGCACGTCTGTGGGTTTGCCAGGCGCAAGCTGGATGATAAAGAAGGAGATTAGTGTGATTCCAATGAGCGTTGGAATCATTTCAATGAGTCTTTTTAGTAAATAAGTAAACATATATTATAGTGAACGCATTAAATAAGTTGACATGGTATTAAGAAATCCTAAATCCTAATGTCTAATTTCTAATGAATGTCCAATGACTAAATTTCCAATGTTTTTTGACATTTGAGATTTTATCCTTGACAGATATTCTTCCTGTCAAGGATTTATTAGAAATTAGGATTTAGAAATTATAAATTTATTGTAACTATGGTATCACCTTATGCCTCTGCAAATCTTCCGGCACGTACCATTTGTGGATATTATAACCCATGCCGATAAGCGGCGCCGGGGCTATGCCTTTAAATCTTGAATGTACAACAGGGGTTGCATCGGGCACATAAAGAAAAATATAAGGAAGTTCATCTGCGAGTATCTCCTGAATTCTAAAATACGCCTTTTTCCTTTTTTCTATATCAAATGTCCCTCTCCCCTTTTCTAAAAGCGCATCCACTTCCGGATTATTGTAACTTACAAAATTGAATTCCTTTTCCTTTGTTTTGCTGCTATGCCAGATATCATACTGGTCGGGGTCGAGACCCAGGCTCCACCCCAGGACAACTGCCTCAAATCTCCGCTTATCAATAAATTCATTTATAAAGGTAGACCATTCCAGAGTTCTTACCTTTACCTTAATCCCAATTTGTGCAAGCCTCCACTGTATGATGGTGGCTGTATTTATCCTTACGCTATTCCCCTGATTGGTAAGTATGGTAAACTCAAACGGCCTTCCATCCTTATCAAGAACGTTGTCTCCGTCCGTATCTTTCCATCCTGCCTCTGCCAGAAGTTGTTTTGCCTTTTCAGGATTGTGTTCATATTTTTTTACATTGGGATTGTATGACCATGTGTTGGGAACAAACGAACCTGTGGCAGGGCTTCCGAGCCCGAACAAGACGCCGTCAACAATCTCCTGTTTGTCTATGGCGTAGGCAATGGCCTGACGAACCCTTTTATCGGAAAACCACGGATGTTTTTCAATACACTGTCCTGTTGTTTTATCTCGTTTTAAACATAGATTCAGGCCCATATAGGTATAAACAGGCGCCGGGTACCGGTATTTTTTAAAATTCTTTTCAAAGTAAGGTGTGTTCGTCTGTTTTGTATATTGAATCGGCGTGAGACCCATCCAGTCTATTCCGCCGGCCTTAAGCTCCAGAAACATGGTGGCAGGGTCCGGTATTATTCGATACATATATCTATCTATATATGGCCTGCCTTCGAAATAGTCAGGATTTGACTCTAAAACAACTTCCTGGCCGGGTGTCCATTTCACAAACTTGTACGGCCCCATGCCCACAGGATGCCTTCCCAACTCGCTTTTTGTTATATCTTTACCCTCCAATAGATGCTTTGGAAGCACGACCAGATTTCCCCAACTGCTTAAGGCTGGCGCAAAGGGTTTTTCATAAGTAACCCTGAATGTATATTTATTTATGGCCTCTGCCTTTTTGACCTGTTTAAAATCTTCCGAGTATGGAGTGGGTGTCTTTTCATATATTATAGTCTTATAGCCAAACATCACATCATGCGCTGTAAATTCAACACCGTCAGTCCACCTGACCCCTTTTCTTAAACGGAAAGTAATGGTAAGACCATCTTTAGATATATCCCACGATTCCGCCAGATCTCCTATGAGACTCAGATCTTTATCATATTTCACCAATCCATTTATGATAAGACCCGCCACATTATGCGATGAAGCATCGCCGGCGAGCATGGGAATTAAAACACTTGGTTCTCCGATTGTGCCTTCCACAATGGTATCGCCATAGGCAGGGGTGGTGGTAGTGTTATTATTAGCAGCCTGTGCGGCATTCGCCTCTTTATCAATTCTAGTGCAGCCGGTTAAGACAGTAGGCAGCAGGCAGCAGGCGGTAGACAGGGAAATTATTAAGACAAAGGCGCGATTGAAGCCGCGCCAACAACTCCATCTGTTGGATGATTGCCTTGCAAAGGTAAGCATGGATTGGTTCATTGCGGTTTAAAATAACCCAATCAACTTATTTTTGCAATATAATAGAAACCCCCAAAAATAGACTTTGATTTTTGGGGAAGCAGGGCTTCTTGACAATTTAAGAAACGAACAGAGAGTGGTTTGCAATAATTTGGTGGAGGGGGTAAAACAAAAATCCCCCGCCTTTTACTGCAGGGGATTTTTTATAAAATTTTACAGTCCTATCAACTTTCAACTTTAATCTAATTTAGCCTTCTTCTTCATTCCGCTCTTTACCTCATCGTATACAACTCTGCCTGCCGCTATTTCTCTCAATGCTGTCACAATAGCCCTGTTATCTGAACTCACAAGCGGCCTTGCGCCTTTCAATAAATTTTTAGACCTCTTTGCCGCAAGTATTACCAGCGCAAATCTGCTTGGCACTTTATCAAGATTGTCTTCAACTGTCACCCTTGCCATTTGTATATCCTCCTATAAGAATTTACAATTTCAGATTTACGATTTTAGATTTATAATTATGCTCTTGAAATCGTAATTCGTAAATCGTAATTCATAAATTTATTTACCTAACACCTTACCATAAAGCCTTTTAACCTGTTCTATCATCTTCTCTCTTTTGCTTCTTTCAGCTACAATGATTGATTTAAGTTTTTCAAATGCATCTTCCAGTTTATCATTTATAATAAGGTAGTCATACCATACTGCCTCTTTTATCTCAGCCCTGGCATTTTTCAATCTGCTTAAAATT
Source organism: Deltaproteobacteria bacterium (assembly GCA_016219285.1). Classification (GTDB taxonomy): domain Bacteria; phylum Desulfobacterota; class GWC2-55-46; order UBA9637; family UBA9637; genus JACRNJ01. The sequence continues at coordinate 4,839 of JACRNJ010000052.1, forward strand.
GTTTCACGAGTATCTTTGCCTCTCTTTTTAATCCTTTCTTTAGTGGCATCTAATGATGGCGGAAAGATAAAAATAAAGACCCATGGGATTTGCAATTTGCAATTTGCAATTTGCAATTTTATTTGTCTTGCCCCCTGAACATCTATATCAAGGATTATATCCAGCCCTTTTTCAAGTAAAGATTTAATGTCGTTAAAAGATGTCCCGTATCTATTCCCATGAACCTCTGCCCACTCAATAAATTCACCGATATCAATCTTTTTCTGAAAGGCCTTCTTATTTATAAAGTGATAATCAACGTCATCCTTTTCGCCTTGCCTTGGAGGTCTTGTTGTGTAGGATATAGAATGCCTCAAATCAGAAAAATAGTCAACCGCCTTTCGGCAAAGAGTTGTCTTGCCAGCGCCTGAAGGGGCAGATACGATGAAAAGAATGCCGCTGCTTTTAATTTCGGATTTCGGATTTAGGATTTCGGATTTATTCAATGTTCTGCGCCTGCTCCCGTATCTTCTCTAACTCCGCTTTCGCCAATACAACCAAATTTGCCACTTCAAAATCATTGGCCTTGGAACCTACAGTATTTATCTCTCGTAAAATTTCCTGGCACAAAAAATCCATTTTCCTGCCAACCGGTTCATCTGATTTAAGCATATCTTTAAACCGCATCACGTGTCCTCTCAATCTAACCAACTCCTCTGTAATGTCAATTCTCTCAGCAAAAATGGCAATCTCTGTCAATAATCTCGCCTCATCTACATTTATATTGCCAAAAGCGCCGGCTATCCTTTGCCTTAGCTTCTCTTTATATCTCTCTGCCACAACCGGCGCCAGCGCTTCAATTTTTGAAGCAATATCCTCCATGCAGGCAAGTCTTGAAGCTATGTCATTTGCAAGGACATCCCCCTCTTCCTTCCTCATCTTGAGCAGAGAATTGATTGCAATTTCCAAACCTGGTTTCAGCCCGGCCCAATCTCCTTCCAAATCATGCCTTGCTTCCACTGAAGTAAATATATCCTTAAATTTAAACAGCATAGACATATCTACTTCTTGTTTAAGCCCAAGCCCTTTCTGAAGCTCATAGAGAACATTAAGATAATGCCTGGCCAATGGAATATTTGCCTTTAATGTTCCTGTTATCTCTCCAACAAACGCAATAAATATATACAAACAACCTCTGGAACAGGATTGTTTTACAGTATCGCGTATCTTATTTTCTAATAATGAGAACCTATCAGGCGACTTGTTATTTATCTCTATAAATCTATGATTTACACTCTTAATCTCAAGAGAAAATTTATTCTCGCCAATTGAAAACTCGGACATGCCATAGCCTGTCATGCTTCTAATCACTTATAGACTCTCCGTTTTGCAGTTGATGCATATATCTTTGTCTTACATTTTTAAGTAATTTTATCATGCCGTCTTCAGCATAATCAGGAAATGTCCACTCCAACGGTTGAAAGCCCTTTGCTTTGTATATAAGGGTTAAATCAGCATAGACGCCTTTTTTCAGGTATATTCTATGAGAAAAATTTTTACAGCTCGCAAGAACCATCTTTTCCATAGAAATATAACCAGGGTCTATATTTATTATTCTCTTTCTATCATCCTTGAGATGTTCACCCTCAACATAATTTGTAAAGAGTTTTATACCTGCAAGTTCATCAGGTTTAATCAATTTTTCAAAAGAGGCTATCTTTCTGAATAATCCTTCGCCCATTTCATTTTTATAATAATCGGTATGGCTGAATCCCAGTTTCCCGCTCAAAAAATCTATGCTGCCGAATTTATCTTCCAGTTTTTTCAAAACAGGCTTTATAATACCCTTGTCGCCTGTTATAAGGCTGATTATCAACTTAACCAGATTCGGATTTTTGGGCCTGCTCATCTTTATTTCTTTGCGCTTAAACCATGCTCCAATGCGCTTTTCAATTCCTCCGGCGCAACTATAGCTGTTCCTACCTTGCCGACCACAATACCAGCTGCAAAATTGGATATTACTGCCGCTTCTTTAAAGCTTGCGCCTGATGCAATGGCAAGGGCCACTGTGCCAATAACAGTATCGCCTGCGCCGCTTACATCATAGACCTCCTGTGCAACCGTGGGTATATGCATTATACCGCCGTTATTCTCAAACAGGCTCATGCCATGCTCTCCCCTTGTTATAAGAATCGCATCGCTTCCAAGTTTATTCAGAAGCACCTCGCCTGCCCGCATAAGGCTTGACTCGCTTTCAATATCTACTCCTGATGCCTGAGAGGCCTCATCATTGTTTGGGGTTACAATAGTTGCATATTTATAATAATCAAAGTGGCTGACCTTTGGATCAACGGCAACCGGCTTCCTTTTTTTTCTGGCAAGGGATATTACCTCTTCTGCAAGCTCTTCAGATATTACACCCTTGGCATAATCCGATATAACAATGGCATCAACGAAACATATCTTTTCTCTTAGATAGTCCATGATGCCCTTCATGGTATCCAGATGTATTTTATCTTTTTTCTCTCTGTCAAACCTTACGACCTGTTGGCTATGGGCTATAACCCTCGTCTTTACTGAGGTCGGCCTGCTCTCCTCAACAATAACACCGTTCGAAGCTATTCCCTTCAAACGAAGCTCATGCACAAGATTCTTGCCCATATCGTCTCTGCCGATAACACCGCATACCAGAACCTTGCCGCCGAGGCTGTGGATATTATGGACAACATTAGCGGCGCCGCCCAGCATCAGGCTTTCTGAGTTGACCTCCACAACAGGCACAGGGGCTTCTGGCGATATGCGTCTTACCTTGCCCCATATAAAGTGATCCATCAGCAGATCGCCTATGACAAGGACAGTGGCCTTTTTAAAATTGTTAAGGATTTCCATTCCTCTCTTGCGTTTTAAAACAGACTTCATATGGTCTCCTTTTTATGATTTACGATTTGCTATTTTCGGTTGTCGAATTTAAATCACAATTCGTAAATTCATTTCATTCCCTCAATAAACCTCAAAAATTCATTCACATTTTTTTCTATAGTATAGTTTTCTACTGTTTTTCGCGCTGCTTTACCTATAGCAAGCCGTGTTTCTTCATGTAATAAAGGCTCAATCTTTTCTGCAATCTCTTCAGGATTGGAAGGATCATCCACAATCATTCCATCTTTTCCGCTGGTAAGAATTTCAGATACCCCATTTATCCTTGATGTCACAACAGGCAGCTCGCTGGCCATTGCCTCAAGACAGGCATTGCTGAAAGGTTCGTAGACCGATGGAAGAACAAATACATCTGCAGCGCAGTAATAGCCCTTTACATCTGAAGCAGGGCCGACAAATTGCACATCCATTCCCATCCCGCAGTTGTCAGCTATAGTTTGATATTTTGTAATATTTCCCTTTCCAACAACAACCAATTTGCAGGGTGGGCTCTGCCCACCATTTTGCCGGTGTATTTCTTGGTGGGCATAGCCCACCCTGCTTTCTTTCTTTAAAACCCCTATAGCCTCTATCAGAAACCGCAACCCTTTCCGCTCAAACCCTGAACCCACAAACAGGAAGATAATCTCATCCCGCATCCCAAGTTTTTCTCTATAGACACTTCTCAGATTATCCCTGTCGTCAAGGTTAAATGCCTTGATGTCAATTCCGTTATATATAACACAAATCTTTTCCTCGGGCAAATTGTAATGTCTTATTATTTCATCCTTTCCGCGCTTTGAATTGGCAACAACAAATTTCAGTTTTTTGCTTTTAAAAAGCCTTTTTTCAAGAAAAAGAATAGTGAGATGAAGCGGATTAATATAGGTAATGAGTTTTTTGAGAGGCAAGATGTTCTGTTTTCCGACTTCTTGCTTCCGACTTCTTGCTTCTGCAAGTATCCTTTGTATCAGCCACTCCCTGTGGCAGCCATCCCCTGCCCTGTATATATCCTGCTCAAGCGTCCTGTCAAAGCCTAAAATAATATCAAGGTTGGCCTTTCTTACGGCAAAACAGGAATTTATGGCAAATGATAATAACCGTAGAAATGATGGGCCGAATGTTTTTATTTTGTGGAAGACACGTTTTGAATCTTGAATCTTGAATCTTGAATCATCATGCCCCCACTCTGCTGCAAACACATGGCAGGTATGCCCCTTTTTAATGAGTTCATCTATAAATCTGGAAAGGAAAACCTCTGCCCCTCCATACGGCGTATAACGCATTCTTATAAGACCTATATTCAAGCCCTCACCTCAATGCCTCCACATTCTTTCAAAGGCAACAAGCGCCTCTTCAACACTAATCTCATCAGCCCTTAAACCTTTCTGAAGAATTATGCCTTCTGCCTTCCACAACGCCCATCTTCTTTTATCGGTGGATCCCCATATCGTGAGTACTGGTTTGCCAAGAGCTGCTGCAATATGCATAGCGCCGCCGTCGCAGCATATCGTCAGTTTACATAGGCTGATTGCGGCAATAAGTTCCCCGAGCCTTGTTGTTTTATAAACGGCCGCTCCGCTTATTTTAGCGGCTATTTTATATGCCATTTCATCGTCTCCCGGATGAAATGGATTTTTACTGCTCCCCGGCGCCCAGAGGATTAAAGGCATTACATTATACTTTTTCATTAATTTATTGCCAAGTTCAATAAAGCTATCTGCCGGCCATCGGTTATTTTCCTTTCGGCTGCTTATATGCATTGCGATGAGATTGGGATGTGGGATGCACTTTAAAACCTTTTCCTTTTCATCATCAGATGGCAGCAAAACAAGATTTGAAGGCTCACCTGAAATTCCCAAAGGCTCAAGGAGTTTAAATGTAGCAACTACCTCGTGGACAGGCTCCGACGGCTCATTCATTGAGATGTTGTAAGAAATAGAGTTTGCGCTTGATTTCACATACCCTATCCTGTTATTAGCTCCTGTCAGAAATGTGTATCTTGCCAGACTTGTAGAATATTTGTATCCGCATCCAATTGCGACATCATATTTTTCTTTCCGTATCTTTAAAAGAAGTCTTAGATTTTCAAGCCAGACAGAAAACCTGTTTTTATCTTTGGCATGTTTGGCTTTTTCATAGACATAGACTTCATCTATATCAGGATTGCCTGCCACTGCATCAGCATTGTAAGTGTTTACAAGTATACCTATCTTTGTTTTTGGAAATTTCTCCCGTAACGCATGAATAGCCGGGGTTGTGCAGATAAGATCGCCGATATTATCGCGGCGGATAAAGAGGATTTTTTTCATTGCCTTTGTTTTAGAAGTTCGTTTTCCTTTGGAAGTCTGCGCATAACAGCCATGCCTATGCCAAGTAACATCATAAATAGAAGCTTGCTGTCATCACCATCAAAACTTCCTAAGAAATTATTAACCCAGTAACCTGCCATCATTGTAATCAACGATGCTGAGAAATACTGAGGCATGTCTTCCTTGGCGGCAACCCAGTATCGCCAGCAGACCCATGCGAATGTGCCTATCATCCACAGGAAAATTAGGAACCCTTGAATGCCAAGTTCGAAAAATACGCCGATGAAGGTGTTATGAGTTTGCGGATGTATGAAGTGCTTATTTTTGTCGTTTCTGACCGCTTTCCCGAATAGAAACCGTCCATAACCGTGAGGATAAAATGGATTTTTAGATATATCTTCTATCGCGGTTTTCCATATTGCCAGTCTATAACTGAGGCTGGCGTCCGTTGAATAGTTTGTTGCTATTTCTTCAGGTGATATTTTCAAATACTCTTCTAATGACGGTATTTTGCTCAGGTTGTCCTGCCCCCGTATCAGTTTGTTTTCTGTATATACTAACCCTGTCAAAAAAATCACGATAAGGATAACAAAACCGGATATCCAGCGTTTTTTCCGAAACAACAAGATGCCTGCTAAAATTGCCTGGACAGCAAGTGCGAGATATGCTGCCCTTGTGAATGTAACGTGCAGTCCTATCAAGTTTATTATTAACAAAAGGGCAAGTGCGCTGCGCTGTGAGACCTTCCTAAAATAAAACATTCCCCAAAAGAGAAGTGGAATTACCATTGTATGGTATAGGCCTGCCACTTCTCCACCGCCGGGATCTCTTAAGCCGCCGGCACGGTAGGTTGCCTCAAAGAGCGAGCCGCCTTTATTATACAGGTCATAGAAAGAAAAAATGCCGAATATTAAACTTCCAATGAAAAGAATCCGTGTTAGCAGTATACCGTCACTGTCTTTTTTTACCGAGAAGTAAGAGATATAAAAGAGCAGGATAGGCGTAAGGAGTTCTCCTCTTATCTCTTTCAGGCTTTCATGCGGGTCAACAGATGTCATTAGTGAAGCTGCGGCAGATATAAAGAATGCCATAAATGGCAGTTCAAATGATGTATTGATCCACCGGAAGTCTTTTGCGAGATAATACCGGAATACGAGCAATATCGCAGGAGTAAAAAGCGCAAAAGAGCGGATAGTTGCTGTGTGAGCAATGGGAAGGACAAAAATCAGGACGCTCAAACAGAATAAAATTATATTATCGATCCAGAGGACTTTTTCCCGTATATCCATAAGTTATTCTTTGTACGGCAAAGCTAATATTTTTACCGCTTTCAATATCTCACCTGCCGCAACTGATTCTATACATTCTCTTGTATTGATTTTACAACTATAAGCCGCTTTGAACACATAAGTGCACGGCACGCATGGCAATTCATTTTGGATAATTTTAACATTTTTCCCGGCAGGACGTTGTTCTGATATATCAATCGGACCGGCAAGATGTATTATAGGAATAGATAGCGCATCGGCCATATATGTTATCCCTGTATCTACGCCAATAAAGAGGGATAACCTTTGGATGAGCGCTGGAAGCTCTTTTAAGTTCAACGTACCCGCTGCATTAATGAGCCTATCCTTTTGCATAACTGAATCCGAAATTGTACCGGCTGTGATTTTATCTTGATGAGAACCGATTAGCGCCACATAAATGTCCATATTATCTAATAGCATATTTGTAAGCCCTGCGATTTTCTCTGCTCCAAGCTCTTTCAGTTTATTCCCGCTGCTTATTGCAATGCCTATCAATGGCTTGCCAGCATTTTCAAAGATTTGCCGGGCCTTTGCATCTGCATCCTCGGATTTATAAACCTCCTTGGATATGTCATCGCTTTCAATGCCAATAACCTTTAGCATTTTTAAGTAAGTCACTACAACCATTTGTCCAGAGGTGTGTCTCTCAAGATAGGTATAAAATACTGATGCAAGTCTGAATGTAACCCCGGTAAAATTGGGCATAATGGATAGTCTTATTGGAACCAGACCCCAGAATAATACAATTGTAAAAGGCACATTTGGATTAAGGCAGATTGCTATATCGTAATTTTCCCTGCGTATTAAACTAGATAGTCTTAACTTGCCTGAAAATCCTTTGTAGTCTTTGTTTTCTATTGTTATAACTTTATCTACACGTGGATTATGCTCCAGCAAACCTTTTGTAACTGGATTTACCATTACAGATAGTTGAACATTTGGGTATTTTTTCTTTATCTCCCTAAAGACAGGGGTTGAACATATCAAATCGCCTATTTTTGCTGTTTGAATTATCAGGATTTTCTTGACATCATCCCTCTGACGGAAAAGGAGCAATAGGTATAACACAGGGCTTGCTAAATATGTCATTAAACTGTAAATCATGCTTCTATTGAATCGCTTTTTTTGCGGTGATTAAAATACCTGCAGCAAAGTCTATATCCAGAAATTTCAGAATGGGTTTTAAAATTAACGCCAGCAGTCGATGCCTTAGTTTCCTTTTTGCAGAAACTCTGAATATTTGAAGCCCTTCAAATCCAGCAGATAGAAGCAATCCCCCTAAATCATGGTAGCGATATGATGTTATATGAGTACAATCTCCTGAAAAAGCTGACGGATGGCAATTGTTAGGGATGGTTATCACAATTTTCCCCTCATGGTTAAGCAAATGACTGCATTTAAGCAGCAATGTTTTGCCTTCTGGCAATGGTAAATGCTCTATTACATCGAGAAGTAAAATAATATCGAATCTTTCTTGAATCTCGTCAAGGGAATAGTAATCGTGCAATCTTGACCGATCCGTATCCATACTTTTATATTCTATTCCATTGTTTATATCTGAGCAAATCTCTTTGACAAATCTATCGGCAGCGCCCAAATCAAGCATCTTCTTTTGTTTTCTTGTCTTATTAATCAGCAGATTACGGATGATTTGTTTTTTTGTTCCATAAATTATGGGCACTTTTAAAATGGTCGGATAGAAAGACTTTAGCTCTTCGCGTTTTAGTTTAACTTCGCTCCACGTTATTGAGTCTTGTAGATTTTTCATTTCTTTCTCAAACATTACCTATCAAACTCCCTCAAAAACATTCTCAACCCCAGCAACATATTTTTCAATAGAAAAATTTTCAATTACCCGCCTCCCCGCCTTTTCTCCCATCTGTTTTCTTAATTCATGATTTTCAATTAATTTCAAAATACAATCAGCAAAGGCTTTAGTATCCCGCACTGGGACAAGAAACCCTGTCTCTCCATCAACAACAAGTTCGGACGGACCTGTCACATTTGAGGCTACAACGGGTTTCCCCATAAGCATTGACTCAAGTATAACCCTCGGGAGCCCTTCTTTTTCAGAAGTCAGGACAAATATATCCATTGCATTTATATACGAGACAGCATCAAGTTGAAAACCAGTAAAAATAACTTTATCATGAAGGTTTCCTCTCTTTACCAAATCCACTAAATTTTCTCTTTCTGGGCCTTCACCAATTATTATACATTTAATAGTATGGTCGGTTTTGTTTGCAGCTATAGATATGGCTTCAATCAAATCATTTAATCTCTTTCTTTTAATAAGAGAGCCTGCTGTTCCTATAAGGATGTCGTCTTCTGATATTTCCCATTTTTTTCTTATTTCATGAGGAGGCATTGACGGTTTTGTTTTACTATCTATTCCGTTATGCACTACTACACATTTTTTAGCACCAATGCCTTGCCTCACGAATGTATTCTTAACACCCTCAGAAACGCATATCATTTTTTTAAGCCATAAGCTGGCGGCCTTGACCTCAAAGGGGTTGAGCTTTGTCTCTATTCTGCTGTGCTGTAATGCAGGAATTCCTGTGATTTTTGAGGCAATAATGCCTTCAAGGTTTGATGACGGCTGGTTGTTCATATAGAGCAGGTCTATTTTTAAATCCTTTAAAGTATGCGCAATTTTCTTTGCGCTGTTTTTGATTCTAAATTGGTAATCGATGATGAATACCATATATTTTTTGAGTTGTCTGCTGAAGAAAATCAATGTCCGGAATAGTTCTTTTAGTATTTTTGCAATAGCCGGCTGCTTTTTTTGTTCTAAAAGCAAGAAGTCTATCCCGAGGTTTTCTATTTCGGATTTTATATCAGATTCATCGCCTTTTTTGTAGTTGTTGTAAAACAGTGCAGTAAAATGGTATCTGGTTTTGTCTATTCTCTTGAGAAGCTCAAGAAGGCTGTTTGTCCCTCCACCCCATTCCTTGCCTGTATCGAGAATAAGAATTTTTTTCATCCAGATAAATTAACCTTTAAGTCTTCCTTGCAATAACAAAGAGATAATCGCCGCGATTAAACTTTAAGACCAGCCAACCCAGAAAAACCTTCAGCGGCAATTGTATTGTCCTGCGGATACTCCTTAATACAGAACTATTAGGCTTTTGTGCAGAATGTGGGTGCGTTTGTTTTTCAGCAGTCTTTATTTGCTTTTTATTTTTTATATTACCAAAAGTAATCCCCAATTTTCTTAGGTTTGTTCCTATGCCTGTTCTATACTGATCAAAATCGCGGAACCTCATAGATACAATTTTAAAATGATTCTTTTCAAGGAGATACCGCAAAGAACTTGGCGAAAAATAAAATCTGTGTTCCGTACATATTAGCTCCCAGTTTAAGCCCTTACATTGAGCAGTGGGGCTTTCTATGTTGGGGACTTCTATAACAATATGCCCATTCTTCTTAAGCCATGAGTAGATTTTGGTTAATGCCTGGGACGGCAATGAGAGGTGTTCTAATATATGAAACATCGTTACTATATCAAAAGAGTCATCTGGATATTCAATGTTTTCCAATGTTCCCTGAAGTATCTCAAGATTCATCTTTCCCTTTGCATAAGCAACATAAGACTTGGTAGGCTCAATGCCATAAACGGCATTTACATAATTCTTAGCCTCTTGCAGAAAAAGCCCCTCTCCACAGCCAATATCTACTAAAGACGATTCTTTTTTTAGCACATTACGAATAAGTTTTACGCGCTGCTTTGCATTTCTTTTTCTTGGCTTTATTTTTTTTTCATCAACATTTGTAACTCTTTCATTTTCATAATAGCCTTCTCCAAGATTGCTTGATTCGTCAAAGACCACGCCGCAGCCAGTGCATTTAAGAAGGACATCATTTTCAGGAAAAAACAATACTGTTTCCTCTCCGCACAGCAGGCAATTTCTAAGATTAATATCGTGCATTACTAATCTCCGATTTTAGATAAGAAGAGACGGCATCAAATACCTCATCCACGCTTATATTTTCCATGCATTTTTGATATTCACATGCCTTACCTACACATGGATTACATGTCCTCTCTTTTTGTATCACAATATGTTTTTCCGTATCATAATAAGGTCCGGATTTTTTTGAATCCGCCACTGCAAATAAAGCCACAACCGTAGTTCCAACCGCAACAGCAACATGCATAATCCCGGTATCTCCTGTAATCAAGACTTTGAACCGGCCTACAAGCGCCGGAATATATTTTAAAGGAATTTTCCCAGCAGACACGATTGCGTTAACTCCTATGACATCTGCAATTTTCCTGCAATGTGCATATTCCTCAGGTGAACCTGTTATTACGATCTTTAATTCAGGATACGAATTAATAATCTTTCTGCCCAGTTCCGCAAATCTATCAGCAAACCACATCCTGCTTACAGTAGATGCCCCGACCTGAAAGCCTATGATAGTATCTGTTTCATTGACCCCAGTGTTATTTAAAAAATTTTCTACTGCCACTTCACCTTGTTTTAAGATTGGCAGAACCATTCTTTTGCCTGAAATTTTACAGTCTGCCAACTCTGCCACTTTAAGTCTTTGTTCTACTCCATGTTCGAAATCATCCCATGAATAGGTGTGATTTTTGTTGGATAACAGAAATCCATACTCGCTCGTATTCGGCACTTTTACTATAAATTTTATCCCTGACAGATATGCCATTGGCGTTGCCTGCGGCTCATTGCCGTGAAATATCAGGGCAAGGTCAAATTTATGTCTGCTGAATTCCCCTATAGTTTTGAAAAACTTTTTATAGCCGCCGTAGTAGGGAATGATGCCGTCAATATGCGGGTTATTTTCAAACATTTCCATATTTTTTATATTAAAATGGGCGACTATCCTTGCCTGCTGGTATCGTTCCCTTAACGATTTTATTGCCGGTGTGGAAAGCAGGGTGTCTCCTATTGCCGTTGATGAAACCGCTAAAATATTTTTTACCATATTCGGGTTAAAATGCTTCAAGTCGGTTTCTCTTCTGTCAAAGGATTTGATGAGTTTCATCAAAATATAGAGAAAGATGTCTATAGGATTTAATTTCATTATTTATTGCTTAATGACAACGCATTGGCCTGTCGGCAGGTAACATGGACTTTCCTTTTTGTTCGAGAAAAATTCATCAACCGCTTCCCTGGCCCCGGGGCAGGTAACGAACCCGTAGTCGTCAAAAATCATTATCCCGTCACGCTATAGTCTTGGATAGAAGAACTCGCAGCAATCAATGACAGACCTGTATATGTCCACGTAGACATGAACAAGACAAAAAGATTTTTCGGCAACAGGTTTTGCTGTATCAGGAAACAGCCCTTGATAAAAAAGAACGTTACTGCAGTCTTTCAAAAGTTCACTCACCTTTTCCATACATGTGTCTCCAAAATCTCCTTTCCTGTGATAGTCTTTAACATTATCAGTAGCAGGCATCCCGCTGAAGGTATCAAAAAGATGTATCTTTTTTTCTGAAGGCTGTAAGGTTCTTGCCAGTAGCCTTGCAGTCCCGCCTTTGTAAACACCTATCTCCGCAACATCACCGGACATGCAGGAAACAGATTTGGCGTATTGATAAAGCATAAAACATCTCACTTTGTCAACAAGGGTATGACCGGAGATTTCCATCATAAAAGCGTTGAACTGTCCGTCCTCCTCCCATAAGTGGATAGGGTTAGGTGTTTTTTTGCGTTTTTTCCTATTTAAAAAACTGAACATGAAGTTAGTCAACCTTTGTTTGAAATCAGATAAATTTTTGCCGCAAACGAATTTGTATATAATAGCATCCTTTTTTTAAACCATGCAACACTGTCTTTAACAACTATTCTGTTTATTGCAAATGGGTCAGAGCCGGCTTTAACAACACCCCTATTGGTTGTAAACAGAGCCTTATGGCCAGTATCCTTTGCAATTTTTACTGCAGTGTCATTATATCTTCCGTATGGCCAGCAGAGGTATTGGCATGTTTTAATGAGCCTTTTCTCTATGATTATTTTTGACCCACTTAATTCCTCATAAAGTTCCATTTCAGATAATTGGTCGCATTTTTTATGGCTCATTGTATGGGAATAAAATTCTACAAGACCGCTTTCTTGCATCTCTTTTATCATATTCAAGTTCATAATAACTTTTGATGTTTTTCCTTCGTTAATAAGCCTTTTCCCATCTTCATGGTTAGGCAATTCTTTAGTCTTTAACTCCAAACTCCCAACTCCTGCCTCCGAACTCTTTTCCACCCAATCAGTCACTATAAAAATTGTTGCCTTGATATTGTATTTTTTTAAGACAGAAAATACATACACATAATTATCAAGATACCCGTCATCAAATGTAATCAAGACAGCCTTTTCTTTTATTACAATATCGCCGCAAATAAATCCAATCAGTTCATCAGCACTTAATGTTCTATATCCTGTCTCTTTCAAAAAACGCATCTGTGCTTCAAACACATCCGGGCTTACAGTAACCATATCGCCTTTATGCGGGTTTACATGATGATACATAAAAGCAGGAATAGGACTCATTTTTTATTTTCCGTAATAATGGATTTATAAAAATCATACAACTTTTTTACCATTACATCAACACTGTATTTATTTTCCACCTGCATCCTTCCTTCATCTCCAATCTTGTTCATTCTGTCTCTATCCTTAAAAATATTGATTATTGCATGCGCAAGGGCATCAGGGTTTTCAGGCTCTACAAGCATCCCTGAAACACCATCATTAACAACCTCCGGAACACCTCCAACCTTTGTCCCAATAACAGGCTTCCTCATTGCCATTGCCTCAAGAAACGATGTCCCCAGCGCCTCCTGCAAGGTCGGCAGGACAAACAAATCAATTGTTTTCAATATCTCAGGCACATCCTTTCTTAAACCAACAAGTTTAACATTGCCGCCTATTCCAAGTTCTATAATCTTTTTTTCTATATTTTCCTTCTGTGGGCCGTTGCCGACAAAGAGAAAAATGGTTTTGGGAAACTCCTTTAAAACTAAAGGTATTGCATCAAGGAGCGTATGGTGTCCCTTTTTTCGTCTTAACATGGCTATTGTTCCAACAATTATAGCATCGGAAGGAATTTTTAAATCTTCTCTTGAAACAGGTTTTACAATATCAGGATTAAATCTTTCCAAATCAACGCCAGTGGGAATACTAACTACCTTGTCTGCTGAAATGCCTTTTTCTTCAACAAGATATTTCCTCACATATTCGCTGACTGTCACAACCTTATGCGGCAAAATAGAATAGGTTATCTTTGATGTTATAGGGAGCGCCAAATGCCTTGTTCTGACAATCTTCGGCTTCATTTTAGAAAGTCTTCCTGCAATTGCGCCGAGCATACTGTCCTTGCCACTGTGGGTGCAGACGATATTCACGTTTTCTTGCTTTATAATCTTTAAGAGGGAGAAAATGGCAGATGGTGAAATGCTGCTTTCCATGCTTACTGTTCTTATCTCTATACCGTTATCAGCCCCAGCCTTTGCCAGCTTGCTGTCAGATGGACAGGCAATAATAATCCTTTCGCCCATTTTTTTTAAACCAATGGATTCTTTAAGAGTCCTGTTTTCCTGGCCACCCCATCCTTTTGATGATTCTGTATGCAGTATTGTAAAAGACATCTTATTTTAAATACCTTCCTATAATCTCCATCAGCTCATCAACGTTTATATCCTCAAGGCAGTCGCTTTTTTTGCTCCCCTCGCAGCCGTCCTTGCCGCATGGGATGCATTCCCAATCTCTTTGTATTACAGTATGCCTTCCAAAAGTCTGCATACCATTTCTTTTAAGATATGGATTCTCAAAATTTGCAATTTGCAATTTGCAATTTGCAAATTCATTATCCCACGGTCCCCAGTGAAATGCCCCTGAGGGGCCGAAGAGCGCCACTACTGGTGTATTAACAGCAGCGGCTATATGCATAGGCGCCGAGTCCACGCCAAAAAACAGTTTTGCCCTTTTTGAGATAGCGCCGAGCTTTTTCAGAGTTATATCACCTATAAATGAAATTGGTTTATTTTTGGCAAGTTCAATAATCCTGTTTGCCTTATCCATTTCTCTTTTATCATGGCTGCATGTAACAACAACCTTTGCGCAGTATTGTTCTTGAATGCGGTCTATCACATCAGCCACAGCCTCATCTTTCCAACATTTAAAAAGCCAGCGGGAGGTGGGATGAATATGGACAATAATATCTTGTTCTCTCAGTCCTTTTTCTCTTAGAATATTTTTTAACCATTCCTCATCTTGTTCCGGAATATAAAAATAAACTTTTAAATCTTTGGTGTTTATACCGGCATTGCTTAAAAGTTCGAGGTTTTGAAGAACAGTATGTCTGTCTCTATCAATAGAGAATTTATGGGTATATAAAAATTTTTTACCGGCAAACCCTCCAACCTGCTCATAGCCTATCCGATATCTTGCCATGCACAGAAATGAATACAATGCAGGCCTGTCGCCGCCTGTCAAGTCTATTGCCATATCAAAATGTCCGCCCCTCAGTTTCTTTACAAAAGAAATTTCGTACCCGACCCTGTTTAAAAAAAATTGTTTGGAGTATGGGTTTTCCTGCCCCTTGACCCCTGCCCCTTGACCCTTGTAGTTAAACATAGACCTATCCAATATAAATATCTCATTAAGCAGCGGACTGTTTTTCAGCGCATCCTCTGTCCCTGAATTTACCAATACCGTTATACTGGCGTGTGGAAAGGTATCTCTGACTGCCCTTATGGCTGGCGTTGTTAGCAGGACATCGCCGATGTGGCGGAGTTTTATAACAAGGATTTTTCTTATATCTTTAAACTCACTTCTCACTTCTCACTTCTCACTTCTTTTTTTGACATCTCCATAAGTTTGGCATATTTTGCAAAGGTGTATGATGAATAGAGGCCTGACAGGATAACACCCATGTAACCTTCCAGAAAGCCCTTTTGCAAAAAGAGCATCTTTAAAAAAGTCCAGCACGGCCTTAAAGTCAAATCTAATAATCCAGCATTTTTTCCGTTTTTAAACATCTCCTCTGCAGCCAAAACAGAATATCTGTCCATCCTTTTGAGATAATCGCTTATATCTTTATAGGTATAATGTTCTAACGGAGTTTTAAGATAGCCGGCCTTTCCTTCTATCTGAACAGCTTCATGCACATCCCTTTCATTAAATTGTCCTTTGTCCTTTTTATAGAACCTTAAATTGTAATCAGGATACCAACCGCAATATTTTATCCACCTGCCTCCAAAAAAATTTTTACGCGGGATATTGTATCCATCGCAGCCGCCATTGTTCAAAACCGATTCCATCTCTTTCCTTAGCGCAGGTGTAACCCTTTCATCCGCATCAATATTTAAAATCCAGTTATTTCTGGCCCTGCTGACTATTAAATTCTTCTGCTTTCCAAAGCCAAACCATACATCATTAAAAACCTTTGCGCCGTATTCCTTGCAAATCTGAACAGTCTTATCGCTGCTTCCCGAATCTGAG
This sequence comes from Deltaproteobacteria bacterium, assembly GCA_016219285.1. Taxonomy (GTDB): domain Bacteria; phylum Desulfobacterota; class GWC2-55-46; order UBA9637; family UBA9637; genus JACRNJ01. The sequence continues at coordinate 20,829 of JACRNJ010000052.1, forward strand.
ACAAGGATTTCATCAGCCCATTTTACGCTTTCAAGGCAGGCATGAATATTCGCCTCTTCGTTGAGAGTTATTATGGTAACGGAAAGTTTTTGCATAATATATAATATTCCTCATCAAGTCAAAACACAAAATTGTGTCCCAAAAATAGACTTTTTTTTGAGGAAAACTGCAAGCCCTTGACAAAACTTTAGTTTAGCCAAGGGCAAGTTGCCTGCCAGACAACACACCCCTATCCCCTCTCGAGAGAGGACTAAAGGGGTGTGTTGTCTTCTGCACATTTTTCCTCCCACAGGAGAGGTGGCGTCTGCCTGTACGTTGCCCGACTGCGAGCGTACTCGCTCAGGCAGGCACGCAGACAGGTGGAATTTCATCATTTTTATCAAAAATCAAGCGGACTCCGGACACCAAGAATATTTTTTGTTGCAACATGGGTATAAATCATGGTGGTTTGGAGATTTCTGTGTCCCAAGAGTTCCTGAATCGTCCTGATATCATATCCCTTTTCCAGAAGGTGTGTGGCAAAACTGTGCCGCAACGTGTGGACTGACGCCTGTTTTGTTATCCTTGATTTCATCACCGCAACTTTGAAGGCCCTTTGCATCGCGTCGTGATAGACATGATGACGTCGGACAATACCGGTTTGCGGGTCTATAGAAAGCGACTTCGATGGAAACAACCAGAACCATGCCCATTCCTTTCCTGCATTCGGATACTTCCTTTCTAATGCGCCAGGCAATTGAACGCCGTTCAGTTTTACCTCTCTGTCTTTTTCATAGAGCGCTTTAACCTGATTCAGATGGGCAATAAGTTCTTGTCTAATCGCTTCCGGCAGCACAGTTCTTCTATCCTTATCCCCTTTGCCCGAACGAATAATAACCATATTCTGCTCAAAATCAATATCTTTTACTCTAACCTGCAGACACTCATGAAGCCGCAGACCGCAGCCATAAATAAGTTTTGTCATCAATAGATTAGCGCCTGACATGCCTGAAAATATTTTTTCAATTTCTTTCACTGTTAGAACAACAGGCAGCCGCCGATTCTGCCTTGCCCTTACTGCGCTGATTTCTCCTTCGATATTTTTATCAAGCACATGCCGATAAAGAAAGACAAGCGCATTTAAAGCCTGATTTTATGTTGAAGTGGAAACCTTCTTTTCTACAGCAAGATGGCTTAAAAAATTCTGAATATCCTTCCCCTCCAAAGAATGCGGATTTTTATCTTTGATGAAACCCCTAAATTGTCTTAACCATAAAATATAGGTCTTTTCTGTGCTATGTGACCGGTGGCGAAGCTTTAGCGCCTCACTTAACTTTTCCCCTATTTTTTGCCAGTCTGATGGAACAGCCGCCACTGTTTCAGCGCTGTTATTCGGACCTGCCTGTGCAGACATGGAACGTGAAAGAAAATAACCGTATATTTTTAATGCCCTTTCCGCCTGCTGAACTTGCCATTCTTCATGTTTTTTGGCAATATGATTAAGAAATTTAGTATTTTGTTCATTTGACAGCGGCTCTGTTTCTGACATGTCAAAATAACCATAACAATCGGAAACCCATTTTAAATAATAGTGGAGATTCTTCTCAGGAAGCCTCTCTTTTACGCTCAAAAACTGTTTAAATGAATCCAACATAATTACTTCAAATATTACATCGCATGCGACATAATAATCAAGCAAAAATTAATCTTGTTAAATTTCAATGTGTTAAGAATAACAAGCGCTATATTTCTCTTGACCGGACTCATAACTTTCCCTATAATCTGCACAAATACAAGCATGCGGCATAAAATATAATGTTAGCCTTAAATAATAAAATTTAAATAGGAGGTCATTATGGTAACAATCCATCCAGAATACGTTATCGATGAGAATCAAAATAAAAAAGCAGTAATCTTACCATTTATAGAGTGGGAACAAATATTAGAAGAAATTGAAGAACTTGAGGACATTAGGGCATTTGACATAGCCAAATCGGAAAAAGACGAAATGATCCCCTTTGAGCAGGCAGTTCAAGAAATACGAAAAGGGCAGATATTTTGAACTATACAATACAGATAAACAGAAAATCTCAAAAGGCATTGTCTGAAATACCAATAAATTATCAGAATAAAATTATTGAAATGATTTATGCTCTTGCGAATAATCCGTACCCTCATGGATGTAAAAAACTATCTGGCAGAGAAGCATGGCGGGTAAGAATTGGTAATTATCGTGTTATTTATGAAATCAATGAAAGTGTGCTTATGATTCTTGTTGTTAAAATAGGGCATCGAAAAGATATTTACAAATGAGGCTAACAATTCACTGCACCGGACGCAAAAAAGCTGCGCCGGTGAGCTTGGTCGTTAGCTTTTAAGGGAATTGAAAAAATGCTGTACAAAATAGAATTCAAACCTCAATCTTTAAAAGATGGAAAGAAAATACCAAAAAAAGAACTTGAACGTATTTTTGAGAAGATTGAAGCATTAAAAGAAAATATGTTTGGTGACGTTAAACACCTAACAAACACAGAACCAGAATATAGGCTGCGAATCGGTGATTACAGAGTTTTGTTTGAAGTCGAAGGAGAACTTATTGTAGTTTACCGAATTAGACATAGGAAAGATATTTATAGATAAGGACACTCTGAAAAACTCTTTTTATGTCATTCCCGCATGTTTTTAGCGGGAATCCAGTTCTTGTAAATTTAATGACTTATGGATGCCCGACAGAAGCATTCGGGCATGACAATTTTAAAAAAGGTAGTTTTTCAGAGAAACAATTTGCAGTTATTCCCTATGAGGAGTTTTTAAAAATACAGGAAGAGCTTAGTGATTATAAAGATTTGAAAGAATTACGTCAAGCAAAAGAAGCAGAAAAAAATGCTCCTACAGTAAGTATGGAAGAGGCAAAAAAAAAGTTGGGAATTTGAGCTAACAATTGTATCCAGTGGACGTTTGTTCCTCTGCGCTCCACAAACGCCACTGATGCGTGTCGTTATGCGTCAATATAGAGTTATTAAAGACATCCAAACAAAAATAAAAACCAAAGAAAAGACTTTAAATCTTAATCAGAAAGAGGTAGAATTCCTCACATGATAGAACTTTGGAATCAAGAGGTTGAAAGAAAGTTTTTCAATGAATCCGTTAAATTCGCCACTCCAGAACAGTTGTTCTATGTAACCGATAAAAATAGATACCTCGCCTACTGGCCCAAAGGCGATGAAGGCAAGAAAAGCACCCTCCAAAGCAGAAACGCATTAATCGGGAATTTTACCGAAAAATGGACAACGGATTTAATCCATGAGATTGTTAAGGACAAGGGGTTGTTTGCCGTTCAAGGTGCAATCTGTGATGAGATTGCCTTGACAAATATGTCTCCTGCCGATGTTGTCATTTCCAGAAACAAGAACATCAACCAGCAGGCAGAGGACATCTTGGCCATAATTGAGGTAAAGATGTCCATTGTCCGGAACTGGGAATTACAAGGCGGCAAGACATTGTCTTGTATCGGCGACCATAAAACCCATCAAGGCAATCCGGGATTGTTACGTTCCGATTCAATGTTGAAGAGCATCGGCAAGAGTATAAACATAAGGGTTTCGAGCTTCAAAACGGCTACAATCCCGATTATTGTTATGGGCAATACGCCTATCACAAACAGCTATTATCCGAAGGTTGACCACCTGAAGGTTGCAGGAATTATACAAGGCTTCTGGTCTGTAAACCCAAAGCCGTTGGATGATAACGGCGAGAATTTAAAGAAGACTGAAAAACATGGATTCTGTCGGTTTGACAACTTTGAGGAGCTAAAGAAAGCTTTCAATGTCTTGCTGTCAGAGGAAAGAAACTTTTTTTCCAGCATGAAGAACAAGAATGAATTAGGAAAGATTATTGAGACTGCAAACCGTGAAGGAACATACGAAAAGAAGGCCGAGGTCTTTTTAAAGCTTATCAAGGAATAATAAAACATGAAAGAATTAAAACATAGACGCAATGGAACAAAAACGAGTTCTTTCGGGACTCCCGGGCGAATCAACCATAACTCCTCAGAGTTTTACGATAGCAAATTGTATGCTGATAAAAAGCCGCCTGAAAAGGTTGAGTTCATTGAAAGCCATATATCTGCCGAAAATCTGGACAAAATCTACTGTAAATCAAGTGAAGCGATGAATGATATTCCTGATTACAGTATCCATCTAATGGTCACTTCACCACCTTATAATGTAAAGAAAGAATACGACAAAGACCTTTCCCTTGATGAATACAGAACATTACTAAAGGCGGTGTTCAAGGAAACTTACAAAAAACTGGTTACAGGCGGAAGGGTATGTATTAATGTTGCTAATCTTGGAAGAAAACCATATATACCGCTTCATAGCTATATCATTGAAGATATGCTTGGGATAGGTTTTCTTATGAGAGGTGAAATTATTTGGAACAAGGCATCAAGCGCAAGTCCATCAACAGCTTGGGGTAGTTGGTTGTCTGCTGGTAATCCAGTATTGAGAGATATTCACGAATATATTTTAGTTTTTTCAAAGGAATCGTTTTCAAGAAAACGTGGACACAAACAGGATACTATTGTCAAAGAAGACTTTCTCGAATGGACAAAAAGCGTCTGGACATTTCCAGCCGTCTCAGCCCGCAGCATCGGTCATCCAGCGCCATTTCCAGAGGAATTACCCCACCGCCTAATCCAGCTATATACTTTCAAGGGAGATGTTGTATTAGACCCGTTTTGCGGCAGTGGAACCGCTTGCCTTGCCGCTTTAAAGGATGGCAGGCATTACATCGGGTATGACATCGAACCTGAATATATAGAACTGGCAAATCGAAGGATAAAGGCACATTCAAGCCAGAAAAATCTATTTGAACACGAACCGCCTTCAAGAACCATAAATTCAAATGAAGAGTTGGCACGGCAAAGCATATAAAACCGCATAACAAGTCATCAGACTGTGTGAAAACTCCTTTCAATACATACCATATTTGATATAATGACTCCATAAAAAAACATTAAAAGGAGTGATTGTGTCATACATAACAGGAGTCAGCAGAGATCAGGTCGTA
>JACRNJ010000054.1 GCA_016219285.1 Deltaproteobacteria bacterium
AGCCTTTTTTGATTCAAAGAACACCATGCCGAGGGGCTTGTTTTTTTCTACGGTAACAACAAGGTAGTAGCCTTCTTTGACAGTAGATAGGGCGACTTTGGCAAGTTCCGTGGAAATGCCGATGGTCTTAACGCCATTTTCCCCTTTTAAACGAGTCAGCGCGTCCCGCGTCAGGTTCAGTATGATGCCTTTATGCGCGCCTATAGCAGGGAGGTCAAGGTCTGGAGACTTGGCAAAATTCGCCACAGCCTCGCCCTCCCAATCCAGCAGAATAGCGCCGGTAGCGCCTCGCGTTTTTTCAACAAGATTTTTTAAAATGGCTTTAAAAGGCATGGTTTAATTCAACTGCACCGAGACAGTCTTAGATATCCCCGGCTCCTCCATGGTAATCCCAAACAACGTGTCCGCTATTTCCATTGTCCTTTTGTTATGAGTTATCAAGATAAACTGAGATTTCTTTGACATCTCTTTGAGAAAACCGTTGAATCTGTCTATATTGGCATCATCCAGTGGCGCATCTACCTCGTCCAAAAGGCAGAAAGGGCTGGGTTTAATCAAGAATATTGAAAATATCAAAGATGTGGCTGTAAGCGCCTTTTCACCGCCTGAAAGGAGGCTTATGTTCTGGAGTCTCTTGCCCGGCGGTTGTGCAACAATCTCTATGCCGGATTCAAGCAAATCACCTTCATCAACAAGCCTCAGATCTGCCCTGCCTCCCTGAAAGAACTTTGGAAAAACTTCCTGAAATTTCAGGTTAATTGCATCAAATGTTTCCCTGAAACGTTCTCTTGTTGTCCTGTTTATCCTATTGATCGCCTTGTGCAGGGTATCAACAGAGTTGTTCAGATCCATCTGCTGGTCAAGAAGGAACTGATGCCGCGTCTCAAGTTCTTTATACTCCTCTATTGCGCCAAGACTCACCTCACCAAGCTCCCCTATCTGAGTTCTCAACTCATCAATTCTTGCCGCTATTACCTCTCTCTCCATAATCAATATATCTTCCACGGGAGTATAATTATCAACTGAAACACCGTATCGTTCTATCATCTTTTCTGCAAGATGACCGAGGTTTAATTCAGTTTCTCTTAAATTAAGATTTGTCGAATTGGCATCTTCCTGAAGCTGTGCCACCTGCCTATTAATGCCGTTCAGTATTCCTTCAAGCTGTTCTCCATCTCTCGTAGTCTGATTGAGCGCCTCCTCCTGCCTGATATCCTCTCTGCGAATATCATCCCTTGTTCTCAAGGCCTCTTCCAATTCTACTTTTATCTTTGCCGCTTTAATTTCTTGCTCCGCTATTTCTTCACTATCATTTTTTATCTCGGCAAGCCTCTCTATTGTCCTTTTTTCTATATCCGCAACCAATCCCTGTTTATCCTTAATCTGTGTTTTAATGCCTTCAAGCCTCTCTCTTGAAGAGGCAAGTTTAATCTTTATATTTGTAACAAGCCCCGAAAGTTCATCCTTTTGCTTAAACAAGTTTGAAACCTCGCCTGCCATAATCTGCAAGGCATTTTCTACTTCTTGATAATCTGCCTCAATTGATTCTCTCTCCTTTAAGGATTGGCCTTTTTTTACTGATATTGCCTCCAACTCCTCGCCTGCCTCATTTATTTCTGATTGAAGAATTTCAAGCCTTTGTTTCATACGGCTCGTTTCTGCCTCTTCTCTTTTTAACTCACCTTCAATATTTACCATCTCTATCTCTTTTGAGTGCCCATCACTTTTTAATCTATCGAGGTTTATCTTGTTTGATTCTATTTCCTGCCGCAGCCGTTTTATCTCTTCGTCCGTTTTTCCAATCCTTGCCTCTAAATCCACAACAGCAATAGAAAGCTCTTTTATTTCTCTCCGCTTTTGCAGTATGCCGCCGTCCGAGCCGTTTGAATAACCTCCGGTTATAACCCCATGAGGGTCAATCATCTCGCCTTCAAGGGTAACGAAAGTCTTATCAAAACCGTTAGACTTCCATAATGCAATAGCATCATTCAAGTTATTTGCCAACAGAACATCTCCCAAAAGATATTGCGCAATTGGATGATAGCCGTCTTTGATTTTCACTTGGCTGAGCAGTTGTTCAGTATTCTGATATGCATTTGACTCCGAGCTCCTAACTCCAGACTCCGAGCTCTTTATCTTTGCCTCTTTTAACGGCACAAAGCTGCCACGGCCTTTAGCCTGTGCCTTTAAATACTGAACTGCCTCAACTCCTTCATGCTGGCTTTCAACAATTACATATTGAAGCCTCTCTCCCAAAACAGCCTCAACAGCCTTTTCATACCGGGCAGATGTTTCAAGAATATCTGCTACCAGACCATGAATGCGCTTATAGTCAGGGGTATCTTCTTCCCTGTTAAACATTATGGCTATTACTCCATCTTTAACGCCTTCAAGATTCTTTTCCAACTCCTTGAGCGTATGCAATCTGGATGATGTATGGCTGAATTCTTCTTTAAGATGTTTTAGCTCATTATCTCTTTGTATAAGTCTGTTTTCTGAGTCTTTAAGCTGTTCAGAGGTCAATTCATGTGTCTTTTCTATGTTCAGTTTTCCGGTTTCTATCTCTTCTTTCCTGTTTCTCAACTCCTGACTCCTGACTCCTGACTCCTGACTTTTCTTTTCCAGTTCTTCTTTTTCCCGCAAGGCTTTGCCAACTGTTAAGTTCAATCTCTCCTCATCTTTCAGATATACTGCAATATTGTTTTTGACTTGATTTGCCATATTTCCTATATCACCTTTTCTTTTTCTCAACTCATGACTTCTCACTTCTGATTCACGGCTCTTTCTTTCAACTTCTTTTAATGAGTTTTCTTCATTTAAAAGCCTTGCCTCCTGACCCTCCACTTCAGCATTTATCTCACTTACAAACCCATCAAGCCAAAGAGATTCCTGCCGTACAGCATCCTGCTGAGTCTTTAGCCCTTCTATCTCTCTTATAAGTCTTTCTTCGTTTCTCTTAAGCTCCCCAATCCTTAATTCTATAAGCTGAACTCCTTGTTCTTTATCCTTAATCTGACTATCTGCCTCAAATACCCTTTGCCTGACAACCTTCAAACAAGCCTCTTCTTTCAAATATCTTACCCTTATATCTTCAAGACCGCTTGTCTTTTGTGATATGACAGTTGTAAGTTCAATCTCCTTGTCTTTGAGCATCTCAAGCTTCTTTTCTGCTTCAGACTTCTTTCCCATAAGAGTTTTATACTCTTCAGACGCCAGAAACAATTCAAACCTTTTCAACTCCTCTTTCATAACATTATACCGTTCAGCCTTCTTTGCCTGACGGTTTAAGGAATTCATCTGCCGCCTTACCTCTCCAATAATATCATTTACCCTCGTGAGGTTTTGCCTGGTCGCCTCAAGCCTTCTCATAGCCGCATCTTTACGATGTTTGTATTTATTTATTCCTGCAGCCTCTTCAAAAAGAGCACGCCTTTCCTCAGGCTTTGCATTCACAAGCCACCCCACCTGCCCCTGCTCAATTATTGAATATGCCCTTGTACCGATGCCTGTATCTGTAAATAGGTCAACAATATCCTTGAGCCTGCACTGCACTTTATTTATATAATATTCGCTCTCCCCTGAACGGTATAGTCTTCGCGCTATCTCTATCTCAGTAAAATTCACATATTCTGCCGGCGCAATCCCCTCTTCATTGGAAAGCGTCAGCACCACCTCTGCCATGCCGATGGGCTTTCTTGATTCACTGCCGTTGAATATAATATCCTCCATAAGCTTTCCGCGCAGATGTCTTGCATTCTGCTCCCCAAGCACCCATCTTATGGCATCAACAATATTGCTCTTACCGCACCCATTAGGCCCGACAATGCCTGTAACGCCCTTTGGAAAGGCAAGACTTGTCTTGTCTACGAATGATTTGAAACCGTGGGCTTCAAGTTTTTTGATTTTCATAAATAAATATTAGGATAAACTCCACCGATGATGATTCATGGCGCTTTTGTTTTCCTTGATAATTTTTGCTTTGAGAAGAAGTTCCCAATAGTTTGTCATTAATATTGCAAAGGTTTCTTCTCTGTATTTAAAGTCAGGTTTGTTGTAAACCTCAATAGCTGATAAGGCAGCACTTACAGATTTATCTATAAATGGTTTATGTCGTGGTGTCTTCATAATGCTTGCCTATAACGACCCGACGTTATAAGCTGTGCTGTTTTTTATTCTATTATTAGTCCCAATTTCAGTTTTATTTTACTTTCTAAAACTTCAACAAATTTGTCCATGCTCGGTGTCGGTTGGTGGGTAAATGCTCTTAACAAGTTTGCAATGGTTGTTGATTTTTTATCAACTATTTCAAGATTATAAACTTCACCAATGCCGGCTAAATCGTAAATATGATATTGTGTTTTATGATTTGCATTGTAATCCAAGTTTGTCAAACGAAAACGATTAATCATATTATCATAAACAAATTTTTGCATAATCCAGAAAATATTTTTATTCCACTTCTCCATAACTTGTCCTTTTATCAACATTTGAATATAGGATAACTTGATTGTGTTGTAAGTATTCATTCCAAAACGATATTTGTTTTGCAGAACATCTTTTCCTTTCATAAAATCTTTAAGCGCTTGAACTAATTCACCAGTTCCAGTAGTGGAATCGGACTGAAATTCAACAATGCAAAAATCATTAACCTTATTACTAATTGGTTTATGTTTCACTAATACAAAATCAAAACTTCCAACATTGTTAATTTTAACTTCAGAGAAAAGCAAAACATTGTTTGTGCTGCCAAAAGCAATATTGCAGGCATTTCTAAAAACTAAATTATCTTCTAAAAAGCGATGGGGACAAATAATAGGTTTTGCCCCGCTGTGATTTACAGAACAAACCCCCATTGGATATTTGATTGTTCTGCTTTGTTTATCACATTTTCTACCAAGAAATCTGCAATGATATTCCTTTACGGATTTTTTTGCTTCTGCCGATTTACTTTCAACGGGATAGGTAAATATTTCGTTTGGGTTCATTTTTCAATTGTTACAATTTCTTCTGGCAACAGAACATTATGCCCCGTGCTTCTTCTCATTCTGAAAAGTTCTTTTTTACAATTACGGTATCCAATTTCTTGTGCCATTTCAATTAGAATATCGCAAACAGGAATATAAACGCCTTTAACAGTTTGGTCGCCAACCACCAAAAGGAAGTGGGCGTTTTTTTTCAGTAAAGGATAAAATTCTTTTAAGCATAAATACATATCGCCAAAATATTCTCTCACCATTCTCGGATAATCAAAGCCCCAGTTTTTATCTTTTGTTTGTTCATAAATTTTGTCTGAAACAATTTTGACATCTTTAAATTTTAAGGCAAACACTTCTGAGTTGCTTTCTTTAAAAATCAACTTTGTACTTCCCTTAACCATTTTTTTCTTTATTTGCTGGACTTCATCCATATTTTTTACGAAATCGAGCAAATACATTTCAAGCCGTGTTTGACGGGTGTATTCCAAATCATTAGGATAAGGCGGTGAAGTGATAATAAAGTCAATTTTTAGGGGTTTAATATGTTTTGAAGCGTTCAGGCAAGTATCATTTATTAAAGTTGATTTCCCATAGTGATTATGTTTTTGAACTTTCTTTAAATCTTCAAATATCTGAATCACTTTTTTAGTAAATAAGTCCCATAATTCTTCCTTTTCTCTAAATGGGTAAAAAGTTGTCCCGGGACAAAACGAAACATAAGAAGCGTCCAAACAGGATTTTGATAATGCCAACAGTAGTAGTTTTTTTACCTTTTTATCAGGAATGTCGTCAATCAAATTCTTTAATAAATTAACTTCCTTTTGAAGCGCAGGACTTAACCATTGGTTAAGTTCTTTTTTTGGCATATTTTCTAAAAAGCCCTTTTTAAATTTAATAGAATCGTAATAGTAAATTTTCTCTAAAAATTGTTCAGCAGCTTTTATTACTTGTTCTTTGTAAAGAGCCAAATCAATATCCCAAGTAGTTTTGACTTCTGAAATGAAAGTCATCAACGGATTGGCGTCAAAACCAATGGAATTGCACCGGAAAAAATTTGCTGAAATGCAAGTTGTCCCGCTGCCAGCGAAAGGTTCAACGACTAAAGAGTTCGGTTTAATCTTGTATTCTTTTATTTTATCTTCAATGAGAGAAAAAGGGAAATCTTCTAAATAGTCATACCATTTGTGGATGGTTCCATATTTATTAAGCTCACTAATTGTTTCTTCTTTAAAAAGTTTTGGAATAAAATTCTCTGGTGTAGTAAATTGAAGAATATTAGTAGAATATTTTTTATGTTTATAGTCGTTCTTTTTAACAATTTTTGAAAAAAGGTCTAAAGAATTTTCAGAAATGCTAAAACCCGTTATCAAATTTCCATCTAAAAAACCTTTTTCAGCAAGCGCGGCAATGGCGTCATTGAGAATTTTGCTGTCCTTTGGGTAATCAGTCAATTCAGATAATTCTTCTACGGTAGTTTTTTTGTGTTCAAACAAGTCAAAGTAGATTTTTTGCAAAACTTGAGCTTGTAAAAACGGGAGATTGTTAGGAGTAGCTAATTTTTCTTTTACTATAACAGGCATCATTTCTTTTTGACAACCGCCTTCTATATTCCCACTTGCATGGGAATGACATCTGATTTTTTGATAAAAATCCTATCAGAGTCCAAATTATTTGTAAAGAGAAAAAATACAATAAGGTGGGCATTCCATTCTCTAACACCACTATATATGGTGGATGTTAACAATTTAGACCAGTGATGGATAGGGTATATATTGGAAATAAAGGAATGAAAGCCGCCAACACTATCTTCTGGCTTTTTTCTTTAAACCATTGCTACTGGTATCTTTCAGCACCGCATGCGCAGCCGCAAGCCTCGCAATCGGCACCCTGAAAGGAGAGCAGGACACATAATTAAATCCATTCCTGTGGCAGAATTCTACTGTGGCCGGATCTCCGCCGTGTTCGCCGCATATTCCTATCTTTAAATCTTTCCTTGCCTTCCTGCCTTTCTCAATGGCAATCTTTATGAGTGCGCCCACGCCGTCCTGGTCAAGGGACTGGAACGGGTCGTTTTTCAGGATGCCTGCCTTTTTCTCATCAACATAATCCGGCAAAAATCTTCCTGCATCATCCCTTGACATGCCAAGGGTCATCTGCGTAAGGTCGTTCGTGCCGAACGAAAAAAATTCTGCGACGTCTGCAATCTTATCTGCCAAAAGCGCTGCCCTCGGCACCTCAATCATGGTGCCTACAAGATATTTAACCTTAACGGCTTTTTCCTTTATGACCTTTTCTGCAATCTCCCGCGTCTTTGTTTCAAGTATCTTTAACTCTTTGCCGTCTATGACAAGCGGATGCATTATTTCAGGATGGACTTTGATGCCTTGCTTTATGCATTCGCATGCAGCCTCAATAATCGCCCTGACCTGCATCTCAAGGATTTCAGGATAGGTGATGCAGAGGCGGCACCCTCTGTGTCCAAGCATCGGATTTGCCTCTTTAAGCCTTTCAACCCGACGTCTCACCTGCTCAAACGGGACGGCTATCTTTTCAGCAAGATGCCTCTGCTCGCCCTCTGTATGCGGGACAAATTCATGCAGAGGCGGATCTATAAGCCTAATGGTTACCGGCTTGCCGCTCATGGCCTTGAATATGCCTTTGAAGTCTTCTCTCTGAAATGGAAGAAGTTTTGAAAGGGCAACCTTTCTTGTTTCAATATCATCCGCAACAATCATCTCCTGTATTGCAAGACGGCGCTCGTCCGTGTCAAAAAACATGTGCTCTGTCCTGCAAAGCCCGATGCCCTCTGCGCCAAGCCTTATGGCATTTTCAGCATCATATGGCGTGTCAACATTCGTCCTGACATTCAGCTTTCTTATATCGTCAGCCCACTTCATTAATGTGTAATACGCCTCAGGCAGTTCCGGTTTTATAAGATTCATGCTTCCCTGAAATACCTCGCCTGTTGAGCCGTTGATAGTTATCTCACTGCCTTCTCTCAGAACCTTGTTTCCCACAACAACGGTTTTATGGATATAATCCACAACAAGCTCTTCACACCCTACAATACAGCATTTGCCCCAACCCCTTGCAACAACCGCCGCATGGGAAGTTTTCCCTCCTGTTGCAGTCAATATGCCCTGCGCGGCGTGCATGCCGCCTACATCTTCCGGGCTTGTTTCTTTTCGGACAAGGATTACCTTTTCTCCTTTTTCCGCCCACGACTCTGCATCCTTTGCAGTAAATACAACCTTGCCGCATGCTGCGCCGGGAACAGCGGCTATGCCTGTTGCAAAGTGATGTCTATTCAATTCATCCCGTGTTATCTTCGGATCAATCACAGGATAAAAAAGCCCTTCAATCTCTTTATCTGTAACTCTTAAAAGCGCCTCTTTCTTTGTTATGAGTTTTTCTTTTACCATGTCAACTGCCATACAGAACGCTGCGGTTGGGGAACGTTTACCGGAGCGGCATTGAAGGATATAAAGCTTGCCCTCTTCAACGGTAAATTCTATATCTTGCATGTCTCTGTAGTGTCTTTCAAGTTTTTTTCTCACATCACAAAGCTGCTTATATATCTTTGGCATCATATTATTCAAGTCACTCAAATGAATCGGGGTTCGGATACCAGCAACAACATCTTCACCCTGCGCATTCATGAGAAGGTCGCCGTAAAAAATATTCTCACCTGTATTAGGGTCCCTTGTAAAACAGACGCCAGTCCCTGATGTTTCACCCCTATTCCCAAAAACCATCTGGACTATATTCACTGCTGTGCCGAGAAGCCCTGAAATCTTTTCCACACGTCGGTAGGTGACAGCCTTTTCAGCCATCCATGAATTAAAAACTGCGTTGATGGCGCCCCAAAGCTGTTCAATTGGGTCTTGCGGAAAATCTTTTTTGGTATGCTTTTTATAAACTTCCTTTAAGAGAGGGATAAGTTCTTCAAGCTCTTCTTCATTTACATCTGTATCAAGAACTTTTCCCCGATTACTGCCTTCGGGGACAAGATTGGTTATATTGAGTCTCTGCCTTGTCTTCGTATTTTTAATCTCCTCAAATTCATGCTCAAATTCCTCACGAAGAATACCCATTGCAATTACGCCATACATCACAATAAACCTGCGGTAGGCATCCAGGGCAAACCTGCGGTTATTTGTCTTTCTGGCAAGCCCTTCCACAGATTTGTCATTAAGCCCCAGATTCAGGATGGTCTCCATCATACCAGGCATTGACCTTGCAGCGCCTGAACGGACAGAGATAAGGAGAGGATCATTGTAGTCTCCGAGTTTTTTACCAACCAGTTTTTCAAGTCTTGCAAGGTTTTTGGCAGTCTCTTTATTAAGCTCTGAAGGAAATTTTTTATTGCTCTTATAATATAGGGCACAGACCTCTGTTGTTATGGTAAAACCTGCCGGCACAGGCAGACCTATGTTTGTCATCTCGGCCAAACCGGCGCCCTTGCCGCCCAGAAGCTCTTTCATGCTTCCCTTGCCTTCGGCCTTTCCCCCGCCGAAGAAATAAACAAATTTTTTAGATGCCATTATTTAAACCTCCGAAGGGGGTAAGTATCGTATGTCCACAGACACTATAAACTATCTTATTTTTAATTCAACTGCAATATTTTTTTAGCAGTATGTTTAAACTATAAAATGGAAGATAAAATCAGACGTTGCAACTAATGGATGACCGGGGGGAAGAAAAACAGGAGAATCAAAGAAACCAAAAATTACAAAGATATATTTATGGAACCTCTCAAAAACCACCTTTTTTAAAATTGTCATGCCCGAATGCTTCTGTCGGGCATCCATAACTCGTTGATTATAAAACAACTGGATTCTCGATAAAAACCTCGGACATTTTGGAAATTTTACAAGAGCCTCAACCTTTAGCCTTCATCTGCTTAACTTCTCTTGATGTATCCAGCAATGCGTTACCAAGGGCATTAACGGTTGTCTTTACTTCGGACATGTCCTCTTTGAGGACGGCAACATCTGTTTTGAGGTCCGAGACATCGGCCTTGAGAGTGGAGACATCGGTCTTGAGTTCCGAGACATCAGCCTTGAGAGTGGATACATCGGTTTCAAGCCGCTTTTGCCCCTTTTTCAAATCGCCGATATCCGCCTTAATATCCAGAAGAATATTTACAAGCCGTTCTTCCATATAACCTTTCTGTAAAAACAGGTTGAATATACCAGCCCGCTTATTGTTTGCTCTTATTTCCTGCTAAATCTTCTAAAACCTGATGTAGCAAAGACCTCTACATCTCCAAGTATATAATCCAGAAGCAGATTCATGCCAAGGTTATCGCTGCTCATGTGGCCTGCAATCACCACATTAACATGATGCTTTTCAGCCTCTTTCCTGTGGTCTTCGCTTATGTGCATGCCTACAACGGTTCCAATGCCGGCATTTGACAGCTTTTCAAAGACATTCTTGCTTCCGCCTGTTCCACCTGTCATATCTACAAAAATCTTGCCTGCCCTTCTTTTTTCTGCGCCAACAACGATTTTTGGCCCAGCCTTCTCAGTTATAGCATCTTTATATTCAGGTATGTCTTTTAATATCGCTACTGCATCAGATATGCTGTCCGGCTTTTCTTTATCAAAAATCTTTTGTAAATAGCTTGTAACGGCATTGTCCGAAGGGGTATGGATGCATATAAACGGTATATCCAAAAGTTTTGCGGCATCAATCGCCCTCGTGTGGTTAACCGGAAGCAGCCTTCTTTCAACCTCTTTTATCCTCTCGGCCATTATGTCCTCAGCAATATTTATGGGAACACCGTATTTGAGAAGAATGCCTGACTGCATATCCATGACTTCATAAAGCGCAGCCATGGCCCTGCCTTCGGGATGATGTGAGATAACAATATCAATGGCCTTGCCTCTGCTTTTAAGCCTGTCGGCAAGAAGAACCTCGCCAACCTCCATGTCAATGCCAACCAAGGCGCTTTTTACTTCTCTGTCAGGATCGCCATATAATATACGGGTATCTGCATAAGGATTGGCCAAACACTCTTGATCAAAATTCTTTTTGTCTGCATCTTTAAGTTCATCAAAATCTTTTTTAACCCTTTTCAACTCGGCCTCAACCTCAGCCTTGCCCCTCGGGTCAAGTTCAATGCCGCGCTGCACAGCCCTTGTATAGATATCTTTTATCTTCATATTAACCTCAAAAAAAATATGGAGCAAGCCGACCATGTCGGCGTCTTAATCGTGGCGGTAACAGCAACACGGTTGTCTTGCTCCATATTTAAGCCTTACTGGCCAAGAATCTCCCTTACCACTTCATTCACCAGCTTTCCGTCTGCCTTCCCCTGAACCTTTGGCATAACATCTTTCATAACCCTGCCAATATCATTGGGCCCTGAAATCTGAAGGTTTTTTACAATATCACTAACAATACCCTTTATTTCATCTCTGGAAAGCTGAGGAGGAAGAAAGGACTGGAGGATTTTCAGTTCAGCCTCTTCTTTATCCACCAAATCCTGCCTGCCGCCCTTTTTGAACTGGTCTATAGACTCAAGGCTCTGCTTTAGCATGGTCTTAATAACAGCAACGACTTCTTCATCGCTTAAACCTTCTGCCCTTTTAATGAGCGCTATCTCCTTGTTTTTCACTTGAGCCAGAATATTGCGTAATGCCCCAAGTCTTATCTTGCCTGCCTCATCTTTGGCGGCTTTTGCAGCCCCTATCATTTGTCTGACCAATTCATCTTTAAGAGACATTACAACTCCTAACAAATAAATCGCAAAATAAAGAATATAAGGTGAAAAATTTCTTTAATTTTGCATTTTGATATTTAAATTCTCAGTTTTTTTAATACTCTCTCTTTCTTGTTCTTTTAAGCGCCCTTTTCCTTGCTGCAATGGCCTTTTTCTTCTTTTTCACACTCGGCTTATCATAGTGCTCACGTTTCCTTACCTCGCTTAGTATTCCTGCTTTTTCACACTGCTTCTTGAATCTCTTCATGGCGCTCTCAAAAGACTCGCCTTCTTTTATCCTTACACCAGGCATTAGTTTTTCACCCCCTCCGTATCTTAATTAAAATTCCAAATTTCAAAACCAAAATATCATAAAACTCAAAATATCTGTCCATGAACAGTATAAAGGTGAAATCCAGTTTTGAAGCCTTTTCTATCTCCAAGTGAAATGGGAAGAAAATCAAAGAAAAGAGCCATCTCTGTTTCAGCTGCAAGTGATATCATCTTGCCTCTATGTTCAGGATTGGTCTTTCAGTATCCGTAATTTCAGCCAGAAGATTTTCCTGGACTGATGGCTTTTTCCCCACACATCGCAGAAGTTTTTGCAATATTACATTAAGCTCATCATTTGCCTTCTTCACCCTGAGTCGGACAAGCCCAAAAGACGACCTCTGGTCAAATATAACAACCACTATCGCTCTCTGGCCAACAATAGATATGTGCAACTTATCCTTCTCTCCTTCATGGGAAAGTATGGAGAATTCCTTTTCGCCTATAAGTTTTGCCAGCCCACCTGTAGCAGCTATATTGCCCGCTGTCAAAGACGCAAGAGCGGTTGTATCCATATCCCCTGTGTCACCGCTTGCAGCAATTAACTGTCCGTCCTTGTCCATAAGGAATACGATCTTTGCATTAGCCTCTTTGAGCAGTCTGTCAATGACAGCGGTAATCTGCTTAAATTCCTCCTCAAACATCACCAAAGAGCTTGTTGACATAGTTAAAAACCCCTTAAAATTCTCGATTTACGATTTTAGATTTACGATTTGGGATTTATAATTTTGGGGCTTTAAATCGTAATTCGTAAATCATAATTCGTAAATATTTAAATCACTTTTCCATCAAGACTCAAAAGCCTTTCCCACTCTGCATCTATAGACTTTTGCAGCTTATCCAGCGACTCTTTATTTTCAGGCTTTAGAAGATGTTTGAATCTGGCTTGCATCTTGAGCCATTCCGCTATAGGCTTTTTTTCTTTTGGTTTATAGTTAATCTTTAAAACCCCGTTCTCAACTTCGTAAAGCGCCCAATAGCATGTATCAACCGCTACTTTTGCAGCCTCTATTGATTCTTCAGGTTTGGAATACCAGCCCAGAGGGCACGGTGATATAACATTTAAAAAAGTTGGTCCCTCGGTTTTAAGGGCTTTTTCAGCCTTCCTTGAGAGATCTGCCCAGTTATGAGGCGATGCCTGAGCAGCATATGGAACATTGTGGGCAACAACTATCCTGGTAAGGTCTTTCCTCGTTTCCCGCTTTCCCAAAACAACATCTCCTGCAGGCGAGGTTGTTGTGGCAGCGCCAAAGGGCGTAGCGCCTGACCTTTGTATGCCTGTATTCATATATGCGCCGTTATCGTAGCAGAGATATAAAAAATTATGCCCCCGCTCAAGCGCTCCTGACAGGGCCTGCAGACCAATATCATATGTCCCGCCATCGCCGCCAAAGGCAATAAACTTTATCTTTTTATCCTGAGGGATTTTCCCTCTTTTTTTAAACACCCTATAAGCTGTCTCTATTCCACTAATGGTGGCAGCGGCATTTTCAAACGCAGAGTGTATCCATGGTATTCTCCATGCTGTATACGGATATATGCTGGTGCCAACCTCAAGACATCCTGTTGACGTGGTAGCAACTACCGGGCCGTTAGCTGCCCTTAATACCAATCTGACTATTGGCGGTATACCGCATCCTGAGCAAAGCCTATGGCCGCCTGAGAGAAGTTCATCTCGCCTTGAAAGTTCTTTGAGTGTTGCCATATTTACCTCTTTGATATCCGATGAAGTTTAAAAACCCTAAATCCTAATTTCTAAATCCTAAATAAATTCAAAATCCAAAAATCCAAATGTTCAAAACTGTTTTGAATTTAGAATTTTGGCCATTTGATATTATTGAGGATTTCGGATTTAGAGATTAGAATTTATCTTCCCATTGTTTAGTATTTGTTTTTTAAATCGTAATATACTTAGTCAAAGTCTCAACCTTTCCAGTTTCTACAATCTTCAAAAGCTCATCAAAAACATGAACAGCGTCTTTTACCATATAATCTCTTCCACCAAGACCGAATATTCTGCTTACAACCTTTGGCCGTTTTTCCAGTTCATATAGCGCTGAACGAACCTCGTTAAAAAGAGGACCGCCGAAACCGCTCATGGAATCAGCCCTGTCAAGCACGGCTACAGCCTTCACATTTTTAAGGGCATCTGCTATCTCCTTAAACGGGAAAGGCCTGAAAAGCCTTGGCTTCAATATGCCAACTTTTTTGCCTGCCTTTCTTAATTCATCCACCGCAACCTTTGTAGTACCGGCGGCAGAACTGAGTATTACAATGACTGCCTCTGCATCATCCAGTTTATATTCTTCCATAAGACCATATTCTCTGCCGAACCTCTTTCCGAATTCTTTTCCAATTTCAGAAACTACATCCTTTGCACGTGTAATTGCCTCTGATTGCTGCCGCTTAAATTCAATGTATGTATCAGGAAGCGTCATTGCCCCATATGTAACTGGGTGGTCAGTATCAAGAAGGGGGTGCTGCGCCTTGTATTCTCCTATAAACTGCCTTATATCATCATCATCAATAAGCGAGATATTTTCAATTGCGTGGCTTGTTATAAAACCATCAAGACAGACCATAACAGGCAAGAGAACCTTTTCATTCTCAGCTATCCTTACCGCCTGAAACAGGTTGTCATAAGCCTCCTGAACAGTCTCAGAGTAAATCTGTATCCAGCCTGAATCCCTTGCACCCATCGAATCCGAGTGGTCACAATGGATATTTATTGGAGCTGAAAGCGCCCTGTTTACATCCGTAAGCACAATGGGAAGCCTCATGCCCGAAGCGATATAAAGCATTTCCCACATAAGCGCCAATCCCTGCGATGACGTTGCAGTCATAACCCTTGCGCCGGCGGCAGATGCGCCGATGCAGGCGCTCATTGCCGAGTGCTCGCTCTCAACCGTTATAAACTCTGTGTCAACTTTGCCATCAGCAACATAACTTGAAAATTCCTCAACTACTGCAGTAGATGGTGTTATTGGATAGGCAGGACATACATCCGGGTTTATCTGCTTCATGGCATAGGCAATTGCCGAGTTGCCTGTAAGCCCTATCTGCGCCTTCGTCATTGTTGTAGCCATTAATCTTTCTCCTCGTCCATATTTATAGCCTTGACTTTATCAGGACATTCTTCCGCACATATACCGCAGCCCTTGCAGTGATCCATATCAAACCCGATCATCTTGCCGTCTTGCACGACAATAGCAGAATCCGGACACATAACCCAGCATATGAGGCAATTGGTGCATTTCTCTTTATCAAGGACAGGCCTTAACTTCCTCCAGCCGCCAGTTGCATATTCATGGGCTGTTCCACCTTCTGTAATAATCCCACCGATAGGAAGGTTTTTCTTTTCTGCCATATATATTCCCCTAATAAATTTCAGATTTACGATTTTAGATTTACGATTGGGATTTACTCTTTTGCTTTTAAATCGTAATTCGTAAATCGTAAATATTGTTATTCCCCTTTTACCTCTTGAAACCCTCTCGTCATAGCATTAATGTTCCCTTCTATAACCTTGCTGCTGAACTTCTTGGAGTAGTTCTCCTTGAAGTTATCTATAAGTATATCTAAAGTAATAACATTTGTTGCCTTTGCCAACGCCCCAAGCATTGGCGTATTGGGCATATTTCTACCAATAGCCTCAAGAGATATCTTTGAAGCATCCAATGTATATACATTTGAACCTTTACTTTTCAGACCAAGTTCTTTACGCATCTCATTAGGAAGTTTTTGGGTATTTACTATGAATACTGCATTATCAGGAGTACCGTCTGTAACACCACCTGAAGATTCCATGCCGCCTGATAGAGACATGCCTATCAATGTTGGATCAGCTATAAGCACATATTTGGGCTCTGTTACACGGCAGTGCAACCTTATAGGCTCGTCTGAAACCCTGTTATACGCTGCTACAGGCGCCCCCATTCTTTCAGGACCAAATTCAGGAAAGGCCTGGACATATTTACCTGACCTTAAACAAGATTCTCCAAGCATCTTTGCGGCAGTCACAATACCCTGCTGCGCCCTTCCATGCCATCGTATTTCAATGTAATCAGCCATATACACTCCAAACAAATTTTAGATTTACGATTTTAGATTTACGATTTAAACACCACCGTTTATAAAAATCGTAATTCGCAAATCGCAATTCGTAAATTCTCTACAGCTCCCGTCTTCCTTCGATCGCCCTCACAAGCGTTGCGCCATCTATATATTCAAGATCACTGCCAACAGGAACGCCTGTTGCAATCCTGGTAATTCTTATTCCAGTCGGTTTCAATAATCTGGTTATATAAAGAACTGTTGCTTCCCCATCTATATCCGAATTGGTCGCCAATATTATTTCTTTTATCACACCTTGCCTTACCCTGTCCAGCAGTCCATTTACCTTTATATCATCCGGCCCTATACCTTTAAGCGGAGAAAGAGTGCCGTGCAGTATATGATATTTGCCTTTAAAGCCACCCATCTTCTCAATAGCCGCCATATCCTTTACATCTTCTACCACGCAGATTACATCGTCTCTCCTGGAATTGTCGCTGCATATTGCACATGGGTTTTTATCAGAGAGACTGTGGCAGCTTGAGCACAGTATTATCTTTTCTTTTACACCAATAAGGCTTTTTGCAAGGTTTTCAGCATACTCCTTATCTGCATTAAGCACATAAAAGGCAAAACGGGAAGCGGTCTTTTCTCCAACACCCGGCAGTCTGGAAAATTCCTTAATCAACCTTGTTATCGGCTCTGCATAATAGGTCATAATGAAAATTTGATTTTAGATTTAAGATTTCAGATTTAAGATTTTTTAAATCATAATTCATAAATCGTAAATCGCTTTATCTAAAACAGTCCGGGTATATTCAGACCTGCTGTAACCTTCCCCATCTCTTCTGTCATCATCTCCTGAGACCTTTTAATTGCACCGTTTACTGCTGCAGTAATCAAATCCTGCAGCATTTCTATATCATTCTGGCTTACTACTGACTGGTCAATCTTGATAGATAATATCTCCTGTCTCCCATTTATTGCAACGGTAACCATGCCGCCGCCTGAGGTAAACTCCACGGTTTTATTTGCAAGCTCCTTTTGAACCTCTGCCATCTTCTCTTGCATGGCTTTGGCCTGTTTCAGAATATTTCCCATGCCTTTATGCATTTACCCTCCTACTATCTTCTACTATCTTTCCACCAAATGTCTTAACAGCCTCTTTTATAATTTTATCATCTTCTCTTGGCTTTAGAGAAGTAACGGCGCTATCATCTCCATTTATGCTGACCGTTATTTTTTTGCCAAAAAAATCATTGCAAAGTTGTTCTAGAATTTTCTTGTTTTCAGAAAGGTAGGCAAAATACGGCCCTGTCTTTACACTTATAGAAATAGCGCCGCTATCCATGGAGATAAGATTCACAAGCTCCAGATGTGAAGCCAAAGGCGGTTTTTTCTTCCTTGTAAAATCCAGAAAGTCTGACCATTGTCCGCCGCAACCGTTAGGCACAAATTGCACGGCATTAACCGGAAGCGCCTTTTCATCTGTCGCTTTTGGCTTCTCTCCTATATTATCTGAAACAAGCCCATTCCCGTGGAAATTTTCACTTTGCGGCACCCCAATCGTATCTGCCTTTGGCAGATGCTCAGCAGATGGACGCGCTGCTGATTTCTGACCGCCAGCTTTTGTCATAGCGCCTGATTTTAGATCCTCCAACCTATGAAGCACAGTATTTATTGATTGAAGATTTTCAAGATGAGCCATCTTAAGGAGGGTCATCTCCAATGTGTATCTTGGAGATGGGGCCCTGGATATATCTTCATAGCCCTTGCTCAAAAGAGTAAACAGCGCTTGGATATCCAAAAAGTTGATTTTGTTAACCAGCCCTTTTAAATCCTCTATCTCGCTGTCAGGCAGATCAAGAACACACCTTGGTTCATCCACCGTTTTTACAACAACCATATCTCTTATATGCTCTAAAAAATCTTGACAGAATTTTTTTAAATCATAACCAAAATTATATACCTTTTCAATAAGTTTTAAACACTCTTTGCCATTTTTATTAATTACAGCCTCACTTAGCTTAAAAAGAAGAGCTCTGTCCATGAGGCCGAGTGCATCTACAATATCGGCCTCTTTTATCTCAGTGCCGGCAAACGCCATTACCTGGTCCAACAGGCTGTGCGCATCCCTAAGACTGCCATCTACCTCTCTTGCTATGAGGTATATACCTTCCTCAGAAATATTTATGCCTTCTGCCTCAGCAACAAATTTAATATGATTCTGAATCTCCTTCAAAGATATCCGTTTAAAATCAAATCTCTGGCATCGTGAAAGAATTGTGGCCGGTATTTTATGGGATTCCGTTGTTGCAAAGATAAAGATGGCGTGAGCAGGAGGTTCCTCAAGTGTTTTTAATAAGGCATTAAATGCCTGATTAGAGAGCATGTGAACTTCATCTATTATATAAACTCTGTACCTGCCGTGCGATGGAAGATATCTGATGTTTTCTCTAATCTCCCTTACATTATCAACGCTGGTATTAGATGCCCCGTCTATCTCTATAACATCTACTGAAATATTGCCTGTTATCTCTTTGCAGGATTGACACTCATTGCAAGGCAAAGCAGTAGGGCCTTTTGCACAGTTCAAGGCCTTTGCCAAAATCCTGGCAACAGTTGTCTTGCCCACACCTCTTGGGCCGGAAAAAAGATAGGCATGGGCAATCCTTTTGCTGGCAATGGCATTCTTTAACGTTGTTGTAGCATGCCCCTGACCTATAACATTTTCAAAAACCGTTGGCCGCCATTTTCTTGCTAAAACTAGATATGACATATCAGTTATCAGTTATCAGTTATCAGTTATCAGTTTTTACTGTTCACTGATAACTGTTCACTGTTAACTGTTTTTATAGTTACTATTGATAGCTAGGCGCCCTTGCGGCACATATGAAGATGTTGCTACCGTTGCTTCCTTCCGGATCTGGCGGGGTTTGCAACTTTCTATTGCGCAAGACCCAGCTATCAATGCTAACCACACAACTTCAGTGAACAGTGAATGGTTGTCAGTTATTAGTCTGACTCAAACTTATTTTAATCTCGCTATTCACTAATCACTGTTCACTATTCACTGCCTTTAATGGCGGAGAGAGAGGGATTTGAACCCTCGGTACACCTTTTGGATGCACACACGATTTCCAGTCGTGCTCCTTCAACCACTCGGACATCTCTCCCAAATATTATAGAATCGGTGAAACGGAGAATGGACGAATCGGAGAAAACCCCATGAGGGCTCTTTCCCAGATTCCCAGTTTCCTGCTTTCCCTGGCGGAGAGAGAGGGATTTGAACCCCCGGTAGGGTTGCCCCTACAGTTGATTTCGAGTCAACCGCCTTCAGCCTCTCGGCCATCTCTCCATTAACTGCAGGGGTTAGTGATTTAGTAAAAATTAACCCTAATCACTACAACTAACCCCTGCCTTGCTAGCCAATTTGTAGTTTCTACCATGTTTACGTTTTAAAGTCAAAACTTTTGATTGGAAAAGGGTGGCTCATTTAGAAAGACAAATACAATTGCAGTTGTAGGATTATGAAGCATTAAACTTTTAAATAGAAGCTTCCACGTGGGTTAAAGAAAAGAATTAATTAGGATGGCCTCCGAGTTTCTCGTTTCAATGTTTCTCCAAATGACATTAATAT
>JACRNJ010000055.1 GCA_016219285.1 Deltaproteobacteria bacterium
AAAGAACTTATTAAGGTTATCAAACAATATATAGAGTCTCATAACCAGAACCCTAAAATATTCGCTTGGACTGCTTCCGTCCAATCTATTATGAGCAAAATAGCTATAAGTAAAGAAGCGTTGGTAACACCACACTAGTGATAAATTAGGTTTAATCAATGTGATAATGCCAAGTACGCACATAAAGATTACACTTGGAATGAGCGGCTTGTTGCCTCTGCGGGCTATACGTTCAGTAAACATAATGAGCAGCACTAGTGCGAAAAGTTGAAACGAATTAAAATTGCCAACTCTGAGATCGGATAGCAAGGGCTCGTATATAATGACCAATAGAAGCGCTAATGATAAGAGTTCACTCTTGCGCTCCTTGTAAATTGACCACAGCATAACAACGGATACAATGGATAAAACGATTTGCAATGTCTGATAGATACCGAATGCAAAAGTGTAATTCATAGGTAGTAACGCGAATATCGCATAAAAAAGCGGAGTTCCTGTTAAATCCATGGCTTGACGATAATACAGATTGGCTTGCTTAAGGCGTATATCTGATGAACGGTAGACATGAGAAGATAGTATCTCGGCATACTTTTCATTCTCATTATAGGGGCTTTTTAAGTTGTGACCACTTAATTTCAGCGCCTTGCTTACTCCCCAGAATTGATAAAAATCTATTCCCGGCGAAACCATAAAATTCCTGATTGACAATGGAATGGCAAAAGATGCGAGTAATACAATTATCAATATATTTATCTTCATAACTTATTACAATAAATAGGGGTAAATAGAGGACACATTGGGAATTCCCTTATTATTTCGCTCCTCCTAATTGCGGGAGGCGCCCTCATTTTTCCCGCGGAAGATATAACCAACAGACACAACGCACTCATGGATAAAACCAGAAATGCATTATTTCTAAACACTTTTATCTACCTTCCCTCCTTTTTTAAAAGTTTTTGTAAAATTGTTTTACACCTTTCTTTTATCCTGCCTTTTAAAATCACACTACTGCATTGAATTCCAAACTTACAGCCTATTATGGTTTCATATCCTACTCATACTATAGCAACTTTTAGTTGGTATGGTCAATATAAAAGTTACATATAGTTGGCTTTACAGGATAGCAATAAGTTGCTAATTATCAGACATGGATAGGGTAGCTTTCCGAAAAAATATAGCTAACAGACTTAAAGAACTTAGAGGAAGCAGGACACAGGAAAGTATAAACAAGGCCTTGTGTGAAATTCTTGGCGAAAAAAGAACAAAAGAGGCTTATCAGCATTATGAAGGAGGGCGGCGGTTATTGCCTGCCGATGTTTTATGGGGATTGAGTAAGATTTATGGGGTATCAGCTGACTGGATATTGAGTGGAGTAAAGCCAGGGGCAATAAAGAAGAAGCCAGAAATAATAAGATTTCATAAAGACACCATTTCTATAGCCAAACTTGTACAGCCTTTATCAAATGAGCAGAAGGAGGCTATAAAGGCTATCCTTAAATCAATAAGGGCAAGAAAGCAAACTTGACAAAAAACCTGAATAGGGCAATCACAGGCGGTTGCCCTTACATCTTACGCAAATATCTTTCTACCCTGTTCATGCTTATCAAATTCGCTAAAATTAAAATGTGAGAGATATGTGGTTTTGCGGGTATATTATAATGCTACACTTATCCTTTCTATAGCCCTTGCCTTGCCGGTTTTAGAATCTATGGATACGACAACCCCTTGCATAACTACATCCTTTGCAGCCACCTCAAATTTTTTCGGCATCTGCGTAAGAAATCTTTCAAGAACAATCTCCTTCTGCATTCCAATCACAGAGTTTATAGAGCCTGTCATGCCTGCATCGGTTATGAATGCCGTTCCCTGAGGCAGTATCCTTTCATCTGCGGTCTGGACATGGGTGTGAGTGCCTATAACTGCGCTTGCCTTGCCGTCAAGAAACCAGGCCAACGCAGCCTTTTCAGAGGTAGTCTCTGCGTGCATATCAAGAATAATCGCAGAGGTTTCATGCTTTACTTCTTCAATAATCTTAACGGCAGCTTTAAACGGACAATCAAGGTTGTCCATGAAGACCCTTCCGCAGAGATTTATAACAGCTATCTTCATCTCCGCCCTTGTTTTCAATATCGTCCATCCTAAACCGGGAGCGCCTTCAGGATAATTTGCAGGCCGGAGGAGCCACTTTTTATCGGCGATATAAGGAATAATCTCTTTTTTGTCCCAGATGTGATTGCCGGATGTTATCACATCTATGTTGAGGCCGATAAGCTCTTCCGCAATATTCGGCGTAATGCCGAACCCGCCTGCGGCGTTTTCTCCGTTTGCAATAACGAGGTCTACGGCATGTTTTTCTATTATGTCGGGCAGGAGTTCCTTAACAGCGCTCCTGCCCGGTTTTCCTATTATATCTCCTATGAAGAAAATCTTGACTGTCTCGGCCATATCATTATTTTGCATAATCAACGGCGCGGGTTTCCCGTATGACAGTAACCTTTATCTGCCCCGGATAATTGAGTTCTTTCTCTATCTTTCTTGCTATATCTTTAGAAAGCATAACAGCGGCTTCGTCAGATATTGACTGGTTGCTTGCAATAACCCGGATTTCCCTGCCTGCCTGAATTGCGTATGATTTTTCAACGCCGGTAAAGGATGTCGCTATCTTCTCAAGATCTTCAAGCCTCTTTACATATGTCTCCATCATCTCTTTTCTGGCGCCAGGTCTTGCGGCGGAGAGCGCGTCAGCCGCCTGAACCAGTATGCCTAGCAATGAAGGCGGCGTGCCGTCATGGTGCTCTGCAATTCCTGCAACAATCTTTGGATTTTCACCATATTTCCTTGCCAGGTCGCCTCCTATGACTGCATGGGAGCCTTCTATTTCGTGGTCAACCGCTTTTCCAATGTCATGAAGAAGCCCAGCCCTCTTTGCCTGTTTTTCAGGAAGACCTAATTCAGCCGCCATAATTCCGCAGATGAACGCCACCTCCATTGAATGGACATATACATTCTGCGCGTAACTTGTTCTAAACTTAAGCCTGCCGACAAGCTTTATCAATTCTGGATGAAGACTGTGTATGCCTACATCAAAAACCGCCTGTTCGCCTGCTTCTTTAATTGTCTGTTCAATCTCTTGTTCAACTTTACTCACTATCTCTTCTATCCTTGCAGGATGTATTCTTCCATCAGCTACCAATCTTTCCAGCGTTAATTTCGCCACCTCTCTTCTTACCGGATTATGGCCAGAGAGTATTACAGCCTCAGGCGTATCATCTATAATAATATCAATGCCTGTGGCTGCCTCTATTGCCCTGATGTTGCGGCCTTCCCTCCCTATAATCCTTCCCTTCATTTCGTCATTGGGAAGATTGACAACGGATACGGTTCTCTCTGCAACATATTCGCCTGCATATCTTTGAATTGCCAGTGAAATAATCTCTCTGGCCTTATTTTTAGCCGTTTCCCTTGTTTCATCCTCAATCATCTTTATAGACTTGACAGCCTCGGCCTTTGCCTCATTCTCCATAACCTCTATAAGACTCTTTTTGGCATCTTCCGCAGACAGGCCGGCTATCTGCTCTAATTTGAGTCTTTGCTTGTCTAAAATGGCAGTATGCTCCTTTTCCATATCCTGAACCCTTTTTTCCTGCATCACTAAATTTTTGTCCCTTTTAGCAATCTCGCCATCCTTTCTATCGATGATTTCTATTTTTTTATCGAGATTCTCCTCCTTAACTATGAGCTTTTTTTCCAAATTCTGAAGCTCCTGTCTCCTCTCTCTCGTCTCTTTATCAAACTCAATCTTCATTTGATAAAGCTTATCTTTTGCCTTGAGGTTTGCCTCCTTTGTGATAGTCTCACCTTGCTTTTGAGCCTCCTCAATAATAGATTCGGAAAGCTTTTTAGTAGCCGTTACTTGCGCCTCTGCAATCTTTTTCCTGATAATATAACCTGCTGTAATTCCTATTAAAATTCCAATAATAGAAACCAATACTATAAATAAACTATTGTCCAAGTTTAATCACCCCTTTCTGTATTTATTACCCTGTTTTCCGTAATGATCATGTCCATCTTTACATCATGAGTCTCTGCAGGGATTTTGTCTAATATTTGAAAATCAAATGCAAGGGCTATCATGAGGCATTTTGCCTTTAAACTGCTAAGCGCCTTGTCATAATAGCCCCTCCCATATCCAAGCCTGTTGCCATTTGCATCAAATGCAATACCTGGCACAACTATAATATCTAATGCTGCTGCCGGCCTATCATCTGGGTGATTTTCCCGATGATTAACGGGTTCTTTTATATAATATGAACCTGGGGCCATATCTTCTTTTCCATGCACCCTTAAAAACATTAACTTCTTTTTCCCCCTGACAATGCGCGGGAAAAAAACCTCTTTCCCATGAGCAA
This sequence comes from Deltaproteobacteria bacterium, assembly GCA_016219285.1. Classification (GTDB taxonomy): domain Bacteria; phylum Desulfobacterota; class GWC2-55-46; order UBA9637; family UBA9637; genus JACRNJ01. The sequence goes on from JACRNJ010000055.1 coordinate 4,410, forward strand.
TAGCATACTCAAAGATGTTGTCAGTAAGAACTTCGTTTTTAAAACTCGCATACAGAGACAGCCGCTTTGCATACTCTAACTCTCCGGTACATACCAAAAACCTTTCTTGAATAATGGCGCTTAACTTCAATACCTCTTCAAACGGCAGTTTTAAGCGCCTTTGAAGGATACCACTCCTCAAAGAATCTTTTCTTTTAACAATTGATAACACTTTTACTTGATTTGGCTTGGAAGCTTTCTGGCTCACACTGTATGAAAATAATGTGATAGATTAGGAAGGTGTATAAATAAAGGTTATAGATATAGGGCTATCTTAAACGGTGGAAATGGGGGGAGCATACTGAAACCATTTCCAAATTCACTGACATCAATATCCATTGTTTTACAAATAAAAAAATTGTCTTTTTTACAAAAGAAACAATATCTCTTAACATACCCTATTATCCTTTAATCTATAAGCCTTCCTAATTTTTTTCTCCCCCGCTTTAATGCCGTGTTAATGGGTTATTTGAACCTATATAAATAGGTGGGCACCTTTAGAATAACCGCTTTCGACCTTTCCTATCTCTACCCCTAGTTGGGGAGGGAATCCGTCGGCAGACAGTCAGGGAAGGTTCCCTTATTTAATAGTGTTGGTTCTAAATATCCCCACAATCACGAACATAGCAGGGGAGAAATTAATCTACCCTCTTGTCTATACGTTCTGAAAGTTCTTTAGCCATCCCTTCTAATTTTACTACTCTTTCTTTTGCTTCAAAATAATCATCTGCAATATTCATTGCTGCAAGTAATGCCACATTAAGTGTTGAAACAGCCTTTGAGTTTTTTTTAACCTCCTCTATTTTGCTGTTTAGATAATCTGCCACTCTTTCAACATGCTCTGCGCCATCTTCGCTCTTTACAAGAAGTTTCTGTTCTAGAATATTTACCTCTACCGCTGGCTTCAAGGGCACCCCTTATGCAGTTTGAATCAAACCTTCCAGCCTTTCCAGAATAGTTTCCACTTTTTCTCTTATCAAACCCTTTTCTTTACCAAATTTTTCAAGCTTTACATGTAAAGCTTCTACCTCTTTATCCTTTAAATCCAAAGTCTCTGTTAATTTTTTATTTTGTTCTCTTAACTCAATGCATTGTTCTATAAGCTGTTCAACCTTCGCCTGCAGCTCTTCAAATACAGCCAACTCCATGCAAGAACCTCCAATAGCAACATCATAATAAAACTTTTATAATCTCAAGTCAAGCATAAAACTGGAAAGGAAAAATAAGGGGGAGGAAGTGGAAAAAGACAAAAAATGAAGTCTATTTTTGGGCGGTGCTTCTTTTCTACGGAAAGACTACAGGATAAAAAAGTCCTCAGGAAATTCTACATTTATATCCAAGTCATTCATTAAGACCTCTTCAAGCAATTCACCTTTGACATCATAAGATGCTGCCTTTATGGGAAGAGATGTATCCTTATCAAACCATAAGAAATATTGATGAATACCGTCAACGGCAAAATCTCCCTCCCCCTTAATATTTATCAGTACAGCAGGTCTGCTATCTACATCGTTATTTCCTAAAATCTCTGTCTCGCCCCCATCTTGAAGCATCTTGGCTGTTTTTAAAAGTGCGCTAATATCAGAGGCATCGACGGTATGCCCCTTTGCGCTCCTGATAAGCTTACTATCAGGGCTCAAACTCAATACAAAAGATTTTAAAAAAGAGAAAGGCCTCAACCGAACTTCATTGGTCGAAGGATTGTAAACCAGGATAGCCCCATTGTGAGGCGTGATGAACTCCATTCTTACAAAACCGGGCTTTTTATAATAATATCGTATTATCTCAGAGGATGCGCTGCTTCTGGATTTCAATGTAACCTGATAGGTCTCAACATTCCTATAGCTTTCCATAGCAGAGTGCACAAGGTCTCCTGAAAGAGAAGTTGCAGACATCAAAACTAAGATCAGGGATAACATATTATTCCGTTACTTCAAGAATCCCTTTCATCCCCTTTTCCCCATGACTCTTAAAAAATAAAAGCCTCTTATCGCAATAAAACTGGTATTCTCCAACCCTTTTTGGGGTAAACCTGATGCTCTTCGGCGTTGTAGAAAGGGATTCGCTTATCTCAATATCAGCATCCGTTCCCTTGATTACAAAATTATGAGGCGTAATCCCTGACTCTTTAGTGACCGTCAATTCCACAGGGGCATTCACCTTTACAATAATATGATCAGGGTTAAAATAATAGCTATCGGCCAATATCGTTACCCTTTGCACACCATCGCCAGCAATGGCGGCTATGTATGGCTTTATTTCTCCTGCTGAATAAGAAGCAGAAGAGATGCATACGAGAGATAAAACTAAACCATTTAAGAGATATCTCATTCTCTACTCATCCTTCACTGTCACCAAGTAGCTTTCTACTTATTTTTTAAATGCTATCACTGGAAAAAAGAGTTGTCAAAATAAATAACTACAAATAAATACTAATATCTTCACAAACTAAGCCTCATTAGTGTATAATATGAGGCATGATATGCAAAAAAATATTTGATGCTCGTAGACTGCCACGAAAAGCGAAAGAGCAGTTGAGAATTGCTGCAGTCAGGCGCATAGATTCTGGT
>JACRNJ010000053.1 GCA_016219285.1 Deltaproteobacteria bacterium
GAAAATATCTGTAGAATCTGTCCAAAGATACTGCTAAACTTATTCATGGGAAGCCTCCTCTCAGGTTTTTTGTTTCTACTCAAGAATATCTTACCTGATGAGGCTTCCTTTTAAAAACTTATTTTGGACAGATGTGATTTTTGACTATCTCCCTCGCTAATGCTGCATTTAAATTTGTAATCCTGTCCTTTCGTTTAACAGTCTGTCCTGTATAATCTTCTTTAAACTCCTTTTCAGTATAATTAACAGCAGGCGTAAAAATTAGCTTTTCAAAAAGAGGTATTTGTCCGCCTGCTGTAAAAATATTCTCTGCAAAATCATATTGATTATTTACTGCGTTTTCATCATTATATTTGTAACCTATATTGAGCCAGCTTTTATATGTATCTGAAAGGTAAAAATACTGCATAAAACCTCCTGCATTCACCTTGGCATTCTCATTTTTATCACGAAAAGACTTTTTGTCATGATACTCATAAGTTAGATGTGAATACAGTTTTGGCGACAAGAATATGCCTAAAGACGGAGTTAGCATATGCGCAGCGTTCAGACTTTTATTGTCCAGATAGATATAATTGTATCCGTACTGTAAGCCTACTGTTGTGGATTCTATCTGATAGTTTGCAGATGCAGAGGCAAGATGGTATTGGATATCCTGAGTGCTGAGTTTGTTGTGTAAAGTCTGATACAAAAAATACGATGGTGTTATGCTTAATCCAGCCTTATCAATAATTTTATAACCACCGTTAAAGGTTAATACTGCCCTTGAATCCTAAGCAGTAGTAACATCGGTTGTCTTTAGAAGTTCTGTCGGAAGCGCCAGGACATTGTCGTCGTATTCATAGCCAACGCTTAATGCCAATGTCCACCTTTTTGATGCCGCGTCAGCAGGCTGATTCGCTGATACCTGCTCATTATCTTCAGCATAAAGTGCGGATGCCGAAAAAAATAAATAAATCATAATAAGGCAAATCCTGAAAGATTTCTTCATCGTATCTCCCCCTACTCTCTCCTTTTTTATTAAATGTATTCAATGAATTTTAAAACCTTTTTAAGCGGTCTCTTTATAACACCCTGCAATATTGTTGTCAAGTAAATATTGCACCTTGAAATTGAGCAAAATTGCGTGGTGTTATAGGATAGTTTCGTGAAGAATATTGTCGGTGAGAATATCAGGAGGTTGAGGCTAAAGGCAGGGCTTACCCAGGAGGAGGTTGCCCTGAGGAGTGGACTATCGCAGGGTTATATAAATCAGTTGGAAAGTGGAAAGAGGAGGTTTACCCAGAAGACTTTGGAGTTGATTGCTGATGCCTTGTCTGTCCCTATGGTTGAGTTGTTTAAAGAGGAAGTAACCAGACAGGTTCCGGTAGTTACCATGGAGGTTAAAAGATACACAACCAGACACCCCAGCAAAAAAGAGTTTTTGTCCTTACTTAACGAACTTCCTGAACATATCGTAGAACACTATCTTCTACTGCTTAAGATGGAGAGGAAGGTTTCGAGGGAGAGGTTATAGGGAATCTTCTGTCCGTTTTCTAACCCTTTTTAATCGGGGACCATTTATAGTTTGTTAGTTGAAATAAGTATGGATGTCCCTGTCTTTTGCCCTTATTACTGGAAACTACTCTCGTAAAGTTAAGGACACTCTGAAAAACACCCTATTCATCTCATAATATCATTTATCCGATTAAAAAATCCTATTTCACTGCCACATAAAGAGAGCAGAGGTGCCGTTCTGTTGTTTCCTTATCCCTTTTTCATCATAATCAGTATCATGTTCATCTCATTTTTCCTCTTATTCCATCCATCTGCATACTCTTAATCCCTTGTCTTATGCTTACGCCATTTGAAGCAAATTTCTTCGCATCTTGAAAAGATTGTATAAGGCAAAGAGCGTGTAGATCTGAAGGCTGTTCTTAAGAAGCCCTTTGTATCTCACTTTGGTGTATTTCCATTGACATTTGATTACTTGAAACGGATGTTCTACTATGGCTCTGATGCTTGAGAGTTTCTTGTTCCTTTTGTGCTGACCTGATGATAGCGGTTTATTCCTTTTTGCCTTATCCAGTATGCCCCAGAAAATCCCTTTTGCCCTCGCTTCTCTTTTTGCCTCGTCATTTGCATATCCTTTGTCTCCCAATACTGCCTTTTCTTCTCCATGCAGCAGTTCTTCCATGACGCAACTGTCATGGACTTTGGCGGTGGTGGTTCCAAGGGTATGCACAATTCCTGTTTTGCTGTCTACTCCTATATGTGCTTTCATCCCAAAGTGCCACTTGTCTCCTTTTTTGGTTGAACTCATTTCTTCATCTCTTTTTTTGTCTTCATTCTTTGTGCTGGACGGGGCGGCTATTATGGTGGCATCTACGATAGTGCCGTTCTTTATCATTATGTTTTTGTCTTCGAGATGACTATTGACTGCCTTGAATAGTTTTTTCTGTATTCCCTGTTCTTCCAGCAGATGCCGGAAGTTGAGTATGGTTGTTTCATCGGGAACGGCATAGCTTATCAGGTCTATCTCAAGGAATTTCTGGAATGAGTTCCTGTCGTATATGGCTTCTTCCCATTCCGGGGTCGCTTAGTCCATACCATTGCTGAAGGAAGTATATTTTGAGCATGATGATGAGTTCTTTCTTTTTCCTTCCGGTATCGGGCTCTTTATAGTAAGGGACTATAATTGCCGTCAATTGTTCCCAGGGAACGACTATCTTCATTTCGTCAAGGAATTTTTCGCATTTGAGTTTTTTCTTTGCATGGGCAAGGGCAAGAAAGCTGGTTTGTCTCATGGGGTATTCCTCCTTGCCGATTATTTTATCAAAATTGGTGGACAGAAGAAAAGGTTTTTCAGAGTGTCCTTAAATTCATAGCTAAAATAGTAGCTGTCCAAATTAAGAAAAAGCGAATTATTGCTGCAACACGTTTATTGAAGAGTTAGTGCATTCATGAAAAGGAGAATTCAGCCAATCCCAGAGATTTATCCTTGAAAAAAGGTTTGTCGGCAGTATGGAACAAAGAAAGAGACGGTGGGGTCAGACTTATAAGGGAGTCCATAATTGTATAGACATATTTTAAGCTGCATATTTCGTTGTTTCTGTGTTAAACAATGCGCATATTTTGTGGGGATTTTTAGCAAGACTACGCAAAGTGCCCACTGTCTTGGACTTCATTTCACTGAAGGTGAAAAATCCAACATGGCCAAGATGGCCGGACTTCACTTCTCTCCATAGACCTTCGTCAGGATTAAACTCTGGGCTATATGGTGGCAGCAGAAACAATCTCAACTTACCTTTATATGTCCTGAAGGGAAGAAACTTAAGTATTGGGCTATACACAAAAGCAGCAGGCAGAATATCAAGAGGATGGTTAATCTGCTATTATGAAAATCTCCTCAGAAAGAAACACTTGCAGCAGGAAAACCCCTCATCCCATTTTCAATAAGTGGATTATTGAAAATATTTTTCTATCTGCATCGGAATATCAGGAGAAAACAGTTCAATAAAAGGGATTGTTCTGTAAAATTGTTTCGCAAATGATTAGTTTTTCAACAGTTGGACAGTAGTGATATTTAATATGAAGTATAACCTGCCATGGAAGCTGATTATTCTCTCTCAAATTAAAACTCCGTTCTTTTTTCAAAGAACGGAGTTTTAATTTTAAATCCCGCGGCGTCCTACTCTCCCACACAGTCACCCATGCAGTACCATCGGCCCTGGAAGGCTTAACTTCCGTGTTCGGAATGGGAACGGGTGTGACCCTTCCGGTATGGCCACGGGAAAGCGTAAAAACTATTGTCGATTTCCGTTTTTCGATTGCCGAATATCAAAAACCATAATTCGTAAATCGTAAATCTAAAATCGTAATTTGTATCATTGAACAGGGACAAAACGCCTAAAATCAGAACCCAAACGCTTAGATATTATTATGGTCAAGCCTCACGGTCAATTAGTACCGGTAAGCTCAATCCATTACTGGACTTACACACCCGGCCTATCAAACTTGTAGTCTCCAAGTGACCTTTAGGAACCTTGCGGCTCGGGATATCTTATCTCAGGAGGGGCTTCCCACTTAGATGCTTTCAGCGGTTATCCCTTCGGCACACAGCTACCCAGCGTTGCCCTTGGCAGGACAACTGGAACACTGGAGGTGCCGCCATCCCGGTCCTCTCGTACTAGGGACAGCTTCCTTCAAATATCCTGCGCCCACATCAGATAGGGACCGAACTGTCTCACGACGTTCTGAACCCAGCTCACGTACCGCTATTGATCGGCGA
>JACRNJ010000058.1 GCA_016219285.1 Deltaproteobacteria bacterium
AAAGAACTTATTAAGGTTATCAAACAATATATAGAGTCTCATAACCAGAACCCTAAAATATTCGCTTGGACTGCTTCCGTCCAATCTATTATGAGCAAAATAGCTATAAGTAAAGAAGCGTTGGTAACACCACACTAGTGAAAAGAATTAACCTGGGAAATGCCCAACAATACGTTTCATCGGACGCAGCAAAGCCGCACCGTTGAGCTTTGTAGTTGAGTTTTGAGTTAACCCAGTTTAATCGCCTCATCTATAAGCATTACAGGAATACCATCTTTTATGGGATACATTAGTTTGCATGTATCGCATATAAGCCCGTCCCCTTTTTCTGTTAATTTTATATCGCCCTTGCACTTTGGACATGCAAGGATATCAAGTAATTCTTTACTTAGTGCCATATGCACCTCCTGTTTTAAGTTTATTAGTTGAGGAGTCAATACAAATACAGTTTTGGAATAAAAACAAAAAACTCCTTAACTCTTCAACCCCTTAACTCCTGAACTGTCTTTTACACTCCCAAGCCTTATATACTCTATGCCGCCAATCAGGTTTATAAATACCGAAATAAAAAACCAAAGAAGTGAGAGGCTTAACGCCTCAGCATGTGTTGCCCCTACCTTTGTAAAGAGAAAAACAAATGCCCCTTCTCTTATTCCAAGTCCGGCAAGAGAGATTGGAAGCATAGCAACAGCAGTGGTAAGCGGTATTAGCAGAAAAAAATACCCAAAGGGGAGCGACATCCCTAATCCAACAGAAAGTATATAATAACTAACAATTACAGCAGATTGAATAATCAGAGAAAGCATAAATGCCTTAGAAAGTATTACGTAAACACCTTTATATCTAATAATAGATTTGTATAATGAATCAATCTTTTCATTCAAACCAAGCAGCTTTAGCCTGCTAAGTATTTTAAGAGCCCATCCATGAAAAGCTTTAACCCACAGCACAAGGCTTCCTATAATATATGCGCTAATTAATGACACCAACAAAAGCGGCACAATAGTTCCTTTAACAAGCTGATAACCGATAACAGCAGCAACTGTGGTTATAGCCACAAGCGCACTGAAACCTGCGTATCTATCCATAAATAGAGAGGCCACTACCGCGCCTCCTTTGCCAGATACTTTATAAAGATAATAACCCTTCGCAATATCTCCGCCAACCATGCTCGGCATAAAATTATTAAAAAACATGCCTACAAAATAGATGGACAAGACTTTTGGAAAGGAAATATTCATACTGCCTCTTAAGAGGGTGAGCCAACGGTAGGCTGCAATGGCCTGAACGGCAATATATATAAACACTATAGAGATTATAGTCTTCGAATCAACAGACCTTACAGTCTCCAAAAAGTTGCGCATATCCATACCTCTGAAAAGAAGATACAGGAGTGCGCCGCTTACAATTAGCTTCATTACGACTGATAGATTTTTTTTGCTCATGGAATCTTATCTATCCATTGTTCTTTTTCTCTGAATTTTTTATTGAACCATAGAGCGACTACAGGGCTAAACCTCTTATCCGCCTTTATGGCAAGCAGGGCGCCTGCGGCCCCAACCAACACCCCGCCTGCAATATCCAGCGGGTAGTGGACTCCAACATATATTCTGGAATACGCAATAAGAACCGCCATAAGAAAGAGCAGCGGAGAGTATTTCCTATAGTTATAAGACAGATATACCGCTACTGCAAAGGCATTTGTGGCATGGCCTGATGGAAATGAAAATGATTTTGTGCATCCTACAAGAATGCGGATATCAGACAGCGCATTGCACGGCCTGCCCCTTTGTATAAAATCCTTCAAAATATCTGTTGTAAAATCACTTGCCAAGACAACAAATATGACAATTACCAAAGCCTTTCTATCTCTTCTTTTACCTACAATGAAGACCATGAGCCATGCAAATATTATCACCTCTATAAAGTTTGTCTTTGTAGTTATAAATGGCATAAAAAAATCTAAAAAAGAAGTTGTAAGTTTGGTGTTTAGGATGTAAAAAATATTTTTGTCAAGTTGAAGTATATAACCCATCAGCCGCCCCGCTCAATTGCAAAATGTAAACTTCAGACTAAAAGTGTAAGCATTCTTAAGTTTGCAGTTTGTAATTTGTAATTTGCAATTTATAATTTAACCGGTTTTCCACCGCCTTCAGCACATCTCCGACCTCTATCTCTTTCATGCACATCTTGTCTTTACTCCTGCAAATCATTGAAAAGCACGGACTGCAAGACAGCTCCTTTCTTATTACAGTATGCATTTCACCATAAGGCCCTGTCCTCCACGGCGCGGTTGGACCAAATATGGCAACAACCGGAACAGCAGCGGCAGCAGCAATATGCATGGGTCCGGAATCAACAGTAACAACCATCTGTGAAAGGCTCATAAGGCAAGCAAGCTCCTTGAGAGTTGTCTTTCCCGTTAAATCTATAACCTTATTGCCGGTCAAGGAAAGGATTTGATTGTTCTCCTTTTCTGAAGATGCGCCTATCATAACCACCTTGCAGGAAAACCTGTTTGCTATTCCATTGCACATGTCCGCAAATTTTTTTTCCTCCCATAATTTGGTTTCCCATCTCGCCATGGGATTCACAATTATAAACGGAGTTCCATCCAAAATACCATTTACCTTCATCAACTCAGAAACCTTCTTCTTTTCACTCTCGGTAATATAAAGAGGAAATTTTATCTCGCCGCATTGAATATCCAGATGTTTGACAATATCAAGATATCTGTCAACTGCGTGCATATCCGGGTTATAGGCGTGAAGCCTTTCATTTAGAAACAGGTGGCTAAATTCTCTTGATTTATCAAAACCTATACGTCTTTCCCCTTTTGATAAAAACACCCATAGGCCGCTTTTGAAAAGACCCTGAAAATCAAGAACCATATCGTAGTTTAACGCCCTAACCTTTTTAGCAATGCCATATGTATTTTTAAAATCCTTTAACCATCCTTTTTTTTTGATTACAAATACTTCATCCAGCAAAGGATGGCCGAGCAGTATATTGCTTGGTTCTTCTTCCACAAGCCAGTCTATCTTTGCAGATTGATAAGCGCTCCTTAACGCATAGAGAGCCGGAAGCGTATGGACGACATCGCCTATAGAAGAAAGCTTTATGATAAGAATTTTCATATCTTTTGAGTTAAGGAGTTTAGGAGTAAAAAAAGAGGCAGTTATGGAGTTGAGGAGTAAATACAAAAACTCTTTAACCCTTTAACTCTTCAACTCTTTAAACTATCTTTAATTATCCACTCCACAGCACCCTTTAAATCATGGGCAATATAAGACGGCTTATGGTTAAGCTTTTTTTCTTCATCCCTTCCCATACCAGTAAGAACAAGTATGCCTTTGCCACCGATGCCTTGTGCAATTTCCACGTCAGAAACCTTGTCGCCAATAACATAGGATTTTTTAAAATCTATATTCAAATCCTTTTTTGCCTTCTCAAGCAGTCCTGTCCTGGGCTTTCTACATTCGCAGTTATCATCAGGATGATGGGGACAATAGTATATCCCGTCAACATGAGCCCCGCCTTTCATAAGAACCTCTTCGAGCTTTTTGTTTACAGCATCTAAAGCCTCTTTTGAAAAATATCCCCTGCCTATACCTGACTGATTGGTTATGACAACAACCCTGAACCCTTTTGAATTAAGTTTTTTTATTGCAGAGGCAGCGCCGTTGATAATAACCAGCCTTTCAGGTGAATCAATATAACCTGTGTCGTGGTTTATAGTTCCATCCCTGTCAAGAAAGACAGCAATGGATTTAGGATATGGGATATGGGATGTTGGATGTGGGATAAAAGAAGAGGCTGCTTCATAAACATTATCTGCGCTCACCATTTCCATACATTTATAATGTCCGTATCTGCACTTCCTATCAAAGCATGGACTACATTCAATATCTTCTTTTATTACCTTTACATGATCTCCAAGAGGTCCGGTAAGTTTCGGATCTGTGGAGCCAAATATGGCAACTGTTGGAACATCAAGAGATGCCGAAATGTGCATCGGACCGCTGTCGTTGGTTATAAACAAACGGCATCTGCTTAAGAGCGCTATGCTTTTTCTCAGATCTACTTCATCTGCAAGATTTATCCCCACACTAAAACCTTTGGTGCGGGAGTTTGTCCTTTGCATATCATTTAAAACATCGCTGCAGATACTTCTGTCATCTTTTCCACCAAACAAAATTACCTTTACACCATAATCCTCAATCAACCTCCTTGCTACATCTGCAAATCTGCCAGCCATCCATCTTTTTGCAGGACCATAACTTGCCCCCGGGGCCATACCTACAACAATATTATCGCCAATATCTTTGCCCTGAAGAAAACCATCAGCCCAATTCTTTTCTTCGGCGCTTAAATATATTTTAGGTTTTATCTTTTTATCTAATTCAAAAACACCACCTCTTGTATCTTTATTCTGGTTTCTGGTTTCTGACTCCTGACTTCGGACTTTACTTATTATGTTTAAATAATAAGAAACCTGATGCGTTTTTTTAATATCTGAATCTAATTTCAATGAATGCGTAAGAAGCCAACCTCTCAAATCCCTTGCATATCCAATCCTAATTGATATCCCTGCCAAAAACACAATTAAAGCCGCCTCAAAGGCATTTTGAAAGAGAACCGCCATATCAAAGCCGTGTTGCTTTAGCTCTTGAATCAACCTCCACTTCCCGGCAATGCCATTGTGCTTGCCTTCTGCATCATAATCAATAATCCCTTTTAGAATCGGATTATTAAAGAAAACAGGACTAACCCAAGGTTTTGCAAGCACAGTTATCTCAGCCTGAGGATAAACTAATTTTATTTTCTCTATGGCAGGCAAACAAAGCACCGCATCGCCAATCCAGTTCGGCACCCGGATAATGATGTTTTTTATATCTGATTTAGGCATAAATGAAAAAAACTATAATCATTAATAAGTTAGAGTGATATTTTTTAAATGGAAAAATATTATACCGAAGGAAAAGTTTATCAAAAAACTCATATAAAGTCAGCAAGAAAGTTCAGCATTGAATGTAAGCGGAGTAACGAGCATAGGAGGATTAACGAATCTATAGAAGATAACATTTTCAAGGAATTAAAGTTAGACAAGGCATTAATTGACGATAGGGCTATGCCTGTTCGCTTCTACAACTACAGTTTTATCAAGGATCAAATAGAGAAGAAATACCAACAGGAGGTGTCATTGCCCACAATAATAGACAGGGCTAAAAAAAGGGGGTTACATCCCAAGACCTGAGAAGAAGTTCCATGACCGTGAGGTAATAACCCCCGATTGAATCTATCGGGGGCAGGAGAGTTGATTCAACACGATTCCTCTCATCACCGGTGGATGGTTCCGGATGAGAAGACAGGGTTGACAGAGATAAGATTCTGGCATAAAGGCAGGTTGGTGGGAGCTCAGAAGGTCAAAACCGCACTCAAAACCGTCTGTTTTTGAGTGCGGTTTTGATTTTTAGCTAACAGATAATCCTATAACACAAAAATAGAGATTGATTTTGGGGCAAACCTGCCTGTGCGTAGCACGCAGACAGGTCACAGGTTTGTAAAATAACGAGGTTTTTAATCGCTATTTTACGGTATAAAAAAATGTACGCATCAGTTTCATGTATCATCTGTTATTTGGCGCCTTACATGATCAATTCGTCCATGAATCTGTTAATACCATCCTCAACTTTGAAAAAAGACAATCCACGCCATTCTGATTGCAACTACTATTTCTTTCTGGAACTAAAGACATTATTACTTTTATTGCAGAAAAACTCCTTTCAAACATTTGTTTTTTAAGATATACTTGTGAACACATTTGATAAAGGGGCATCTGCATGGATGGTCTCAACAATTCTCACGGTTTTATGTTCAGTTATATTGCCCATAAAAAGATGGTTTCTCTGAATTAATAACATTATGGATATTCTCAAACACCTAAACCCTCAACAATCCGACGCTGTAAAAAAAACCGATGGCCCGATTCTTATCCTTGCAGGAGCGGGAAGCGGGAAGACAAGGGTTTTGACGCACAGGATTGCGCACCTGATAAAAGATAAGAATATACCTCCTCAAAAAATCCTTGCTGTGACCTTTACAAACAAGGCTGCCGGAGAGATGAAGGAACGGCTTGAAAAGATTCTTGGGTCAAAAGCCAAAGACTTGTGGCTCGGCACATTCCACTCTACAGGACTGCGTATCCTAAGAAAAGACGGCCACAATATCGGCATCGCCCCAAATTTTATTGTCTATGACGACGATGACCAGTTGGCTCTTGTAAAGTTGTGCATGGCTGAACTGAATATAAACGACAAGTCGTTTAACCCAAGGGCAATTCTCTCACACATAAACCAGGCAAAAAACGAGGCGCTTTCTGCAGATGACTATGCGCTTGACGCCGATGATTTATTTGGGAAAAGGGTTTCTCTGGTTTATAAACTTTATCAGGAAAAACTTAGACAGAATAAGACAATGGATTTTGGCGATTTAATATGCAAGCCTATACGGCTTTTTAGAGAGGCGCCTGATGTCTTGGAAAAATATCAAAAGAGATTTAAATATATCCTTGTAGACGAATATCAGGATACAAACCGTTCCCAGTATATCCTGATAAATCTTTTGGCATTAATGCACAAAAATTTGTGTGTTGTCGGCGATGAAGACCAGTCCATCTATGGCTGGCGCGGCGCTGATATAAGAAATATCCTGGAATTTGAAAAAGATTACCCCGAGGTTGATATAATACGGCTTGAACAGAACTACCGCTCAACAAAAAATATCCTCGCCGCTGCAAATTCTGTTGTAGAAAGAAACACCAAGCGAATTGGCAAGACACTTTGGACTGAGAATACTGACGGCGAGGTGGTTACCTATCAGATGGCAAGGGATGAGCATCATGAGGCAAGCCTTCTGTATAATAAAGTAGAAGATATGAGAAGAAGAGAAGGAGTGGCATATAAAGATTTTGCAATCTTTTATCGCACCAATGCCCAATCACGCATATTTGAAGAACATTTCATAAGGAGCGGCATGCCGTATAATATCGTCGGCGGCTTGAGGTTTTATGAGCGAAGGGAAATAAAGGATGCTGTTGCCTATCTAAAGGTTGCGGCAAACCCTAGCGATACTATAAGCCTGATGCGCATAATAAACACACCTCCGCGCGGTATTGGAAAAACCACCGTTGATAGGGTTGCTGGTTTCGGAGCCGAGCATGGTGTTCCGCTTTTTGAAGCCTTCAAATTGGCCTTTGAAAAAGGCATTTTGCCGCAGCATAAAGGCAATAGTTTTATAGCCATGATAGAGCGGTTCAAGGGTTTGGCTGACAATATTCAGATTCATGAGCTTGCGAAAAGATTGTTGGAGGAAAGTGGATATATTAAGATGTGGGAAGATGAACATACGGAAGAGGCCGAGGCAAGAATAGAAAACCTGCATGAGCTCATATCAGCAATAAGGGATTTTGAAAAAAGCAGAGAGTATGCCAGCCTTGCTGATTTTCTTGACCATGCAGCGCTTATAAGCGACATAGATAGCTACGAAGACCAACACAACAGGGTTACGCTTATGACGCTTCATTCAGCAAAGGGCCTTGAATTTCCTATTGTATTTATGGTTGGTATGGAAGAAGGACTTTTTCCGCACTCACGGTCTCTTAAGAGAAACAACGATGATGAAATTGAGGAGGAAAGGCGGCTCTGTTATGTGGGCATGACAAGAGCTATGAAAAAACTCTTTTTATTCGGCGCAAGAGAAAGAAATATCTATGGAGAGTACAGATTTCAGGGGCAGTCAAGGTTTATAGATGAGATAGATGCGAATTATCTGGAGATAATAACTCCGGATAGCAACCAGAAGCCTGCCCCCGAACGTATCAATCGGGAGTCAGGAGTCAGAAGTCAGGAGAACACTGCAATTCAGTATAGCGAAGAACCGCGGATTATTTATGACGACTTTGCAGAAAACGACCCTTGGAAGATAGGCATGAGGATAAATCATCCAAGCTTTGGCATCGGCGTTATAAAGGCAAAAGAAGGTATTGGCGAGAGTGCAAAACTTACGGTTATGTTTCAGAGTATGGGACCGAAAAAATTGATAGCCAAATATGTGTTTCTGCCAGAGGTATGATTTAGAAAGATGTGGTATAAATATAGAAATGAACCAAAAATCCAAAAGATTTCATGGCAGGCTTAAAAAGCTTCATAGACTGCTTTCTATCCTGCGCATGTTTGACAACCGCAAAACAATGCACGTCAGAAACACTTGCCGCTAAATTCAATACCACCAAACGCAATATCTTCAGAGATATAAATGACTTGAGTTCAGCAGGCTTTGCCATTGCCTTTGACAAAGAACAAAATACATACGTCTTTGCAGACCCGGACTTCACCCTCCGAGACCTTGACCTCAGTGACAATGAACTGATGGCGCTGCTTCTTGGCAAACAAATATCTCACAGCATTGGCAGGCCGTTTGAAAACGCATTTACATCGCTTTTAAAAAAGGCCCGCAAGGATACAGGCGACAAGACAAAAGGCAGTATAAAAAGGCTGGAAGAAAAGCAGAAGTTCTGGGTTGACATAGACCCGATGGATGGATTTGAAAATATTGAAAAGCAGTATAATGCAATCACTGAGGCAATGGATAAAAATCGGGAGATTGAGATAGGTTATCAGGGAATGTATGAGCGAAAAGAGACAAAAAGGCAGATTGCGCCGTATGGTTTGTTCTTCCACAGCGGCATGTGGTATGTGATTGCATACTGCAACCTGCGAAGCGAAATACGGGAATTTGCCCTTGACTGTATAAAGGATATTGGAATAACCAACAGGCATTACACAATACCGCAGGACTTCAATATGGATGATTATTTTAAATCCGGCTGGCATATTATGCGGTATGGCGAGCCTGTAGAAGTTGTTTTAAGATTTTCAAAAAACATTGCCCGATGGATAAAACGGCGCAAATGGCATCCGACTCAGACAATAGAAGAGCAAAAAGACGGCTCAATTATCTTCAAGGTAAAACTTGAAGGCACAAAAGAAATAAAGTGGTGGACATACCACTGGGTGCCGAACTGCGAAATCATCTCCCCGCCTGAACTGAGGAAAGAGGCGGCAGAGGAGATAAGGAAGTTGGGGAGGGTGTATGGGAAGAGGTAAGTGTTGACATCACGGTATTTTTATCTTATCATTTATCCTATAATTCATAAGATAAAATGGAGGGCTTATGTATAGTAAACAAAAGGTGACTGTTACCATTGATGAAGGTATTGTCAGAGAGATTGACAGGCTGTCTAAAGAGATGAATGAAACCCGCAGCCATCTGGTTGAAGAGGCTCTAAAGGCATGGAGACGGGGGCAGGTGGAACAGGCGCTTATTGACGGTTACCGCGCTATGGCAAAAGAAGACGCAGAAACCGCAGAGCAAAACCTTGCGGCAGGGAAGGAGGCAATAATAAAATGACTGTCTGCAAGCGCGGAGAGATATGGCTGGTTAACTTTAATCCCGGCAGGGGAAGCGAACAAAAAGGCATACGCCCCGCATTGATTATCCAGAACGATACAGGCAATCAATACGCCTCAACCACCATCATTGCGGCAATCACTACCACCTTAAAAAAGTATCCTGTAACAGTAATCATAGATAAAGGGAAAAGCGGTTTAAAAGAGCAATCAATGGTAAATCTTGCGCAG
>JACRNJ010000056.1 GCA_016219285.1 Deltaproteobacteria bacterium
AAAGAACTTATTAAGGTTATCAAACAATATATAGAGTCTCATAACCAGAACCCTAAAATATTCGCTTGGACTGCTTCCGTCCAATCTATTATGAGCAAAATAGCTATAAGTAAAGAAGCGTTGGTAACACCACACTAGCAGTACCCTGTAAATAATAATAGGTAAACTTTTCGGTGGAACCCGCAGGGCATGAAGTTACTACTGCACACTGTCCATATTGGTCATTAAAAGTGTAATTGTCCGGGCAAATCCTTGAATAAGAAGTGTAACACTTATTTAAAAAGGTATTATAGATGCCTTGGCTGCACTGCACCGGGGATTCACATTGTCCGCTTGTTATATTGTAAGTATATTCCGTAGGGCATGAATATATAATACTAGCCTCGCAGGTATTTGTGTTTGGATTATACGAACCACTGCTTGGACATACAATATTTTTCCAGCATATATCTTGTGCCCCGTTATATTGATAGCCGCTGTAACAAAGAGAAGCCATATCAATCCCGCACGAGTCGGTTAAACTGTCAAACTGTCCCCCCCTGGGGCAATACACATCTTTTACACACAGATAAAGTATCGGGTTATATATGTAATCGTTGCCGTTCGGGTCCGGAGCGCTTGGGCAAGACACATCGGGGTCAACTACACATTTATCAGTTGTTGTGTCTATCCACCCGCCTGCAGGACAACTGGGATCGGTATAGTTTGCACTGCAGTCCTGCGCAGAAAGAGGGCAAAACTCGCCGGTAGGGGTTGTCACACACTGTTGCTGTGTGGTTGTATTACCGCACCACCAATCAGGAGGAGCAGCATACGTGAGAGAAACAGGCATAAAAAGTGATAAAAACAGTATTATAATTATTGTGTACATATGAGATCCTTAGTGCCCGCGATTAGACCATACATTGCAGCAGCCGTTTCACCAAAAGTGTTTATGCATGAGCAATCAATGACAACCGTTTCATCTGCCTGATTGGGGCAGGTGGAGCTATTTGCGCAGCTAATATAATAAACATCAACAGAGCTGAACGAATTCAGATATGTGGATGTATTACTTCCGCTTGCGTTAGATTGTGTGTTTGTGGTTGGTTTTGAGACCTTGCATGCCTTTGAGCATCCTCCAACCACAGTTCCACTGCCGCCATCCGAAAAATTTACAGTATTTGATACGCCATTTTGTGAGTATGTAACTGTTGTTTGGTCAGGTGAAAGAGTTGTTGTCTGGACAATTTCTGCACTGGGTTGGATAAGTGCATTTATGTCGTACGAAGGGTTAGTTATACAGTAGTAGGTCCTTTGTTTACTCCACCAATCTTTACAAACAGATTGATTAACAGTAAGTCCGGTTACATTTTTACATGTGGGAATAAGTGTGGCGCTTGTAGGCTGCCCTGATATATATGTTTTTATGTCGCCGTCCACAGTTTCACTGTTTAAAGAGCAATCAGTATTATTCTCGTAAGTTGTGCATGTATTATTTGTATCTGTCTGTACATATTCGTTTATAAAATTAAATCCATAGCTGTATGTGTATGAAATATTTGCAGGAGGAGATGCGCATGAGCCTATAGCCGCCGAATAGTTAGTGGTAGACGTACATGATGTAGCGTTATACAAAGAACACCCCGGAGCTGAAGGGGTGATACAGAAGCTAAAATTATTAAGAGTGCCGGCGGCGGAGCTTGTGTCAACAGAAGCTATAGTATTCCAATTGTTGTTGACTATGTCCGGAGAATAATTAAATGTATAAAGGGAGCTGCCCGTAACGTAGCCAACGCGTATAAACAGGAACTGTCCGCCGGGGACAGTTCCGCTGCCGGTGCCGATAAGCGGAGTTATTGTTGAAGCAGCAGAAACTTGAATATCTATAGAGCAGGAGACAAGCTTATTTGTGACGCCGGTGACATTGGAAGAATTGTAAACAGCGCTGTAAGCGCTTGTACTCTGGGCAAGCTGACTAACAACCGCAGACTGAGCAGCAGAGCTAAGTCCTGCAGGGTTGTTTGAATATTGGCTTAAGTTTTGAGTTCCTTGCTGAAGTTGTCCCTGGCACTTCTGTGTGTCCTGCCCATAATAAATGATAGAGTTACCCGAACTTCTCACATTTGTAATTGAAAAATTAGGGTTTGATGATTGTATTGAGCCTACAATCCCGCCTCCCGTATCGCGTGTCACCCTTGAAATTTGTGATGAAGATACATTGCCGCAGCTATTATTAATGCAATAACAACCACCAAGATTATAAGACGTAGTGGAATACAGCCCTATATAGCCGGAGGTGTCTACACCCCATCTCCAGTATTGGCAGTTATTCCATGTTCCTGGATTGCATGCGATAACGCCGTTTGAACAGACACCGCTTAGACCGTTAAAAGAGTTGGTAAAATCAACAGCGCCGTCCATATTGGTATCCTGTGAAACATCAACCTTGATATCACCCAAAGTGCCCACGGTTATAGAAACATCTACAAACTTATCTGAGGACGGGCAGGAGACCTGGGTGGTAAAGGATATTGTGTTATCTATTGTAGACATAGGTGAATTTTTAGAGGTAAGAGGCGTGAACATCTTACTTTTCAACTTATCAGGGTTGTTATAAACGTTTAGTGTGTTATTGGCGGCATTTATTCCTGCATCTCTTGCTGCAGTGTTTACCCCAAAAGAAAAAGAAGGTATATATAGATGTAATATAAGAAGAAGCGACAAAACCGGCAAAAAGATTTTGGACATAGAATCCCTCAAACTTTAAATTTTACATTTGTTAGTTTGAATCTTTTGCCAAGTTTTCTATGGCTTCAAGATAGGTTTTCCCGCTGTTGAGCAGCGCATTGATTTTGGAGTTATCACTTGCGTCTGATGTGTACATATAATACAAGAATGGGCTTAAAAGCAGCCTTAGAGCCCCTGTACCCATCGGCGATTCAAGAAAAAATTCTGAATATTTAGGGCGGTTGGACTTTATGCTTTTTAGCATTTCAAAAGCAAAACCGTCAAAATCTATAAGATCTTCTTTTTTTGCCCTTTCGTAATCTGACGACTCAAGATAGAATTTATGTGCCGAGTTGCTTCGCAGGACATTGCCTATATTGCCGAATTGTTTTACATCCATAATGCTTTGCACCACTTTAATAAAACTTCCCTTATATTTTCTTGCGCGTCTGTCTCCATCTTCTATAACATCTGCAAGGTAGCCTCCTTCTTTAAAAAATTGCCATGCCTCATCGAAAACCACCATTCTGGAATCCTCTCTATTGGATAAATAAAGGTCGAAGGTTACATAATTCAGGACTTGGAGGACGATAACGTTGAAAAGTTCTTTTTTTTCTTTTAAATGCTCAAGTTCAAGCACCACAAACTGGTTTTTGGAGATATCCAGAGTGGATTTTCCGCAGAACCATCTCCCATATGCGCCTTGTGATGTAAAATCCCTAAGATTGCGTGCAAGAGTTGATGCTGTTTCAACAAGGTCATCGCTTGCGTCTTGTGTATATTTACGATAATCAATGAGATATTGATATACCGTATCTATTGTTGCGTCCTGACCTTGAGTGTCATATGCCCAGCGGACTGCGTCTTTGATAAGAGTTGCCTCTATTTCAATAGGGGTTGCCTTTGTAAAGGAATAAACCATCTGGAGTACTATTTTGGCAATAGTATGTAAGTCTTCGTTTATCTCTTTAATGTTGGAAAAAGGGTTCAAGCATATATTGGAATTATTGGTAAACTCTATGAATTTCCCTCCCAGCATAGAGCATGTCTTCTTATACGACCCTCCTATATCTACTATTCTTATATATGCCCCTGAGCCGTAGTAGCTAGATATAATATGATTGACAAGAACGCTCTTTCCTCCTCCGCTTGCTCCGACAATAAGGGCATTCATATTAACAGACCCCATATCATAGATGTCCAATCCTACAACCTCACCTTTCCTGCCTATAAACAGAGTCTGCGGTTTAATACTGATGCTCTGGATATCAGCCTGTATTGGGAGAAGGTCAACTATTGTTTTGGACGGAAGGTTAAAATCCCTGTCCAGCATCTTGACGTTATCGCCGATGTTATATAGCCCAAAAGGAATGCACGACAAAAACAGTGGAGGGAGAATCCCCTTCTCTTCCTGCATTACATAACCTTTTTGTTCCCACAACCTTTTTACGCGGACAATAGATTCTCTAGCCTTCTCCTCATTACTGTCTATTACTGCTACAACAGGTATTACCCTGAAAAACATCTCCCCCCTTTCCATCTCATCGGTTGCCCATAAAAACTCTTCCTTGCGTCTTGTAAGAGATGCGCTTAAACTACTGACCGTGTGTTGTTGCATTATCCATGCTGTCTTACGGCCTATAGCCGACTTAAGGTCATCAAAGACAATATTATAAACAAATATGAAGGGGCATTTTATCTGGTTATTATCGGAAACAACCCCCCATATGTCGCCTGAAAGCGTATTACTTGCAGACATAGAGGAAAAGGCGGGTGTTGATTTAGGGGTTGTAATTTTGCACACACGTGAACCGAGTGTAAGCTTATTAACGTCGTGGATTATGTCAGTATCGGCCAGTATAATTTGTTTAGATATCTCTTTATTATCGGAGTACTTCTGATGCCTCGGCGGTGTATCGTTGAAAATTCCCGAAAGCATACTTATTAACCCTTCAGGCGGTAAACATGAAGGGTTAAGATGCGCGCCTTTCAGGATGTCATACATTGAAGCCTTAATATCATCAAGGGTTTTGCCGACTGCGGACCATGACGGGATTTTAATAGATACAAATAGTCTGAAATTTCTTAAAGGGATCCCTTGTAATTTAGAAACTCCCTTTGTTCCTTCTGTTAAAAACCGGGCATATTCCTCAACACTTTTCTTTATAAGAGGGTTATTTCTTGTTTTTAATTTTGTGTATTCGTCCATTATATTGTCTATATAAGGATCGGCATATAAGATAAACTGGAGAACAGATTCTGGAGGAATACCTGTCTTAAAAATGCCCATAAGGGTTTGTGTAATCTTCTCTGAAGAAGAATAGAGAGGGATGCATTCCCATATAAACCCTACAGTATCGTCAGTATTGTAGTAAGCATTTGTATCAGGGTTGTATGATAAGTATGGAAGATAATCGGAAAATTTATCTCTCTCTACCATTGTCCGAAGCTCCCTTTTTGACATGCCGAGTGAAAGTCCCACAACCTATCTCCCTTCTTTAATCAGATAATCACCAACAACCCATTTGGGGTCATCGATAAGTATGTATATATAGCGGGGCATATAAAGCTCTGATTTGCTTGCGTAAGGAAATATCAACACCCTTAATGCCTTTGGTGGAATAACCACAGGTGTGACAGGATTATCTATAAGGTTTGTAAGTTTTTTTTGGAGTGTTGACTTGTAGCCTGGTTCAGTATCATCTTTTTTGTTTTCTTTTTTGCTGTCGTTCTTAACCCCCTCTTCTCTGTTTTTTTTCCCGCTTCCATTAAGAGAATCATTAAGAGATTCTTCATATGCCTCACTTACAGATACACATTTACCCTTATCCACATCAGGGCATTGAAAACTCGAAGAATAAGGCGTAAGAGCCGAGCAACCCGACACAACCCCCAAAAATGCTGGCAAAAGTGATAAGAATAAAAAATTTTTTATTAATAATCGCATTCAAGACCTCCAAGGCAATAATCTTTTACTGCCAACACAACCCCTTCCTCTATTACAATAGTAATGTCCTTAACTGCGCCCACTTCTACCACAGGGAATGTTTGCCTGGCCATATCCAGGTAAAAATCCTGCAGTTTATCAAACCCTGTACCGATTCCCTTACCAACCCCTGCTGTCAGTATCTTTTCAGGATTTATGTTTTGAGTTGTTCCCAGTGCAGACACAGATGTTATTCTTGTCGAATCTTCTACAGCGCTTCCGACGCCTCCAAAAAAACCTGCCAACACTGACCGCCCAAGCAATGCGCCTGCCCTTGTTACGACGGTTCCGGCAAGTCCTATTTGGCCGTCTTCATCTACAATATATCCTTTAACCTTAGCTTCTATGACTGATTCGCCGGTTTTAGAAATACAGGAAAGGTTTTCGAGCCTGGCATGTGCCCTCTCATCAGAAAGGTCTCCATGTACAGATGCAATAACAAAACAACCCTTGAGATTGCTCTTGATTTCGTTGGGGAGTATTGCAAGGTCTTTTATCCGTATTAGAAGGGGTTTCTCTTTTCCCTGTCCCCCCTGCATTGTTGCAGCCCTTGCCCCTGTTAGAAGAGTAGCCGGCATAAATGATGGGGGAAGGTAATATCTTAATCCTTTTTCTGTTTTAGCTTTTTGTTGTCCAGCGGTGGTTCCGGCGCTGCCGACAGAAAACACTTCTATACCGTCTGCCTTAATATCTGCCTTTACTGTCTGCCCTCCGCCCTGCATCTTCTGATTTTGAGCCTGTTGTGGGTCTTTTTTTGGGATTCCGGTGTTTACAGGAGCTTCCCCCGTGATAATGGGAGAAGGTGGATAAGGAGGGGTGTTGGTTTTATTATTAGTATTATTAGTATTATCGTTATTAGAACCCGGCAGAGGTGCCTGCGGCAGGGGTATGTTTTTATTTACAGGCGCTACACCTGATTGTTTTTGTGCTGAACCGGGCTGCTCTATACTTTTTTTTCTTTCCTGCCCTTGAGAGTCTATTTGTTTCTTAATATCCTCCAACATACCCTTAAGTTCATTAATCATGCTATCACGTTTTTCAATTTCCTCTTTAATTGTGTTTGTATACTGCCTGTCTAAAAGCTTTTGGTCTATAAATAGTTCTTTTGCTTTTTCCTGTTTAATACCTGTCGGATGCTGTTCTTCAGGCGATATTGTTTTTTTAATATAAATTGCTCCAACAAAAACAAGGAATACTACTACACAGGCCATAGCAACAGCCTGTTTTTTTTGTTTAGGATTGAGTTTGTTCCATATTTTTTTTATCCCCTTACTTGGTTCGGGATCTATATTATTATTAAGAGATGCCAAATTTTTATTCCTCCCCCCACCTTTTTGTGTCTTTAATGGTATCTTGATTGCTTGCCTCGTTATCGTTGTACATATCCATAGCGCTGTCTACGATAAACAGCCTATAATCTGTGTTTTTGACAACAGCGCTATGTGAAAATGCTATAGCCAGAGGTTTTTTGGCAAGCGGCATAAAGTCTATTTCCCGTAATTCAGTATCTATCTTAGGGGTTATTATATATTCTCTTATTTCTACCCCCTCTCCCTCCACGCGGATTATTCTCTTTAAGAGAACATCTATATTGTTATATTCTATATGAGGTTTTCTATCCTCTTTTTTGACTTCCACTACCCTGAAGCTATCCGGATATTCCTCTTTATAAGCCATTCTGATGAATCTTAATGCCTTTTCTTCTGTGGGAACCCCTTTATATACGGAGATATTGCCCTTAATATTCTTTTTATTTTCAAGCTGTACCGTAACGGCAGGCACATTTCCCGATTCCGTTATAATGCTGTATAAAGTATCATTGCAAACAATATATATATCCATTGTAAGCCCTGCCTTTGACGCAATTGGGAACCTGATAAAGACATTCTCTCCCACAGCCTTGACTGTAATTTCCTGCTCTTTTGCATAAATGACATCTTTTATCTCACCGCCAGTGCAAGCAACCCTATTTATGTTTGTGGCGCTCATTATAACTCTTGTAGGAATATCCGGCGGCACAGAAACAAATGCGAATAAGTAATCTGTGATGAGAAGAAATGAAAAGAACGAAAGAAGCACAGTGATATATATTTTTTTACTTTTCAAAATATACCTCCTTTTTTGATGTCATAAAGAGATAATTTGCCGTTGTCTATACGTGTGGAGAAAGTATATTTCTCATTTTCTTCGTGTACCTTTTGGTCTTTGTTATATAATATCTGTGTACCTGTAATCTCTATTTTCAACATACCACTACCATCTGTTTTATATTTTATAGCGTAAATGAAAAAAACACTTACAATCCTGGAATTTGCAACATTGTCGGCAGCGTCTGATAATTTTGTTTTTGTGTTTACGTATAATGAGGGAGTGAACAATCCAAGGAGTTCAGCGTATTGAGCATGGATAGTAGAAGGGGTATAGCTCAAAAAGAGCCCCGCCATATATTTGCCCATCATATGTATATACTTTTCATCGGCCCATGTTGTTCCGACTTCTATTTTTTCGTGCAGTGGAGAATTTAATGCAGACACCGGTATAACAACTATACGCTGATTGTAGATAGCCCTGTATGTAAAATAGCTGTTTACTGCGACAACAACCCCAAGGGCGCACAGAAGAACAGTCAGAATTATATTCTTAGACTTAATGTTTGCAGTTTCATTAAGAAATATGTCAAATTTCATTCTGTAAACCTTTTTATAAAAAACATGGGACAACCTTTAAAATCCTTTAGCCCTAACATATATGGGAGATGGCCAACAAAACCCCTATTATATTTGTTTTTTATTTTTGAATATGTATAAGGGAAAACAAACAGAAAAATAAATTTTATTCCAAACACAAGAAGAAGTGTAAGAGATAACAATATTAGTGCGAATTCGTCGCTTTCCCACCATAAGGTTTGAGAAGGTTTATGAAGATATTGGGGTATTTTCTGTTCAGCCATTTTGTATTCTCTTACTACTATTTTTTCTATACTTAATATATATAGCCCCTGCAAGAGTATTCTACAGGGGCTATATATTAGGCACTATATTATTGCGCCGACAGACTGGATAATAGAGTCTGAATTCAGGGCAACAACTCCACCCAGAATTGAAGGAACACCGACGTAATAAAGACCCTTGGCGGTTTCGTATCCGCCATACGCAAGAACTCCGATTGAAGCAGCGATACCAATCGGACCTTTGACTATCTGGTTTACAAGTGTGTCGTAAACGTTATAGCCAAAAGAACCTGCAACGGGCAGAGTAACTGCCAGAGCATCCTGCGGCACAACAAGAACCGCAGCTGCCGCAAGAAAGAACGCTGTAAAAGCCCATGCCTTTTCACATTATAGTTCATTGAACAACCCTCCTTTCGTAGATTTTTGTTCCTACTCTTGGCGAGTTATGATTTCAACTCTTCTGTTTTCTTTGTCCTTGCTATCACCCACGTAACAGCACTTCCCGGTCCCTGATAGCATCACCAAACGAGAGTCTATGCCGCTTTTAATCAGATCCTCGTAAACCGATAATGCCCTTTTTATAGCAAGGATATTGTTATGCTCTTTTGTGCCGACATCACATGTGTAGCCGCGCACCACTATCTTTTCACCGCTCATTTTCTTTGCGGCATCACGTAATTTATTCAGTTCGGCTCCTTCGAGAGCAAAACTGTCAAACCCAAAATGCACTGTTACCATATTTTCAGTATGTTGTTTTAAAGCCTGCGGTTGGACAGGTGAAGCAGGACAACCCTTAACTTCTTCTTTAATTTTAATATCGCCTGATGATTCTTTCGGCAAGCTTAAAGACTGCCCTGTCTTAAGTTCTGCAACTATCTGTTTAACCTCACTAAGATTAAGATTGCTGCCTGCAACAGGATCCACATATGTAGCAGGCATAGAAGCCTTCACCCTTACAACCATGTTTTCCACATTTGCAGGGTGGTACAAAATTTTAGGTATAGGAGAACAGCTGCTACATATAACATGGGCCGGTATAACCTGCCATGTTACTGCACTGTCATTGTCATTATAGAAATAATCAAGTTCTCTTAAAGCAGAGGCTCCTGCTGTATGGACCGCCGCTACGAGGGGTAAAACAGTAAAAAAAAGCGTTAAGATATTATTCATTTCCCACCAGAGATAGAGTCAATCTCGGTCTTAAAAACACTATATGGAACAGCGCCGGCAATGAGTTTACCCTTAACCGTTCCATCAGGGGATGTTTTTGCTATAATAAAAGATGGAGTTCCTCCGACGCCTATCTGTCTGCCGTCGTTTGTGTCATTTGCTATTTTGTCGGCATATTTGTTTGAGGAAATGCATGTATTGAGTTTTGCAACATCAAGCCCGGCCTTTTTTCCAATGCCATCTATATCCGCAATGTCTTTTTGGTTTTCAAATATGGCAAAATTCATCTCCCAGTATTTACCCTGTTCCTGGGCGCAATTGGCTGCTGTAGCAGCCTTCATTGCAGATTGGTGAAACGGAAGAGGGAAGTCACGGTATGAAAACCTTACCTTACCGGTATCTATATAATCTTTTTTAAGTTGCTTCATTGTATCAATGTGGAAGCGGGCACAGAATGGACACTCGTAATCAGAGAATTCTACAATAGTAACCTTCGCGCTTTGATTCCCCAAAATAGGGCCATCGCCAGTGGTTGTAGTTGCTTCAGTAGGAATAGGGGGTCTGGCTTGAGGCTGGTTAGGCTGTTGTGGCTGAGGGTAAGGATAATTAGGAGGAAGCTGCTGCGGGATATCAGCAACCTGACCAGGCGTTCCTCCCCCTGCTGCAACTCCTGCAATAAAAGCCCCAAGAAGCATCTTCAGGTCTTTTATGTCATTTTTCAATTCCTGTATGCTTGTTTTTACCTCTGCAAGTTCGCTCTTTTTTTGTGACTTTTTATCTGCCGCGTTATCTGCCGCATAAACTCCTGTGGAAAACACCAAAAACAAAACTCCAACTACTACTGATATTGCCTTTCTCATTTTATTCCTCCTTTTACTTTTTTTACTTTACACGTTTGCAATCTGCCCTACCTCTCTCTCCATAGTGGCTATAAGTTTTAATTTTGTTTCCTCTTGTTCTTTCTGTGATGATATATCAGGCGCTAAAACCCTATTGCAAAACCTGCATATTTTTGCTTTCACCTTAATTGTCTCGGCACAATATGGGCATTCTTTCGTATCTGATATTATTTTTTCGTTATTTTCACTTTTGTCTTCTGATTTGTTTTCCGGGCTGGTTTGACGATCCATCATAACTTATTATCCTGGCACCGAACTATAGTAGTCTGTAAAAGCTCTGGATCTTTAATGAATTTAATTAAGGCTACACCCTGCTCTGCGGCAGTCTGTACTTCCACATCTCCAAAACATAGAACCAACCCTAAAAAAGATTGATTAAACGAAACATTGTTTATTTTATCCAGAGGACTTTCTTTTACATTACGGGCGAAAACCCCCCATACGTTGATAATGCGGGCATTTGTTACAGCCCATATATCTGCCTTCCAATCATAATATCTGTAGAAAAGTATGCAGCCTAATATACTAGAAATAAGTTCCGTTATTTTTACAAAAGAAGAGGATTTAGGGGAAGTGTTGTAAACAAACAAAAATAAATATACAAAAATAAGAGACACTAACAACCCTAACGAGACAGGGACAAGAACCATCCAATGTTTCCGTGATTCCAATACAAGTGTTTCGTTTTCTCTTAATTTTGTCCTCATGGGAAAGAAATCTACTACAAGGGGCGAAATAAAAAAATAGGGTTAATAGGCAAAAAAGGGGTATTTATTTTTTTGAAAGTAAAAGAAAAACTTGACAAACATACGGCTTTGCCGTATAGTTAAAATAATGGAATTTATAGAATCTCCACTCTTTACCAGGATAATAAGCAATTATATTGATGACACTGAGTATGCAGCTATGCAGATTGAGCTTGCCTTAAGACCCGAAGCAGGTTCAATAATTCCTGGAAGCGGCGGGCTGCGAAAAATACGATGGGCAGGCAAAGGAAAAGGGAAACGTGGAGGTTTGAGAGTTATCTATTACTGGCAAGCAAGAAAAGGTGAGATATGGATGCTTACTGTTTATGCAAAAAACGAGGCCGAAGATATACCAATAAGTGTTTTACGAGATATTAAAAAGGAGGTTGAGAAATGAAGAAGAGAAATATCGGTCAAGAGATCCTTGAAGGAATAAAGGCAATTAAAAAGGGGGCAGGTAAAAGATTTAAAATAGATGTTGCTGATGATGTGAAGAAAACCAGGGATCATTTACATCTTAGTCAATCTGCATTTGCAGCCCTTATGGGTGTTAGCGTAAGGACTCTCCAGGAATGGGAACAAGGCAGGCGAAAGCCTTCCGGCCCTGCATCTGCATTGCTGCGTATTGCCAATAAGCATCCGGAATCTTTACTTACCTGACCTGCCTACACGGTTTTACAAAAAAGATGGGCAAAACATCAAAGCGCAAAAAAGAAACAGCCGAAATGAGAATGGAAGATTATTTCGCAAGGAGGCAATAAGATGATTACTTGCAAAAGAACACAGGAAATAATCCTTAAAGATTGTTACACTATCCATCCACAATGGCTCCTTCCGAACCATTTAATTGTCCTGATGATACTTTAGGATGGTCGAGGTATTTTAAGACGATAAACGGGTTGAACTATTAGAGACTGGGGGAGATGATGGGCCGGGACCCTGAGCAAATGACGGACCGGTTGAGTGGAAGGATAAGGCTATATAAAAGGACCCGGACTTTATCGAGACCTTTCTTTCGGGTCGGTAGCAATAGGGTGAGAGGTGAGTTCCATATCATCGGTAGGGTGGTTAAGAAGATATACTGAGGGCTCGGGTCTGACCGTTAGCCCTTCCCCTCTACAACCGCAATCTGTTCCCTCCCTTTTCGGATAATGTGCCTGTGCCTTTCTCACTCTTGCAAGGTATCGCAAAAGCGCCTGTTCTGATTTTCATCTGTTTTATTTCTCTGTATTTTTTCTTTTTTCTAAAAGTATCTCTTTTAATCTCTCCTTATTTAAACCAAAGTGGATTTCTCTATGATGTTTAGGGCAAAGACATGCTACATTTTCCAAAGTATCTTTCCCACCATCTGCCAGCCTCTCGATATGATGAACTTCTACATAAGGCAGGTTATAAATGCCGATAAATGGTTCGTAATCACAACCTTGAATTTCACATTTGAAACCTGCTCTTAACTTAGCAATGGCTGAAACTGTCGGAATCCTGTCATGTTGTTTAACTGTCCTATATTGCACAGAGGGCGATAAATTGCCAATCTCTGCTGTGGTCCAACCTTCCTTTGTTAATCTTTCTATTTCTTTGTCCCCCGCCATTCACTAAAGGCTGCACCTTGATTTTTGGTGTTTTCTTTCTTATATAAAGTCCGCCAATCCCTTTTGGTCCATAAATTTTATGCCCAGAAAATGAAAGCATATCAACCGCTATTTTTCTAATATCTATTGGAATCTTACCCACACCTTGTGTAGCATCACAATGGAAAATTATATTCTTTCTATAACAAATCTCGGCTATTTTATCAATTGGATTTATAGTGCCTAATTCATTATTGGCAAACATAATTGAAACGAGAATGGTATTTTCTGTTAATGCTTCTTCAATAGCCTCTACCGAAACCTTTCCATAATGATCTGGCCTCACATATCTGACGCTAAAGCCGCTTTTTTCCAACTCTTTAAAAGGGTCAAGCACGCTTCTATATTCAATCAACGAGGTTACAATATCTTTGCCTTTGTTTGAGTTGGCTAAACAAAACCCTTTTATAGCAATATTATTTGATTCGGTAGCACCACTTGTAAAATAGATTTCTTGTGGCTTTGCACCTATTAACTTGGCGCATTGAACACGACTTATTTCAACTGCTTTCTTTGCTGTTTCAGCCAACGGATAATATCTGCTGGTAGGGTTGCCGTAATGCTGTGTGAAATAAGGCAGCATTTCTGCAAGCACCCGTTCATCTACCCGAGTCGTCGCATTATTGTCTAAATAAACAATATTCTTCATTACACCGCCTTTCTCTATAAATTCTAAATTATCAATCAGTCCTGCCTGTATGAAATCCACTGGCATAGAAATATCCTACAAGGCAGTCGAAAAATGAGGTGTCTTTTATCAGCACTTCAAATCTGTCTTTCAGGCTATGATTTTTTTCGTTTGTTATGAATGTGAGGTCTATATTTTTCATTATATTTTAGGATGTGTATTTCCGACCATTTTCCCTTCCCTAATTGTCTCTGATAGATGACTGCAAGGTGTGCGACATTAAGACCTTCTCTTCCTCCGGCAAAGCCGCTCCTCGCTGTACGCTCAAAGCGATTTCATTATTGTATATCACAAGGTATGCAAATAAAACAATACTATCTCAATCACCACTCTTGGGCAGCTTGGCAAGGCACTGAGGGAATCGTTGAGCATCTGGGGACAGCGATAAACGGATACGGCGAGAAAGAATATTTGCGGTTCGTAGATGACAGCGGCAAGAAATGGCTTATCTGGTGCGACATCGTGCTGCACAACACCATTGCCGCAAAGGACGTAGCATTTCTATAACCTTACTATAAAAACAAAGACCGAAACAACACCTCGACAGCATCCTCGATAGTATTATTACTGGTATTATAATTGCCTTCTTTAATCCTCTCTATCTGTTTTGCCAGGACAGTATTATTGGGGATAAGTAAAAGAGGGGGATGAGCGAGAGTATGTAATTCGCCATCCGTAACATTGCCTATCTCTTTTCCTGCGCCAAGCATCTCTCTTACAGACGGCTCGTCTATAAGCCCGCAGACGATAGCAGCCATTGCTTTTTCGTTTCCCGATCCCTTATTGGCCATCAGCTGTATTAACTTGAGAAAAGAAAAGTTAATGGCGTGAATGAGAGATATCGCCTGTGCGGACAATGCCCGGCTCGTCTCATCATATTTCTCTATGTCCTTCTTTATCTTTTCCGCAAACTTTTGGTTTGCCTGTGCTGTATTGACGATTCTTCGTTCTAAAACGTTTCCTTTTTTAGTCATTTACCCTCCTTAAAAAGTTTACAACGACAAACTTCTGAAATCTTCTTCAAGCGCAACCGCCTTACACTGCTTTTTACGATTAAGTTTAGGGGCACAGTCTAAACAATACCTTTTATCGTTTCCAACATAAACAAAGGGGACCAGACATTTAACACAGCGCCCAACCCCAAAGGGTGTGTTATCTTCAGTCAGAAAATGATATACGCTGTTAATATCCACTTTTAAAACCTTTACTATAGTTATAATGTCAAAACCAACGATAAACATCTTGGCCACGCGTTCCTTTTCCGCCTTGTGTAGGTTTGTAAAATTTTCTTGAGGCCTGCCCTTTTTGCAGGGAGAAAGACCGATTTCTACCGCAGCACGGCTTACCTCGGATATGCCGACATTAGGCAAGAACTGAGTGATATTGTAATGAGACATGCCTGCTTCTAAAAGCATCTTGATTACCTTATCTATCTTTTGGTCTGGCATATACCCTCCGTTTTCCGGGGATTCTGTTTGTTACAACAGCCTATCTATTTTGTTCCATGCTTTTTTAATACCTTCTACAGAGACAGCCAATTCTTCAGGAAGCCCATGATCTTCGTCCGGATTGTCTTTATCCTCTATTGCCTTTTGTCTTTCTATCTCTGAAGCTGCCTTGGCGAGAATACCCTCGCACAATATGACACATTGAGCCGGATACAGAATGGCAGTAAAGAGCTGTCCTAGTCTGTCTATCCCATTCTTATCGGGAACGATAGCGCTGCTGACCGGCAGCCAATGCATATTTTTATGCGTATGCTTCAGAATGGCGCCCATGATAGCCTGTAGTTCTGATACAAGAGAGGCGATTGTTATTTCTTCCGCCTCTCCACGAGCTTCTACCCTGTCCATCATTTTGTCCATGGACTTTTCCTTTTTTCTTTCGGCCATAAACTCTTTGTATGGGTCGCTAATATTTTTTTTATTTTCTTCCTGGGTTTGGGCTGTTTCTCCACCGTTACCATTATCAGAAACGGCCTTTAAAACACTATCCTTCCCTCCTTTTTTTTCTTCCACATATTCTTTAAATTGGTGTCCGGGCATTGACTTTAATTTCTCCACACTGCTGCTGTTGTTTACAACCTCTTTTTTTGCACCATCGGGACACGACACAAGAGCTATTATCCGTCGTAAAGGCAGGTTAGAAAGTTTATTGCCAAACTCGCGATAGGCCTTTACCATGCTGTATATATACCCGGGAGTTATATTGTGAACCTCTGTAATATAATCGTCAAACTTCTCATACCCAGCAGCAAGATATAACTGCTGGTCAATTATCTTGATACATGCAGATGCTACTACCACCCAGCCTGCAGCCAGCCTTGCCCTGCCTTCTTTAATCTCCATCTCACACTCAAGCAGCTTTGATTTCATCTCCGGCGTAACTTTTATACCCGCCACATTATCTTTTTTTTGTTCTGCAATATTTTTCATAACCCCACCTTTTTTAGCAATTTAGTATAACGCGTTATACTGACCTTATTAATGCTCTTTAATAATTACAATAAGTTACAAGGATAACTGTCAATGTTCCACTCTGTTGGCATTGACAGTTTCAATTGCTTTTAAAACCTTATCTTTTAATTTTACCATCAGGGTTTTGGGGCCTCGGGAGGGCAAAATACTCATGCAGACAAAGCCCCTTTCTTCCATTAAAGGTAATAACTCCTTTAATTCTTTTCCTTTCCCCATCCAATAATAGCTTGAACGTTCTATTTCTCTGATAGTAGCCCTTCCTCCCAGCCTTCCCAGCGCTGCTATCACTTTTTGGAACTTATATCTTTTTTCTTTTTCCAATGAAAATTCCATTTATGGCCGGGATGTTTTCTCACACACAATTTTGATTTTTGCTTTTTAAAAATCAAAATTGAATGTATTTGTATTAGTATTGTTAATATATGTATTGTTAGGTAGCATGCTGTGCTATACCGTATGGCACGGTGTGCATGGGGTATAGCACAATATGCTATACCACTCTTTTTTCCACTGCCGACAAAACAGTGTATTCATTCGATGTTGGGTCGCCATTTTCTGTGATACGGCGTTTCTTTTCTATAAGCCCCTTTTCTATCATCGATTTTATTGTGTCTGCCGCCTTCCTTTTAGAGAACCCTGCTGCTGTTGAAATTGCTTGTAGAGATGGACGGCACTTGCTATTTTTATCCACAAACCTGCAAAAGGTCATATACAGCGTCTTTTCGTATATATTCAGGTCATCTCTGTCTATTAATGCATTTTCTACCCAAAACCAGTTGCCGTTACGAGCATCTCGTATTTTCATCAAAAAATTACGGCTTCGGAAACCCCTGCCTTCAGGCATGGGGAGGAGAAGCCTGCTCCTTTCAATAATCAGGCCGCCAGAAGCAGCCCGTTAGTATTTTGCAGTTTTCTGACTTTGTTAATAGAAGCGCCGTTATAAAGCTCCCTGCCTCCGGCATCCGCTATCCTTACCACCCCTCTTGAAAAGAGGGTGTTGACATAGCCGATTACTGTACGCTTATCCTTGGTTGTATATTCCACAAGGTCTCCTTTCTGCAACCTCACTCCAACCTTATTAACCAGATACCTGTTTGCGTTGTAAGGTTCTCTATATCCGCCAGCCTTAGGGTTAGCATCGTGCAGTTTGCGGTTCTTGCGCCTTACAAATCTGCCTGTTAAAGAGGTAGCATCCGGTATGGAATCGACATCAGCTTGAACCCCAAACGCTGCCCCACATACAGACAGAGCATCGTTTATATGGGATTTTTCAAGACCAAGCTCATTCCTTGCCTTGACCATATTTTCTGTGGATATATTCACTAACCCATGCCAGGATTTTCTCAGCATATTAACCCTTGCAGCCCAGATATAGTTTTCGTATATTTGCCTGTATTTAATCTCGCCCTTTTCTATCTTCCCGTGGCAGTCTTTACATAAGGTTACGAGGTTTTTAGGTCTATCTGTCCCGCCCCTGAATCTCCATATAATTCTATGAGTCTCCCTCTGAACATCTTTGCCGCAGGCTATACAGCCATAGCCGTCTCTATGCAAAACATATTCCCGGACATCAAAGAATCCTTTCTGAGGGCCATTTTGGTATTCTTTGCCCTTAATATCAGGATTCTCCATCTTCTGAAAGTCGAATTTGTTGACCTCCACTGCATCAGAAGTTATAGGCAAGATGGATTTGATAAAAGTCCTTGCCTTATCGTGCTCGTGTTTGAGGTGACGAATAGAAGGCGGCAACTAGTTATTAGACCTGCCTCTGTTATCAAATCTTGCCTTGCGATAGCGGGTCTTTCTGAATCGCCTGCCTCTCCTATAGCTTCTCCTTTCCAAAAGATTATTAGAAACATCTGTTCTGCACTTGGCTTCTATTGTGAATAAAACCTTGCCGTCATTCCTTACGGCTGCTATCCCCTGAGTGAGTCCAGGTTCCTGACCGAGATAGACAGGCTGGGTATGACTGTCTGTGTCAAAGTTCAGCTTTATAGTGAACGGCCTGAGCATGATTACTTCTGCCTTCCCTGCCCTGAGAAGGTGTTTAGCCTTTGCTGGTTTGCAGGGCATCAGGGGGCGCCCATCTCTATGTAGAACAAATACTAACATCTGCCTCCTTTCCGTGAATAATCGGCCTTAAGCCCCGCCTCACGATGCGGTTATTGCGCCCTTCGCCAATGACCGGAGGGGTTGCTCCCATAAGAGCAAGGCTCGCAAATCCTGTTTCTCTTATGGCACAGTTGCATGGGGCTTGGGCTATACCCCATGGTGTGTCTGACATAACCCCCAAAACACAGAGATTATGCTCACCCTCCAAGCGCAGCCGGCAGACAGAAGTCTTTGACTATATGCCATACGGTAAACCGACTTAGGCTAGTCAACCTATTTCCCTCGTGATGCCTCACAAGCCCCCGACTTTAGTCGTGGGGTGGTTGACCCAACCTGGCTATACTACAGAACCGGTCCTAAAGCTTTCCCAATCAAAAACCACAACCCTGCTGTCGGATGTCTTATCCAAAAACCTATCCATGATTCTCACGCCTAATATATCCTGCATTTCCTCATATGAGAGGTTTGTAGTGGCTACCACCGGCTTTTGTTCCTCATGTCGGCCATCCAGAATTTCATAAAGCACATCCTGCTCGGTTTTTGTGCCGAACTGCACCCCTATCTCGTCCAATACCAACAGGTCGACGCCTACAAGCTTGTTTATGATGTCACTTTCACTTTCTTTAACCCCTTTTGACCAACTGTCTTTTATTCTTCTTAAAAGGGGTCTAACCTTCTCATATCTCGCGGTGTGTTTTTGCTTTATTACTTCCCTTAAGATTGAGATGGCCAGGTGCCCTTTGCCTGTTCCGACATTTCCCGCAAACAACAGCCATTTGCCTATTTCCATTGCCTCGTTAAAGTTTGTCGCAAAATCCTTTACAATCTGAAGAGTCTCTTTCTGTTGTTGTGTTGATGCAACATAGCTGTCAAAACTTACCGTCCTGAATCTTTTCTTTACCTGTGCAGACTGCATGACGGATTCAAGCTTTACGACCGGCGGAGCAGCAGGTTTGTCTTGAGCGTAAAGACACTTATTACAAATCCCCCGCCATCCCGGTTCTTTCAGTCCTGCATGTTGCATAAGCACAGGAATCCACACCCAAACAAAATACAAGGGATACTGACACACTATGCATGAACCTTCAGGTTTTGGGGACCTGAGTTCCGGAGGATTTGTTTCGGTCAAGAATGTGCTGAGGGAAACCAAACGCTCCTGTTTTGATAGTCTGGCCCTCTTTTGCTCCAACAACTCCTGCCCTTGATGGATTTCCAATATGGACTCCTTTCTTTTTAATATAATATACTTCTATGTCTGCAAACTTAGCCCTGAACTTTATAAGGCTCTTTACGCTATCGCCGAAAAGCCACTGGTCTTCTTTTTTCCCCAATAGTCCAGGTGAAGTGTTTTTGTAAAATGTGTAGAGGTTTTTAATGTAGTCTGCAGGGTCTTCAGTCTTTTTCTCCTCTAAAACCTCAAGCAGACTGTTGAATATTTTTGCTACCCTTCCGCCGCCGTTGCCGTTTACCTTTTCGGGAGGGTTGTTGTCCCAAACATGGTAATACCAGTCCGTAAGTTCTTTAATCCGCGAATCTGCTTGGGAAGAGCCAGTCGCGCCGAGTTTCTCGGCGGCTGAACATACCCTTTTTGCTTTTTTAAAGATTTCCAACATCGCCTCATCAACCTTATCGCCGGCCTTAACAGTATAGAGCGTCTCTTTAAGCAAAGATGCGCCAAATTCGGCCTTTGCATGCGAAGGGAGAAAAGCTGTTAATTTCTTAATGCCGGACAGATTTGTTAAAAGAAAATTCTGGAGTTTTTCTGTAAAAACATGGTCTTCTTTTGTATAGCCGAGGATGGTATCTATGGATGCTTTCAGAGACTTAAGGATGTGTTCGGGAGCGGCTGCCTCTTTTGAGTTTGCGGGTTTGGTTTTGTCACTCAACCCCTTTTTCTTGCCCTCTATTATGCTTTTCACAGTTTCTTTTTGTTTTTCACCATCCAAACGAGCTAATTTTAAAAGAGCCGTTTTATTGTTTTCTAGGGGCGTGTTCCTAATAAGGTCTTTAACATCACCATTTATCTTCTCCGCAATCTGGAGTTCTCGTTGGATGGAGCGACGAGATAAGCCTGTGGAGGAGGCTGTATTTTCTGAAAATGTCTCCGTGGCGACACGCGTGTCGCCACGGTACTGTTTTAACCCTTTTTTGCGCGCTTCGCCTTCTTTTGCTTCAGTATACAGCTCTTCATAAATATCTTTTCTTCTTTTGAGGTATTCTGCTTTCTCCAGCGCCGTAAGGTCATTTCTGATAAGGTTTTCGTCTATCTCTACAAGCTCACCCCTGAGGTCGTCAATGTCAATAACAACTACTGGAATTGTTTCCCAACCGATGGATTTGACTGCCAGAAACCTGGATTTCCCTGCTTTAAGTTCGTAACCATCACTAACTCTTTTTACAGTAACAAGGTTTAATAACCCAATTTCTTTAATTGAATCGCTTAAAGCCCTGATATATTCCTCAGTATGAGTCCTACTGTGTTTTTGTGATATCCGTATCTTGTTAATAGGAATTTCAATTATCTGCAAAGTATTCCCGGACTTAAAGGCAAGATTTTTGACTTCTCCCCACGAATAAATGCAGAGGCTTCCGTAGGTATATTTTTGGTGAAAACCTCGCTCATGTTATGTAAAATTGTTGAGATATAGAGGTATTTTGCTATTTTTGTATTTAGGAAAAGAAGAATGGACATATAAACCCTATAAGTTTTCTTAAGGTTTTATTCTTTATAAGCGAATAATTACACTACTGCCCTGCTTAATCTTTTCCTCATAAATTCCTTTAAGGCAGACTCTGGAATAAGCACTGGCCTGCCCTTTATGGCAGTTATCTGTTTTGCGCTTATGAGGTTTGAAATGCTCTTGGGCTTCTTTTTAAGGATATTAGCGGCCTCACTGATTGTGTAATGTTCTTCAATCATAAATTTTCCATTGCATTTAGATTTTTTTTGTTATAAAAAGTAGTTTAATTTGGTCGCTCATATCACAGGAGCGTGGATTGAAATAAGTCAATTTTGCTTGAGTTGACTCTTCTGTCATAATTTTATTTATAGTTTATTTTGGTTATATTTTACACCATATCAAACCATTGTCAAGGAAAACTTTATGCCGGAAAAATTAACCCCCATTACTATTCGTATTCCCGAACGACTAAAAGAAATTATTGATAAAACAGCTAAAACACAAAGACGCTCTATCAATAATCAAGTTATTTACATGCTTGAGCATGCTGCCGACCATCTGGGTCTCTTTCGCGAGGAATCCGTTCCTCTGAAAAAAAAGCCTCAAGCATAAGAATAATCTGGTTGTTAAACTTCTTCGTTCTTTTGAAGAGATTTTTTTAATTTTATTGTAAATACCTTCCGGTAACCGGATTGTAATTGGTTTCATAAGTTGTCAGTCTCTTCCTACTTGGGAGCATGGATTGAAACTCATCTCCGCAAAAAAGGCACAGCAGCTACATCCTCGTGAGATAGTATCTGTGTGCCTTTTGCATTCTGAAAGGGGCAATAGACTTGTTTGAGAGAACAGGCTCGCCCCGCTTCATACTTGGTTTATACTGTTTTGTTTTTCTTTGATTTGACTGCATGCCCTGTTCTCTCTTAGAGTGTATGGGAGATTATGCACTATTGCGTATGCGTGTCAAGTAAAAAAATTACAATTGCGTAGATGAATACTTTTGCCAACAAATTAGACCGGGTAGTTAAAGAAAAATTCGAGGGTAAAGCTCGCCGTTTTGCTTTAGCCGCCGGTATAAGCGAAACAACATTAAATTCTTATTTTAAAAGAGGAAGTCTCCCTGGAGTTGAGATTTTATTAAAACTTGCTAAAGCTGGAGGGGTTACTGTTGACTGGCTCCTTACCGACGAGGACGAATCATATAAAAGAAAAAAACATCCTTCCTTACTTACTAAACCCCATGCCGAATACGGCTATAGCAAAAAGGAACGAGAATACGTCAAAATGCTCATTGACATTTTAAGGGGACAAAATCAGGAATGCGCAGAGGCAATAAAATCTAGCATTAAAGCATTTTGGAAAAGCCGCGATCTGGCAAGCAATATATCTATTCATAAAAAAACAAAAAAAGCAGGGTGATTTGTTTCAGGTGTAAGATTGATTTAAAAGATTGTCAATGCCAGATGAGGTTTTTTTGAAAAAAGGCAGGGTGTATGATTGGGGAGATTTGTTTGCGGCTTGCTGATATATTTTATTCTCTTTGGAGCTTACAAAGAAAAAGACAACTCACATTTAACTGACAGTATTTTTGTAACACTATGGAAAACATAGGTTTTTATGCTATACAAAGGGGTCTCATAAGCCCTTTGTCCGTGGTTCGAGTCCACGCACCGCCACCAAAGTATTTACAAATTACGATTTATGAATTACGATTTAAAATCTGAAATCGTAAATCTACAATCGTAAATCTTTCTTGGGAGGGTTTCTGATGGAAAAAACTTTATCAATTGTTAAACCGGATGGTGTAAATAAAAACCTTATCGGCGAGGTGGTAAAAAGATTTGAAAGCGCCGGCCTTAAGGTGATTGCCATAAAAATGGCGCATCTCACAAAAAAACAGGCAGAGGGTTTTTATGCAGTCCATAAAGAACGGCCGTTCTTTGGCAGCCTTACAACCTTTATGTGCTCAGGGCCTATAGTGCCAATGACGCTGGAAGGAAAGGATGCAATAAGAAAAGTGCGGGATATCATGGGGGCGACAAACCCAAAGGACGCTAAAGCAGGAACAATTAGAAAGGATTTTGCTGATTCAATCGAATCAAATATTGTACACGGCTCTGACGGTACAGACACAGCAGCCTTTGAGATAGGTTATTTTTTTAATGCAACGGAGATTTCAAGACGATGAGATTACACGGATTACAAAAGCAGATAACACAGATTTATACAAAAATATAAATCTTAATCTGTGAAATAGTTTTTCAAAAATCTGTGTAATCAATCATGGGAGTTATCATGGAATCCATTGATAAAATAAAAGTCCATTACAATTTCACAACAGTGGATGCGGCTAATCTTAAACAGCTTAAGCCTGCGATGGAAAAACATAAGGACGAGTTTCCAAAGGAGTTTTACAATTACATAAAACACCTTGAGGACACGCCAAAGTTTCTTAAAAATGAAGAAATTATCAAAAGGCACCAGGAGGGGCTCAAGGAATGGTTTATAAATCTCTTCTCAGGTGAATACGGCACTCACTATCTAAGAGATATTGAACGTATAGGATATGCCCACGTAAAAATAAAACTTCCAGCCCATTATGTCAACGCTGCCATGCACTTTGTAAGATTATACTGCCTAAAAATTTTGGAGAAAGAATTCTGCGCAGATATGAACAAATGCAGATATTTGGCAAAATCAGTTGATAAGATTATAGATATAAACCTTGACGTCATCACAAGCTCATTCATTGAGGAAGAAATAAAAACATTTTTCCTGTCCGAAAGAGTAGAATCATATCTTATACAATTTGCCAACAGATTTGTATACGGCTTGAATCTCATACTTGTTATGGGCCTCGTAATTATGGGCATAATGGTAATGGGTCTATTTGTCTATGATGTAACCCATATCTTTACAGGCGACATAGAAAAAGGGCTTCTCGGCACATTAGGCTCGCTCTTGATGATGTGGGTTGTTATAGAGCTTATGGACACGGAAGTCAAACACCTCAAGGGCGGCAAGTTTGCCATAAAGGTATTTATAAGTGTTGCGCTGGTTGCCGTTATCAGAAAGCTGCTGGTAAGCACTCTCAAGGCCGAAGCAGTGGATTCCCACCTATCGCTCATCCTTATAGCCGCAATAGCCGTTCTTGGAGCAATCTACTGGCTGATAGCCAAGACGGAGAAGACGGAGTAACCCAGCGCCAAAACCTAATCCTCTTTTATCATCTGTAATATATTGCAACTTTTCCAATGTTTTTTGTCCGGTATGTTTGCCGATGTAAAATCCCCTCCTGTTTCCTGCCTCCTCTGGGAAAAACGGTTCGTAATTGGACGGCTCTTTCAAGACGCCGTCCACATGAATGCCTGACTCATGGTTGAAGGCCATGTCTCCGACAATAGGCTTATCGGGCGCAACAGGCCGCCCGGAAAATCGGGAGACAAGAAACGAGAGCTGCTTGAGCATTTTGGTATTGACGCCGGTTTTTATGCCTTCTAATTTTTCCAAAGTCATAACTACTTCTTCAAGAGCGGCATTCCCTGCCCGCTCTCCCATGCCGTTCACAGTAACGCTGGCATACTCCGCTCCTCCCTTTATGCCCGCAAGTGCGTTCGCTGTTGCCATGCCGAAGTCGTTGTGCGTGTGAATCTCTACGGGAATTTTTACATGCCTTCTGATATATGCAATAAGTTCAAATGTCTTGAAAGGCGTGAGGATGCCGACGGTGTCACATATCCTGATTCGGTCTGCCTGCAATTCTTCCAACTGTCTGCAAACCTCCAGAACAAAGGATACATCCGCCCTTGAAGCATCCTCAAGACCGCAGGCCGCATAACAACCCTCTTTTTTGATTGCAGGGATTATCTTTGTAAATCTTTCTTTTACCCAGTCCCGTGTTTTTCTGAGTTTGTTTTGTATTTGAATATCGGAAACAGGACAGGAGATGTAAAGATTCTCTGCGCCGCAAGAGAGAGAGGCTTCAATATCTTTTTCCAGAACACGATTCCATGTGAAAATTTTCACGGTAGGGGCGACCGCGTAGGGCGCCCCTACAAAACCGATGACCGCCTTCACCGCCTCCGCCTCATCTCCACCCATAACCGGCGTGCCTGCCTCAATCTCCTTTATGCCGACGGCGGACAATGCCTTTGCAATCTCCACCTTCTCGCCGATGGTGAATGCAGCGCCCGGCGCCTGCTCGCCGTCCCGTAATGTTGTGTCAACAAGGGTAATCATAAATGATAGTTTCAAGATGCAAGATTCAAGTTACAGAAATCAGGCTATGTGTTTTACTTGCAACTTGTAACTTGCAACTTGTATCTTTTAGCATTCCCGCCGCATCGCTCCTGCACTGGCGGCAGTGTTTCATGGTTTCAATTTCACCGCCGACTATATCTTGCATCCGGCTGAGATCCGCCTCTTCCGGTCTTTTTATTTTTTCAAATGCGCTTCCCGGCGCAGGGATGAGCGGCATAATATTCACCAGATGCGCGCCAAGTTCCTTTACCTGTCTTGCAACCGTTTCTATATGGCTGTCATTTATGCCCGGGATATAAAGGGAGTTTATTTTTAAAAATATCCCTTTGCCTTTGAGCTTCAAAAGCCCCTCTCTCTGCCGCTCCAGAAGCAGTGATGCGCCTTCTTTGCCGTAGTAATTTTTTCCTCTGAACCTCACCCAGCGATAAATCTTTTCCGCTATGGCGACATCCGTGCTGTTGATGGTAACGGTTATATAGCCGACCTTGAGCCGCAAAAGTTCATCCGCATAATCCGCCAACATGAGTCCATTAGTAGAAAGACAGAGGTGCAGCGATGCGGACATGCCCCGCACGAGTTCAAGGGTGTAAAAGGTTTTTTCAGGATTTGCAAGACTGTCTCCCGGGCCTGCGATGCCTACGGTGGAGATATACGGCATTGCCTTCAATGCCTGTTCGAGCCGGGTTTCAGCCTCTTCAGGCAGCAGTATCTCCGAGATCACGCCCGGCCTGCTTTCGTTGGCGCAGTCGTATTTCCTGCTGCAATAGTTGCAGGAGATATTGCACTTGGGCGCTACAGGGAGATGAATCCTGCCGAAGTGCTTG
Source organism: Deltaproteobacteria bacterium (assembly GCA_016219285.1). Taxonomy (GTDB): domain Bacteria; phylum Desulfobacterota; class GWC2-55-46; order UBA9637; family UBA9637; genus JACRNJ01. The sequence continues at coordinate 26,131 of JACRNJ010000056.1, forward strand.
CTTGCATCTTCGCTGAAACACGGGTGTCGTGTGAGTAGGGGCGGGGCTTGTCCCCGCCCGCTTGTTGTCCGCATAAGGCGCAATCCTCCTGTTTATGGATTTTAAATTTGTTCAGTTCCATCCTTCCCATATCAAAATGGAGGAGGGTGTTGAACATCGGCTCCTGAAAACCGGAAATAATCTTTACAGCCTCAATAGCGGCAAGGCAGCCGAATACGCCGGAAACCGCGCCCAGCACGGGAAAGCCGTAAGGGTTCCAATCAGGGTCTTCTGGATAGAGACAGTGAAGGCAGGCGGTCTCTTTCGGAATCACGGAAAACAAATAACCCTCCATGCCATTCATTGCCGCTTCTATCATGGGTTTGCCTGCTTCTATACAAACACGGTTTATAATTCTGCGCTCCGGAAAGTTGTGCCGCGCGTCAATAACAATATCAACATCTGGGATCACGGCTTGAAGCCTTTCAAGTTTTATCGGCTCGTCAAAAATATCTATTTCAACATGAGGGTTGAAATTTTGTATGGTCTCTTTTGCCATGACAACCCTCGATTTTCCTATTCCGTCCGCTATCATAAGCGCCTGCCTGTTGAGATCAGACGTCTCCAGTTTTCCTTCATGGATGAGAACGAGTCTGCCGATGCCTGCTGCGGCAAGGTACAGAGCCGCCGCGCCGCCAAGCCCGCCGATGCCTGCAACAAAGGCAGCGGAATCTTTAAGCCTCTGCTGGGCGCCTTCAGCAAAACCGTCAACAGACATCTGTCTTTTGTATCTTTCTATTTCCTCTTTGGTCAGCATCATATTTTTTAACTCCGAACTCCCAACTCCGAACTCATAACTGTTTTTATCCCTTCCTCTATCCAATCTGCTATCATAAATGTCTTTACGCCCATCCGCTCAAGTTCTTTCTCAGGTCTTGCCCCGATCCTTGTTACCAGAAGGATTTGGCAATCCTTCAACGCATCAAAAATATTTGCAGACCTGTTCTGGCCGTAGCGCTCTTCTTCATTGTCCGCGCAATATTTTTCAACCGGTCTTTCTTCAAGAAATTTTATTTCAAATCCCCCCTCCCCCCCTTTGCTCAAGGGGGGATTGATGGGGGTTGCCTCATAGATCAAAAATCTCTCTGCATGGCCAAAGTGCTGATTTATAACCCTTCCATCTTTTGAGGCGACCGCTATGAGCATGTTTCCTTCTCCAGAATCTTTCTCAACCAGATTGGCGGTTTTTTCAGAACCTCAACCATCTTCCGCATCACCTCATCAATCTGCTCAGGCTGTGAAACCTTGATGGGATGGATTCTCTGTCGGATTACCCGCGCGGCAGCCACCGGACCTATCTGACTGCAATAAACGATGGCGCAATCCTTTATGGTGGCAATCTGTTTATCAATCTTGTCCACTTCGTCATCCCCGCCGGGGACAGATTTTAAATCTGTCCCCGCCTCCCGCATTCCCGCAAACTGAAAACCGGAAGCCGTTACCTCATAGATCGCAAATTGCCTGCACCATCCGAAGTGGTCGTTGATAAATTTATTATCTTTTGTGGCAAAGGCGAGTTTCATGCAGCCCTCGCAGGTTCGTGAACATGGCACTTCTTCGCACATACCCGGGCGCACGCCTCGCAGCCGATGCAGTCATCAGGATTTGCGATGCTCATCACCATGTTGCCCATATCGTCTCCGTATTCGTCCTTTCCTTCAAACGGCTTTTCAATAAGATTCAACACCCCTCTGCCGCATACCTTGAAGCACCTGCCGCAGGCTATGCAGGTTTCAACATTGATGCTCTGAATGAATTGCGGCGTCCATGCCTTGCCGCTTTGGGTGATTCCTGTGATATGATTCATTGCGTCCCTCCTGAAATATATTCGCCATATCAAACAAAAAATTCAATGTCCCACGATAACCGACCCGCACCTTCAAAGTCTCTCCGAATCTGTCATAAACCGGAAAACCCATTCTTAACAGCGGTATGCCGAGCCTGTCTGAAATCTCTTTTCCGTGACTGTTTGCAATAAGCAAATCCGCATCCCGCGCCATATCTTCAAGGTCTTCTAAATCCCCCCTCTCCCTAACCCTCTCCCCGCTGGGGAGAGGGAAGGGTGAGGGGCAATCCGCAATCAGACTCATTCCCATCTCACGACAAAATGAGCTTATCCCCGAAGGCATGTCTCCGTCAAGGCCGATAGCAATCTTTTTATCCGCCATGATGAGATGCGTATCCACCATTCCGTCTATAAGTCTTTTTCTCCATCTCCTGATATTTTCAGGCGCATCCTTTCCACTGAGATTCATAAGAAGTTTTATAAACTCATCCATTGCCTCAAGGCCGGTAAGACCGCCAAACGAATAAAGCGGGGTTTTAAATTTCTGCCGAAGTATCTCTCCAGCTTTTTGCATAGACTTGCCTATGGCAATGGTGGCAGCGGCGCGGCCCATCCGTTTTATCTCCTCTATATGCAAGCCGTCCAACGGAAGAATTCCGTATCGAGCCTTTGAGCCGTCCATTGATAAGGATAAATCCGGCAACACAACAGGCTTGAGGCCGAAGGCTGAAACCGTCTCTTTTATCTCTTCCAAATCTCCGATGGTCAGAAATGCAGAGGGGAGTATGTTTATCTGATCGGAAATAACAGGGCCGGCCTCTGCCATATTTTCCAGCATAACCTCCACCGCCTTTGCATAACCATCGTCGAAACCGCCCATGTAGTCAGGACAGGGGATGTAAATAAGTTCGGAGTTGTGAGTTCGGAGTTCGGAGTGAAACCCCTTTGATTGTTTGTTTTTACTCCCGACTCCAAACTCCGAACTCATAACTGTTTCCACATCTTCCCCTCTCACCTCCGAAAGCGCGGTGCCGATGACTCCTATGACAGAAGGTTTGAATTTTTCAGTAACATCGAGAATCTTGTTTTTCAGTTCATCCAGTCCGCCCATGATGGTCGGCATTTCTTTTATATCAGTGCCGACAAGTCCTACCGGTTCTTTTACATGTTGTGTCATAAGAACCTTGCCGAGGAATGTGCAGCCAGGCGCAGCATGAAAAAGCGCAATCGCGCCCTTTATCCCCTGTAGCGCGTATGCCGCGCCCAATGCCGGGCTTGTCTTTAACGGGTTGACGGTTAAGGTCTTTCCCATATCAATTCCTTCTTTGCCAATCCCCACACCGGGGAATAAATCGTCTTTGCAATATCCTTTGCCAGATTCACCAGCCCTCTGTAACCTGCATACGGCGTATGCCTCTCCTGGTTTATATCTATGAAAGGTATCTTTTCTTTATACGCGAGATACTGATTCCTTCCGCCTGCAATCAGAATGTCCGCCTTTGTTTTGTATATTGTATCAAGGAGTATCTTTGGGGTCACATCCTTTAATATCCTCTCCTCGCCGATAAGATCTTTAATCTTTGCAATGTCGGACAGGCTTGATTTTTTCACGCCGCAGGCCGTAACCTCCATGCCCAAATCATTCAGCGCCGAAAGCATGCTCCAGCTTTTTACGCCGCCGGTATAGACAACCGCCTTTTTGCCTCTCAGATATGGAAAATAATCTCTAAGGGCGTAACAGGCAATCATCTCTTCTTCACTTACTACCTCATCAGCCCTTTCCATAATATCCCTATCTTGTAAGAATCTTGCCACTTCCACAATCGCCTTTCTTATATTGCGTATTCCATAAAAGGATACTTCCCTGAATGGAATGCCGTATCGGGTCTCCATGCCCCTTGCCACATTGACAAGCGCGCGTCCGCAGATAAGAAGATTTAATTTCGCATGATGGGCATAGGTAATCTCTTGAAAAGTGGAATCCCCTGTTATCTTGGATAAGACACGAATGCCAATCTTTTCAAAGAGCGGCAAGACATTCCAGAGTTCCCCTGCTATGTTGTATTCACCTATCAGGTTAATGGTAAACTCCGAACTCCGAACTCCCGACTCCGAACTCTCTCCTGTTCCTATCACATGATTCAGCAACACATCCCCTGCCAGACGATTTCCCATATTCTTGTGTCCGAGAAAACCGGGCGCAATAACAGGAATTACCGGAATGCCGATTTTCGCGCGTGCCTGCCTGCACACGGTCTCCACATCCTCTCCGGTAAGGCTCGGGATGCAGGTGGAGTAAACAAAGATTGCGGCTGGTTTATATCGCCCGGCAATGTATTCAACAGCCTGCATGAGCTTTGCTTCAGAGCCGTAAATAATATTCATCTCCGTCATGTCGGTTGTGAAGCCGTAACGATAGAGCCTTGAACCGGACGACAAACTCCCGCGTCCTTCATAGCTGTTTCCGCAGCAGGCAATAGGCCCGTGAATAAGATGCGCCGCATCGGTTATCGGATTCAGCACGATATACGCGCCGTCAAATGCGCACGATTCGCCGCCTTTGGGCTTTTCGCATGCCTTATCCACAGAAAGATTATGTTCACATGCCGGCTGATCTAAAATTTCTGCTGTATTTGGCAACTTCATAATTACCTCATAAAATTATTTCACCCTCCCCTCAATCCCCTCCCATCAAGGGAGGGGAAATAGATAGGAAATCTCCTCTCCCCCTGCGGGAAAGGCGGGTACCCATCCAAAGGATGGGTGGGGCGAGGGGGCTTACCTCAACAACTCAAAATGCGCGTCATCGCTTGTTCTGTCAATCTCTTCAATAAAGGCGTTTGCAATCCCCGTGATCAGATTTATCGTCCCTTGATAACCGATGATCGGCGACCGGTGGAGATTCACCCGGTCAAAGATCGGGAAACCGATTCTGAGAAGCGGTATGCCCGCATCCCGTGCAATCCATTTTCCGTGTGAATCGCCGATAAGCATATCAACCGGATTAGTCATGAGCAGGCTTCTTAAATGCCAGAGGTCTTTGCCGATATATACCTGTGCCTCGTTTCCACAAGCACTTCCGCTTAACAGACTTTTCATTTCATCTTCGAATTGTTTCGTGCCTGTAGCTGTCAGGATGTGAACCGGCTCCCCGCCCATCTCCAGCAGGAAATTCACGATTGCATACACATTGTCAGGGTCGCCGAATACGGCAAATCTTTTTCCGTGCAGATATTGATGAGCATCCGTAGCCGCGTCAACCGCCCTCCCTCGTTCAATCTCCAGTTCAGTAGGAATTGGTTTCCCCGTGAGCCTTTTCATCTCCATGAGAAATTTATCCGTTGCCCTGATACCCATCGGAGGATAGAGTTGCAGCCCTTCATGCTCAAAACTCTCCTGCGCAAATTTGATTGTCTGCATGGTGGAAAATTTCTGGAGCGCCACTGTTGCCGCGCTGTTGCCGGCGTTCTGAGCATCCTCTAATTTTGTCCCGCCGGCATACATCTCGAACTTGCCCATCTGCGGGGCATCCAGAATTTCCGAATTATCCGCAAGCACGGTATATTCGACACCCATAAGGCTGAGCATTCTCTTGATTTCCCGGATATTCCCTGGATAAGGGTCAAAGCCGGGGATGATATTTATTTTCTTGTTGCGCTTTGCCTTTTTATCGCGGGTCATGTTGAGAAGAATGCCCTTGAGCATATTGTCGTATCCCGTAATATGAGAACCGACAAAACTCGGGGTATGCGCAAAGGAAACCGGAAAATCCGCGGGTATCACGCCAAGCTCTTTTGCCTTTATCACAAAGCTGTTCAGGTCGTCGCCGATCACCTCTGCCATGCAGCTTGTTGAGATAGCTATCATCTTCGGCTTATAAACCGCATAGGCATTCTGAAGTCCCTCGATGAGGTTATTCATGCCGCCGAACACAGCTGCGTCCTCGGTCATGGATGTTGAGACAGCGGAGAACGGCTCCCGGTAATGCCGCGAAAGATTATTTCTGAAATACGCCACGCACCCCTGCGAGCCGTGAACAAAGGGGAGCGTCCCCTCAAATCCGACTGCGCAGAATACCGCGCCGAGCGGCTGGCACGCCTTGGGCGGATTGACCACAAGGGCCTCGCGCTTGAAATTCGCTTCCTTATATTCTTTTGTGTCTATCCATTCTTTTACCTCTGCGCAATTCATGCAACCTCCTTCCACGGCGCCTTGACCAGTCCCCATGTCGGGCTGTTGATTGCCATATCCATGTCTCTCGCAAAAATGGAAAATCCATTCCAGCCGTGATACGGGCCTGAATAATCCCATGAGTGCATTTGCCTGAATGGCAGCCCGATTATCTCCATGCCCAGGTCTTCAAAGGCTTCTATGGTATGTCTTGGCCGAAGCCCGCCCACATAGAGCATCACCTTTTTCCCTTCAAGCCTCGGCCTGTATTTGGCGATAGTCTTATTCATCTCCTGCTCGTGCCTTTGAATCGCCTGCTCGGTTTTTTCTTTAATCACATCGTCAAAATGCCCGGCAAGCTTTCTGAGGCTTGCCTTTATCTTTGACGGCCCGAAAAAGTTCGCCTCTGTCCACGGGATGCCGTACTGCTCCTCCATGTGCCGGCAGATGTAGTTCATGCTCCGGTAGCAGTGGATGATATTCAATTTCACATCCGGGGTCATAGCAAGGCCGTCCAGAGTCCCGTCGCCGCTCCAGACCGATACAACGCGGTAACCCGCCTCTTCCAGCAATTCCTTTGTAGCCCATGCATCGCCGCCGATATTGTAATCTCCGATGAGCGCCACATCATACGACGTTTTGTCTTCCAATTTTCTCTTGCCCAGCAGATGGTCGCGGATGGAGTCATTGGCAATATGATGTCCGAGGGATTGGGAAACACCGCGAAAACCCTCGCACCGCACAGGGATAACGGGCATACCCAATTCTTTGGTCATCTTCTTTGCCACAGCCTCTATATCATCGCCGATGAGGCCGATGGGGCATTCGCTCTGGATGCTGATCCCCGTTGCCAGAGGAAAGAGAGATTTTATCTCGCGCAAAATCACCTCCAGCCTCTTGTCTCCTCCATACACGA
>JACRNJ010000064.1 GCA_016219285.1 Deltaproteobacteria bacterium
AGACAATACAAGCCTTGAAGTAGAGCTTATCATGCCCATAGCAATGGACGAAGGACTCCGATTTGCCATAAGAGAAGGCGGAAGGACAGTAGGCGCAGGCGTGGTAACAAAGATAATAGCATAGATGCAAATTGAAAAATGGAGTGAAACGATATGAGAGATATAATTACCATGGCATGTGGTGACTGCAAAAACAGAAACTACACAACGACTAAAAATAAGAAAACAACTCCAGATAGACTGGAGTTTAAGAAATATTGCAGGCACTGCAGGAAACATACGGTGCATAAAGAGACAAAATAATTTACGATTTACGATTGTCTATTTACGATTTAAAAATTTCTTCTGGATTCGCAAATCGTAATTCGTAAATCGTAAATCCAAATAGGCCAGTAGCTCTAACGGCTAGAGCGTCGGTCTCCAAAACCGAGTGTTGGGGGTTCGAATCCCTCCTGGCCTGCCAGAATAATTTACGATTTACGATTGTCGATTTACGATTTTAAAATTTGTTCTTGATTCTCAATTCGTAAATCGTAATTCGTAAATCGAAAATAGAAAGGGATAAAGATGGAGCTAATTGACAAGTCAAAACAGTTTATATCAGAGGCTAATCAGGAAATAAGAAGGGTAACTTGGCCTGCCAGGCAACATATTATTGCCTCCACATGGGTAGTTTTATTATTGGTTATTGTTATCTCTATTTTATTGGGGCTTGTAGATGCTGCATTGGCAAGGCTAGTTAAACTGGTATTGGGTTAGCCCCGTTAGAAAAATATTTCCATAATGTGGTTAATGCAAATGATGTTTGGAGTTGTTTCGTAAGATTTTCTAACGGGGTTAGGTTATTTATGGCAAAAAAATGGTATGTAGTACACACTTATTCCGGCTATGAAAATAGGGTGAAAGCCACTCTCCATGAGAGAATAAAGAATGCAAAAATGGAGGGCTATTTTTCTGAAGTATTGGTGCCGTCAGAAAAGATTATAGGTCTTGTAAAAGGAGAAAAGAAGACCACCTCCAGAAAGTTTTTCCCAGGTTATATTTTGGTAAATATGGAATTGAATGAAGAGACATGGCATCTTGTGAAAGAGACTCCCAAGGTGACAGGTTTTGTTGGCGGAACAACAACCCCTCCTGCAATATCTGAAGAAGAGGTTAAAAAGATAACGCATCAGATGGAAGAGGGAGCGGTTAAGCCGAAGCCAAAAGTTCTCTTTGATAGAGGCGAGAATGTAAGGGTTATTGACGGCCCATTCACAAATTTTACAGGTATAGTTGATGAGATAAAACCTGAAAAAGGCAAACTAAAAGTACTTGTAAGTATATTTGGCAGGGCAACGCCTGTAGAACTTGATTTTGTTCAAGTAGAGAAGGCATAAGAACCAAATTTCAAATTGCAAATTTAAGGTAGGAGTTTAAAATGGCTAAAAAAGTTGTCACACAGATTAAACTGCAGATTCCTGCTGGCAAGGCAAATCCGTCGCCGCCAGTTGGTCCGGCGCTGGGCCAGCATGGCGTGAACATAATGGAATTTTGCAAATCGTTTAATGCCAAGACTCAAAAGCAGGAAGGGATGATTATACCGGTAGTTATAACAGTTTACGCAGACAGGTCTTTTTCATTTATAACCAAGACTCCTCCTGCTTCTATACTTCTTATAAAAGCAGCCGGAATAGAAAAGGGTTCTGGTACTCCAAATAAGGATAAGGTTGGCAAGGTTACCAAAAAGCAGGTTATGGAGATAGCAAAATTAAAAATGCCCGACCTGACTGCTGCCAGTCTTGAGGCTGCTGTAAAAACTATTGAAGGCACAGCAAGAAGCATGGGAATAGTGGTGGAGGGATAGAAAAATGGGAAAAAAATATAATGCAGTGAGTGCGAAGGTAGATAAAAGCAAGGCATACAGCCTTGAAGATGCGGTAAAACTTGTTCCAGAAACAGCTGCTGCTAAATTTGATGAAACAGTTGATATGGCTGTTAAGCTTGGAGTTGATACGAAACAATCGGAACAGATGGTTAGAGGAGCTGTAGTGCTTCCAAACGGCATAGGTAAAAAGATAAGGGTTCTGGTTTTTGCAAAGGGTGAGAAAGAAAAAGAGGCAAAGGATGCGGGGGCGGATTTTGTTGGCGCAGACGACCTTATAGAAAAGGTATCAAAAGGATGGCTTGATTTTGATACGATTGTGGCTACCCCTGACATGATGGGTGCGGTTGGGAAACTTGGCAAAGTTCTTGGACCAAGGGGGCTTATGCCGAATCCAAAACTTGGCACAGTAACATTTGATATTGCCAGAGCGGTAAAGGATGCTAAGGCAGGCAAAGTAGAGTTTAAGGTGGATAAGGGAGGGAATATCCATGTCCCTGTGGGCAAGGTTTCTTTTGGCGCTAATAAACTAAAGGAAAACTTAACGGCCTTATTAGAAAATATTGTCAAGGCAAAGCCGTCTACAAGTAAAGGAATTTATTTAAGGAATATTACCATATCGACAACAATGGGGACTGGGATTAAAATAGATGCGGCAGGGGTGAGAGAGTTGTTTAAATAATTTTAGATTTATGATTTGAGATTTACGATTTTAGATTTTAAATCGTAATTCGTAAATCGTAATTCGTAAATCAGAATACGGTCAAAGACAGTAGGGGCTGATTCAGCTTAATGATCCTACCGAGGCCAATTTATGTTGTAAGTTGCAAGTAGCAAGTTGCAAGCAAAAACTTAAAACTTAAAACTTGAATCTTGAAACTTATAATTTAATTATGTCCTTTCTGTCTTGAGCCGAAAATATAAACCTGCCGATGCGAGAGCGGCAGGGGACAGAAAGGGGGGAGAAAAATAATTGCAGAGAGAAGAAAAAAACCAGGTTGTAGGTGATATTCACGAAAGATTTGAAAAGGCTAAAGCAGCTTTTGTTGCTGATTATAGGGGGCTAACGGTAGAAAAGCTAACCACCCTGAGAAAATCTTTAAGAGATTCTAAAGTTGATTTCAAGGTTGTTAAAAATACGCTTGCCAAAATAGCAATAAAGGATGTTGGAGCAGAGCCTTTAAAAGACTATTTTCAAGGTACTACTGCTGTTGCTCTGAGCTATGTAGATCCTGTGGCGGCGGCCAAGATACTTATTCAGTTTGCCAAGGATGAGCCTAATTTCAAGCTAAAGATAGGGCTGTTGGATGGAAAGATTGTAAGCCTTGATGAAATTAAGGCCATTTCGGAGCTTCCATCCAGAGAGATATTGCTGGCAAAATTTGTTGGCATGCTTAATGCTGTGCCGACAAGCCTGGTAGGAGTTTTGAGCGGTATTACAAGAAAATTTGTTTATACATTGAGCGCAATACAGGCAAAAAAATAATTTATTTTAGATTTACGAATTACGATTTTCAAAATCTCAAATCTTAAATCTAAAATCGTAAATCCCAAATCAAAAAAACGGAGGTTTTTAAAAATGGCACAAATTTCAAAAGAAGATGTAATAAAATATATTGAAGGCATTACAGTATTAGAGCTGGCTGAGCTTGTGAAGGAATTAGAGAATAAGTTTGGAGTTACAGCAGCAGCGCCTGTAGCTGTTGCGGCTCCTGTAGCAGGCGCAGCGGCAGGCGCTGCGGTAGAAGAAAAAACAGAGTTCACTATTATACTGAAGAGCGTTGGTGCAGATAAGATTAAGGTCATCAAAGAGGTGAGGGCAATCACAGGACTTGGCTTAAAAGAGGCTAAAGACCTTGTGGAAGGCGCTCCCAAGACAGTTAAGGAAGGTGTTTCAAAAGCAGATGTTGATAATTTCAAGAAGCAGCTTGAAGCTGTAGGCGCTCAGGTAGAGATAAAGTAAGCGTTGAAACGGGGAATCGGGGAGACGGAGAATCGGAGTAGGAGTTGTATAACTTTTCTCCCTTTTCCCGGTTCACCCTTTCTCCGTTCGTTTTTTTTAAAAAGGGGAGAAAAATGGGACAGGCTTTATTAAACGGAGCAATCCTTAGAAAGGATTACTCACGCATAGGCAAAATAGTAGACATACCAAATTTGATTGATGTCCAGAAAAAATCTTATCAGCAATTTCTTCAGCTGGGCATTAAGCCGGAGGCAAGGTCTGATATTGGCCTGCAGGGTGTCTTTAAAAGCATTTTCCCAGTAAAAGACTACAGTAGTATGGCATCGCTGGATTTTGTGAATTATATACTGGAAGATCCAAAATATAGTGTAGAAGAATGCCAGCAGAGGGGCATGACATATGCCTCTCCTGTTAAGATAACAGTGAGGCTTATTGTATGGGATAAGGACCAGGCGACTGGCATCCAAACCATAAGGGATGTTAAAGAGCAGGAGATTTATTTTGGAGAAGTTCCCTTGATGACAGCAAATGGGACTTTTATTATAAATGGAACAGAAAGGGTTATAGTAAGCCAGCTTCACAGATCGCCGGGTGTATTTTTTGAGTATGAAAAGGGCAAGGGATATGCAAGCGGAAAGCTGCAGTATACCGCAAGAGTAATACCATATCGTGGTTCATGGCTTGATTTTGAGTTTGATCAAAAGGATTGGCTGTATGTGCGGATAGACAAGCGAAGAAAAATGCTTACCACTATACTTCTTAAGGCATTAGGCTATTCAATAGAAGAGCTTATTAATTATTTCTATCCGGTAGAAGAGATTGTTGTAGAAGGCAGAAGGTTATGTAAAAAAGTAGATACAGACCATCTTATTGGTCAAAAAGCTAGTCAAGATGTCAAAGACACTAAGACTGACGAAATAATTATAAGAAAGGACAGAAAATTTAACAGGGCAATTATCAAGAAGCTTGTTGCCGCTGGCATTAAATATATAGAGATTGAATTAGAAGATATTTTAGGTAAAATTGTCGCAAGGGATATTTTTGATGATAAAACAGGCGAAGTCATTCTTGAGTGCAACAATATCATTACTAAAGAAAAACTGACCGAGATAGAGAAAAGGGGAATAGAAAAATTCCAGATTCTCTTTACCGATGGAATAGGTTCTTTCTTTAGGGATATCCTTATAAACGACAGGATTATAAACGAAGAGACAAAGATTATTCAAGCCTATCGCAAAGAACATCCCGACGATAACACTACAAATATGACTATCAATGCCATGGTAGAAATATATAGAAGGCTGAAGCCGGGCGATCCACCAACAGTAGCTGTGGCGAGGCAGCACTTCCTTAACCTTTTCTTTTCTGCGGACAGATATGACCTTTCAAAGGTGGGAAGATTAAAACTCAATAAAAAGCTTGGGTTTGATGTTTCTCTTGAAACCACTGTGCTGCGTAAGGAAGATATACTTGGTGTTGTTCGTTATTTGGTGGGTTTAAAGAATGGGCAAGGCGTTGTAGATGATATAGACCACCTTGGCAATAGGAGGATAAGGTCGGTTGGAGAGCTTTTGGAGAATCAGTACAGGATAGGATTATTGAGGATGGAAAGGGCGGTAAAAGAACGGATGAGTCTCGGTGAGTTGGAGACGCTTATGCCGCACGACCTTGTAAATCCCAAGCCTGTCGCTGCAGTAGTGCGGGAGTTTTTCGGCTCCAGCCAGCTTTCGCAGTTTATGGATCAAACTAATCCTCTATCAGAAATTACACATAAGAGAAGACTTTCTGCCCTTGGGCCTGGAGGACTTACTAGAGAAAGGGCTGGGTTTGAGGTCAGAGACGTCCATGCTACGCACTACGGCAGGATTTGTCCTATAGAAACGCCGGAAGGGCCTAACATAGGATTGATAGTTTCGCTTAGCACCTATGCAAGGGTAAATGAATTTGGTTTTATAGAGACCCCATATAGGAAAGTTGTAAATGGCAAGGTAACCCACAATATAAAATTTCTTTCTGCATTAGATGAAGAAACCCATGTAATAGCTCAGGCTAATGCGCCTCTTGATAAAGATGGCAGGTTTACTAGTGATATGATTTCTTGCAGAAAAGGCGGGGAATTTATCATGGCACGGCCTGAGGATATTACCTTGATGGATGTCTCTCCAAATCAGTTGGTGAGTATAGCCTCAGCCCTTGTTCCATTTCTTGAGAATGATGATGCCAACAGGGCGCTTATGGGTTCCAATATGCAGCGTCAGGCTGTCCCGCTTATTCAAACGGATGCCCCCCTTGTCGGAACAGGAATTGAAGAGGTTGTTGCAAAGGATTCTGGTGTTACTATAATTGCCAAAAGAGACGGTATTGTGGAATGGGTAGATGCCTCCAGGATAGTAGTAAGGTTGAGTGATGGCATTGATATTTACAATTTGGCAAAGTTTAAAAGGTCTAATCAGAATACCTGCATAAATCAAAAGCCAATAGTGCAGGTCGGAGACAGAGTAAGTAAAGGCGATGTGATAGCAGACGGACCCTCAACAGATCACAGCGAGCTTGCATTGGGCAGAAACGTCATTGTCGCATTTATGCCGTGGGGAGGATATAATTTTGAAGATTCTATACTGATAAGTGAGCGTCTCCATAAGGAGGATGTCTTTACATCAGTGCATATTGAAGAATTTGAAACAATGGCTAGAGATATAAAACTTGGCAAAGAGGATATTACCAGAGATATTCCTAATGTCGGTGAAGAAGTTCTTAAAGATTTGGATGAGAGCGGGATAATAAGGATTGGCGCAGAGGTGGGGCAAGGAGATATATTAGTTGGCAAGGTTACCCCTAAAGGTGAGACTCAACTTTCTCCGGAAGAGAAGCTGCTTCACGCTATATTTGGAGAAAAGGCAGAAGATGTAAAGGACACATCTCTAAGGGTTCCCCCTGGTATAGATGGAGTTGTTATAGATGTCAAGGTTTTCTCAAGGAGAGGCGTAGAAAGGGATGAGAGGAGCAAAACCATTGAAGATAGAGAAATAGCCAAGCTTTTAAAAGACAAAGAGGATGAGATAAAGATTGTAAAAGATAACAGCTTCAAAAGAGTAAAGAAGCTGCTTTTAGGAAAACACCTGGCTGAAAAACTCCTTGATAAGAAGGGCAATGTTATCCTCAAAAAAGGTTCAGTCATAACAGAAGAGATATTAGATAAGATTTCTATGAGCAAATTGGAAGAAGTATCTCTGACAGATGAACATGCAGAAACGGAAGTAAAGCATACCCTTGATAATTTCAATGAGCAGGTAGACCTTATAAAGGTTGTATTTGATGATAGGATAGACAGACTTAAAAGAGGAGATGAGCTTCCCCCTGGTGTCATAAAGATGATCAAGGTATATATAGCCATGAAGAGAAAGATATCAGTTGGAGACAAGATGGCTGGGCGGCATGGAAATAAAGGCGTTGTATCAAGGATACTTCCTGAAGAAGATATGCCTTATCTGGCAGATGGCACGCCTGTTGATATGGTTTTAAATCCGCTGGGTGTTCCTTCAAGAATGAATGTTGGTCAGATACTGGAAATACATCTTGGTTGGGCGGCCAGAAATTTGGGAAAGCAGTTGGCTTCATACATGGAAAAGGATTTTAGTCCGAATGCCTTGAGAGAAAAACTTAAAAAGATATATAGCTCCCCTGATTTCAGCCAATTCTTAAACTCGCTTTCTGATAAGGAGATTGTAGTTGTAGCCATGAGGCTTAGAAATGGAATATTTATATCAAGCCCGGTATTTGACGGCGCTACAGAAACAGATATAAAAGAACTGCTTGAAATGGCAGGGTTGACGCTTAATGGCAAGGTTACCCTCTACGACGGAAGGACAGGGGTGCCGTTTGACCAGGATGTCACTGTTGGTGTTATGTATATGCTGAAACTTCATCACCTGGTAGAAGATAAGATACACGCAAGAAGCACCGGGCCGTACTCGCTGGTAACGCAGCAGCCTCTTGGAGGCAAGGCACAGTTTGGAGGTCAAAGATTAGGTGAGATGGAAGTTTGGGCAATGGAGGCGTACGGGGCTGCCTATACGCTTCAGGAATTTTTGACAGTAAAGAGCGATGATGTCCCAGGCAGGACAAGGGTATACGAGGCTATTGTAAAGAAGGATTACAATATAGAGCCAACACTTCCAGAATCTTTTAATGTTCTTATAAAAGAATTGCAGAGTTTAGTGCTGGATGTGGAGCTTTTGGAAGAAGAGAAGTAAAAACAATTACGATTTTAGATTTACGATTTTAGATTTGAGATTTTAAATCGTAATTCGTAATTCGTAAATCGTAATTGTAGTTAAGGGAGGAGCAACCTTGGAAAGATTAGCAGCGCTTTTTGGGAAACAAAAAAAACCTACAGATTTTTCTGCTATAAAAATATCTATTGCATCTCCTGATAAGATAAGAGAATGGTCTCATGGAGAGGTAAAAAAGCCAGAGACTATAAACTACAGGACATTCAAGCCTGAAAGAGATGGCCTTTTTTGCGCGAAAATATTTGGTCCAGTAAAGGATTATGAATGTAATTGTGGAAAATATAAGAGGATGAAACACAGAGGGGTAACCTGTGAGAAATGCGGTGTAGAGGTTATACCTTCAAAGGTAAGACGTGAAAGGCTCGGTCACATTGAGCTTGCTACCCCTGTTGCCCATATATGGTTTATGAGTAGCCTGCCGAGCAGGATAGGGACCATACTGGATATGACCCTTAAGGAGCTTGAGAGGGCGATATACTATGAAAGTTGCGTAGTCATTGATCCAAAGTCTACAGACCTCAGATTCGGTGAACTCCTGACTGATGACAAATATGAGAAGGCGGTTGAGCAATATGGAAGCGATAACTTTGTTGTAGGCATGGGCGCCGAGGGTGTGAGGGAGGTTCTTAAAAAACTGGACTTGCAAAAACTTTCATCTTCTCTTCGCGCAGAGATGAGAAAGACTGCATCTGAGGTAAAGAAGAAGAAGATAGTAAAGAGATTGAAGATAGTGGATGGCTTTAGATCGTCTGATACAAGGCCTGAATGGATGATACTGGATGTTATTCCAGTTCTGCCGCCGGATTTAAGGCCGCTTGTACCGTTAGACGGAGGAAGATTTGCAACCTCTGATTTAAATGACCTTTATAGAAGGGTGATAAACAGAAACAACCGTCTAAAGAGGCTTATGGAGTTGAGCGCCCCTGATATTATTATACGAAATGAGAAGAGGATGCTGCAGGAGGCTGTAGATGCCCTGTTTGATAATGCAAGAAGAGGCAGAATAATAACAGGTCAGAATAAGCGACCCTTAAAGTCACTTTCCGATATGATAAAGGGAAAGGGCGGCAGATTCAGGCAGAATCTTCTGGGCAAGAGGGTTGACTACTCAGGCCGCTCAGTTATTGTAATAGGTCCTGATTTGAAATTACATCAGTGCGGATTGCCAAAGAAAATGGCTCTGGAACTCTTTAAACCATTTATATATCAGAAACTTGAGGAACGTGGTTATGCTACTACGATAAAGGCGGCAAAGAAGATGGTGGAAAGAGAAAAGCCGGAGGTGTGGGATGTGCTTGACGAGGTTATAAGGGAGCATCCGGTACTTTTAAACAGAGCCCCTACATTACATCGTCTCGGTATTCAGGCGTTTGAACCTATTCTTATAGAGGGCAAGGCCATACAGCTTCACCCGCTTGTGTGTACTGCATTTAATGCAGATTTTGACGGAGACCAGATGGCTGTGCATGTTCCTCTTTCTGTAGAGTCCCAGGCTGAGGCGCGGATACTTATGATGTCAACAAATAACATTCTTTCCCCAGCAAACGGCAAGCCGGTAATCGTGCCTACTCAGGATATTGTTCTAGGTCTTTATTATATGACGAGGGAGAGATATGGGGTTAAGGGGACTGGAAGCATACTCTCATCCCCTGAAGAGGTCAGGGTTGCATACGATGCTGGAGAGGCTCATCTTCAGGCAAGGATAAAGGTTAAGATGAATGGGAAGTTAGTTGATACAACAGTAGGCAGGATTATTTTGAGCGAGGTATTGCCTGAAGAGATTGCTTTTGAGTTTATCAACAGGGTAATGGATAAGAAGCAGCTTGCTAATCTTATTGATATCTGTTACAGGCGCGCTGGGGATAAGAAGACAGTAATCCTTGCCGATCAGCTGAAAAATCTTGGTTATACATATGCAACAAAGGCAGGCATATCTATCTGTGTAGATGATATGAAGATACCTGCCAAAAAAGGCAATCTCCTGGAAAAGGCATACGGCGAGGTTCAGGAGATTCAGAAGCAATATAACGAAGGTTTGATAACTGACGGCGAGCGATATAACAAGGTTATAGATATTTGGGCGCAGACAACCGAAGAGATTGCCGCAGAGATGCTCAAAGAACTGGGTACGGAGGTTGTAAAGGAAGAGAATGGCAAAGAAAGAAGCGTGCCCAGTTTCAACCCAATATTTATGATGGCAGATTCGGGAGCGAGAGGTTCTGCTCAGCAGATAAGACAGCTTGCAGGTATGAGGGGACTTATGGCAAAGCCGTCAGGTGAGATCATAGAGACGCCTATTACAGCTAATTTCAGGGAAGGTCTTACCGTGTTGCAGTATTTTATTTCCACACACGGAGCCAGAAAGGGCCTTGCGGATACAGCCTTGAAAACCGCTAATTCAGGATACCTTACCAGGCGGTTGGTAGATGTTGCACAGGATGCCATAATCTCAGAAGATGATTGCGGCACATTAGACGGTATATATATGTCTTCGCTTGTTGAAGGCGGAGAGATTATTGAACCAATAGGAGAAAGGCTTTTGGGCAGGGTTGTTATGGAAGATGTGATAGACCCTTTTGCGGGTAATGTTATTGTAAAAGAGAATGAGGATATTAATGAGGATAGCGTAGCCGAAATAGAAGATGCAGGTATAGAGAAGGTCAAGATAAGGAGCGTTCTTACCTGCAGGAGCAAGAGGGGTATATGCGCCAAGTGTTACGGCAGAGACCTTGCCAGAGGGAGGATGGTTGATATGGGCGAGGCTGTTGGCGTTATTGCGGCGCAGTCCATTGGCGAACCAGGAACTCAGCTTACCATGAGGACGTTCCATATTGGTGGAACCGCCAGTCGCAGGGCAGAGCAGACTATATTAGAGGCGAGACATGAAGGGCATATTAAATTTATAAATCTGCATGTTGCTGTAAATTCAAAGGATGAAATAATAGTGATGAGCAGAAACAGCGAGATTGCTGTAAGAGATGAGCAGGGGAGAGACAGAGAGGTAAATTCTATTATTTACGGCGCAAAACTTAAGGTTAAAGATGGACAGAAGGTCAAGGCTGGCGATGTGCTGGCAGAGTGGGATCCCTATACCATCCCCATCCTTACAGAGGCCAGCGGGTTGATAAAGTTTGGGGATATTGAAGAGGGCAAGACAATGAGGGAGCAGGTTGACGAAGTTACAGGTCTTTCAAGCAAAGTTATAGTTGGCTATAAAGAAGGTGATTTAAGGCCAAGGATTTCTATTAAGGATGAAGCTGGAAGGACATTAAAAATTCATGGAACTTCTATAGAAGCCAGATATCTACTGCCTGTTGGAGCCATCATAACAACTAATGAGGGTGATGCAGTTAAGGCAGGAGATATTATAGTCAAGATTCCAAGGGAGACCACAAAAACCAAAGATATTACCGGTGGATTGCCTAGAGTTGCGGAACTTTTTGAAACAAGGAAGCCAAAGGAATGCGCTGTTATAAGTGAAATAGATGGCACAGTATCATTTGGCAAGGATACAAAGGGAAAGAGAAAGGTTGTAGTTGCTCCTGAAGTTGGCGAGCCTAAGGAATATCTAATCCCCAAAGGAAAGCACATAAGTGTTAGGGAGGGAGACAGGGTAAGGGCAGGAGAACCTCTTATGGACGGGTCTGCCAATCCGCATGATATTCTTAGTGTGCTGGGTGTTAAGGAATTGGCCAAATATCTGGTGGATGAGGTGCAGGAGGTTTATCGGCTGCAAGGTGTTAAGATAAACGACAAACATATTGAGGTGATTGTCCGGCAGATGCTCAGAAGGGTAAAGATAAAAGAGCCAGGCGATACTGATTTTCTGGTTGGAGACCAAGTTGAAAGATATCTATTTGAAGAGGCAAACGAGAAGATGTTGGCAAAAGGAAAGAGACCTGCTATCGCTGAACCACTGCTGCAGGGAATAACCAAGGCCTCACTTTCCACAGAGAGCTTTATATCTGCTGCCTCTTTCCAGGAAACAACCAGGGTTTTAACAGAGGCAAGTATTGCAGGCAAGATAGATTACCTGAGAGGGCTTAAGGAAAATGTAATTATGGGCAGACTGATTCCTGCCGGCACAGGTTTTTCTTATTATAAGAAGTTATTACTTAATATACCTGAAGAATCAGAATTGACAAAAGAAATTGCATAAAATAACCAAAAAAACAGAAAATAAATAAGATTATACTTGACAATTAATTACAAAATCTGATAACTTTATAAAGTTTTGTTTCCAAAAAAAGTGCTGTAAGACCAATTTTTTATGAGGTAATAGATGCCTACGATAAACCAGCTTGTGAAAAAAGGCAGAAAAGAAGTAAAGAGAAAGACAACTGCCCCTGCTTTAAAAGGGTGCCCGCAGAAAAGAGGGGTTTGTATCAGGGTTTACACAACAACCCCTAAAAAACCTAACTCGGCGCTCAGAAAGGTGGCAAGGGTAAGGCTTACAAATGCTATGGAGGTAACCTCCTACATTCCTGGTATCGGTCATAATCTTCAGGAGCATTCTGTTGTCCTAATAAGAGGCGGAAGGGTAAAGGATCTGCCAGGGGTTAGGTATCATATAATCAGAGGCACTATGGATGCGGTTGGTGTTCAGAATAGAAAACAGGGCCGTTCAAAATATGGGGCAAAGAGGCCAAAGTAATTTTAGATTTACGATTTACGAATTCCGATTTAAAAATCTAAAATCTAAAATCTAAAATCGTAAATGTTTTATTTGGAGGTTTGATGTCAAGAAAAGGGGTTGTATCAAAAAGAGATGTTCTTCCAGATCCGAAACATAATGATAAACTTATCACAAAGTTTGTGAATACTATAATGAGCGATGGCAAGAAAAGCGTTGCAGAAGGAATTATATATGGAGTTTTTGATTTGGTAAAAGAAAAGACAAAGGATGATCCGCTTAAACTATTTAAAAAGGCAGTGGACAATGTGAAGCCAATGCTTGAGGTGAGGTCTCGCAGGGTTGGTGGCGCAACATACCAAGTTCCACAGGAAGTCAGGCCTCAGCGGAGGATATCACTTGCGCTAAGGTGGCTTACGACATATGCAAAGACGCGTGGGGCTGAAAAGACAATGATTGCAAAACTTACGGCAGAGCTAATGGATGCGGCAAATAATAAAGGCGGAGCAGTAAAGAAGAAAGAGGATGTGCATAAAATGGCCGAGGCAAACAAGGCATTTGCGCATTATAGATGGTAATCTTACAGTAATTGCAAAATGCAAATTGCAAATTGCAAAATGCAAAGTTAAAGATGTTTTAAATTTACAAGTTAAAATTAACAATCTTTAATTTGCAATGGAGCGAAGCAACAATATGCCAAGATTAGTGCCAATAGAAAAGACAAGAAATATAGGTATAATGGCCCATATAGACGCCGGCAAGACCACTACGACCGAAAGGATTCTCTATTATACTGGCGTTACCTATAAGATAGGAGAGGTTCACGATGGTACGGCTGTAATGGATTGGATGCCACAGGAGCAGGAGAGGGGTATAACAATTACATCTGCTGCCACAACATGCTTTTGGAAGGATAACCGCATTAATATAATTGATACGCCGGGTCATGTTGATTTTACCATTGAGGTTGAAAGGTCTTTGCGGGTATTGGATGGCGCTGTCGCGGTATTCTGTTCTGTGGGCGGGGTTGAGCCTCAGTCAGAGACAGTGTGGCGTCAGGCAAACAAATATAAGGTTCCGCGGATTGCATTTGTAAATAAGATGGATAGGGTTGGGGCAGATTATTTCAGGGTTGTCAAGATGATGATAGACAGGCTGCAGACCAGACCTGTTGTGTTACAGCTTCCTGTAGGCGCAGAAGATAGCTTTAAGGGAGTTGTTGACCTTGTTTCACAAAAGGCCATAATCTGGGATGAATCTACGTTGGGAGCGAAATTTCGTTTTGAGGATGTTCCTGCAGATATGGAAGATTTGGTTCATGAGTATAGAGATAGGCTGATAGAGGCTGCTGCTGATTTTGATGAGGTAGTTATGGAAAAATATATGGACGGCAAACAGCCTACGGAAGATGAACTGAGAAGCGCAGTAAGAAAAGGCACGATACAGATGGGTATAACCCCTGTTCTTTGCGGCTCATCTTTTAAGAACAAAGGGATTCAGCCTCTTCTCGATTCTGTTTTGGAATATCTTCCGTCGCCAATTGATATTGCCGCGATAAAAGGGATAAATCCCGAAACAGAACAGGAAGAAGAAAGAAAGGCTGATGACAATGCGCCATTCTCGGCCATTGCATTTAAGATAATGACAGACCCGTTTGTGGGCCAGCTTACATTTTTCAGGGTTTATTCAGGTTACATGGCAGCGGGCTCTTATGTTTACAATGCCACAAAGCAGCAGAAAGAGCGGGTTGGAAGACTCTTAAAGATGCATGCAAATAAGAGGGAGGATATAAAAGAGGTTTATGCAGGGGAAATAGCGGCAGCAGTGGGTTTGAAGAGCACTATAACAGGCGATACCATGTGTGATGATGATAAACCGATACTGTTAGAACGAATGATATTTCCTGAGCCTGTTATGAGTATTGCGATAGAACCAAAGACAAAGGCTGATCAGGAAAAACTTGGCATGTCGTTGCAAAAACTTGCCATAGAAGATCCATCGTTCAGGGTAAAGACAGATGAGGAAACAGGGCAGACAATTATCTCTGGTATGGGAGAGCTTCATCTTGAGATCATTGTTGATAGGATGTTCAGAGAATTTAAGGTTGAGGCAAATGTGGGCAAGCCGCAGGTTGCGTATAGAGAAACCATAACAAAGAAGGTTGAGTCTGAGGGTAAGTATATAAAACAAACAGGCGGCCGCGGTCAGTATGGCCATGTTTGGCTTACCATTGAACCGCAAGAGCCTGGCAAAGGTTTTGAATTTGAAAATGATGTTGTTGGAGGAACAGTTCCTAAAGAATATGTGCCTGCTGTAGAGAAGGGATTAAGAGAGGCAATAGAGACAGGTGTGCTTGCAGGTTACCCTGTTGTGGATCTGAAAGTTAGCCTGTTTGATGGTTCTTATCATGATGTTGACTCATCTGAAATTGCATTTAAGATAGCAGCATCTATGGCGTTTAAAGATGGGTGTAGAAAGGCTAAGCCCATTATACTGGAGCCTATTATGGATGTGGAGGTTGTAACGCCTGAGCAGTTTATGGGAGATGTTATTGGCGATTTAAATTCAAGAAGGGGTAAGATACTGGGTATGGAGTCAAGGGGAGGATTTAATGTGGTATCTTCAAAGGTTCCGCTTGCGCAGATGTTTGGTTACTCTACGGACATAAGGTCTAAGACGCAGGGAAGGGCTACATTTACCATGCAATTCTCTCATTACGATCAGGTTCCTCACTCTATAGCAGAAGAGATTATTGCAAAGGTACAAGGGAAGTAATAATTACGATTTACGAATTACGATTTACGAATTAAAATCTCAAATCGTGAATCAAAAATCGTAAATCAAAGACAGGGAGGTTTTTATGAGCAAGGCCAAATTTGACAGGACGAAGCCGCACATAAACATAGGGAGCCAAATTTGACAGGACGAAGCCGCACATAAACATAGGGACCATAGGGCATGTAGACCACGGCAAGACCAGTTTAACAGCGGCAATAACAAAAGTATTAAGCGCTAAGGGATTTGCCGAATTTCTTGCATATGAAAACATAGACAAGGCCCCCGAGGAAAGAGAAAGGGGATTAACCATAAGCATCTCCCATGTAGAATACCAGACAGACAAAAGGCACTATGCCCATGTAGACTGTCCCGGTCATGCCGACTATGTCAAGAACATGATAACCGGAGCGGCGCAGATGGACGGAGCCATACTCGTAGTAAGCGCGGCAGACGGCCCCATGCCCCAGACAAGGGAGCATATACTATTGGCAAGACAAGTAGGAGTTCCAGCCATAGTAGTATTTCTGAACAAAACAGACATGGTAGACGACAAAGAACTCATGGATCTCGTAGAACTAGAAGTCCGGGAACTTTTGAACAAATACAAATTTCCGGGAGATGAAATACCAGTAGTGAAAGGAAGTGCGGTAAAGGCGTTAGAATGTGGATGCGGCAAAAAAGAATGCAAAAGTTGCGGCCCGATACTAGAGCTTCTTGACACAGTAGACAGCTATATAAAAGAGCCAAAAAGAGACATAGACAAACCATTCATCATGCCAATAGAAGACGTATTCTCCATATCAGGCAGAGGCACCGTAGTAACCGGAAGAGTAGAAAGAGGAGTAATCAAAGTAGGCGAAGAAATAGAAATAGTCGGAATAAAGCCAACCCAGAAGACAGTGGCGACCGGCATAGAAATGTTCAGGAAACTATTAGACGAGGGAAGGGCAGGGGACAACCTTGGAGTATTATTAAGAGGCACCAAAAAAGAGGAAGTAGAGAGAGGGCAGGTATTGGCAAAACCCGGCAGTATAACCCCGCATACCAAATTTAAGGCAGAGATATATGTGCTCACAAAAGAAGAAGGCGGAAGGCACACCCCGTTCTTCAATGGATACAGGCCGCAGTTCTACTTCAGGACAACAGATGTGACCGGAGTAGCGACACTGCCGCAGGGAGTAGAGATGGTAATGCCTGGAGACAATACAAGCCTTGAAGTAGAGCTTATCATGCCCATAGCAATGGACGAAGGACTCCGATTTGCCATAAGAGAAGGCGGAAGGACAGTAGGCGCAGGCGTGGTAACAAAGATAATAGCATAGATGCAAATTGAAAAATG
>JACRNJ010000065.1 GCA_016219285.1 Deltaproteobacteria bacterium
ATGCTCCGTTTTGTCCAACCAGCTTTTCCTTGCCCTTGACAAATTATGTATTTTGTTGAAGCAAAACACGAAACTCCTCTTTGTTAAAGGCAAAGGAGATAATTTGTCAAGGGCTTGTCTTTGGCTCAAATCTTGCGTTTGCCCCGAAAAATAAAAATCAAATGCATTTTTCGGGTTGACACTAAGTTGCCAAAGGCTTGCCGTTTCTAAAAAGTTATGCTAACTTTGAGGCTGACCCAAGAAATGCACATGGTTTTTGTTTTTATTTTTACGGACAAATATAGCCTTTAAAGCAAAGATTGTGTTTGTCAAAGAATGCAACAACATGTTTAGTGCTGGAAATTATATGGCAAAGGCGCGGGCGCATCTCACAATAGAAGGTTTGGTTCAAGGGGTTTTTTTCAGGGCAAATACCAGAGAGACGGCAGAAAGGCATAACGTCAACGGTTGGGTCAGAAACATGTCTGACGGCACAGTAGAGGCTGTACTGGAAGGAGAGGAAGAATCTGTAAAAAAGCTTATTGAATGGTGCCATAATGGCCCCCCTGGGGCAGTTGTCAAAAATGTGAATATAGAGTGGCAGGCTTACAAAAATGAATTCAAAAACTTTACCGTTATGCGAGGGTTGTAGATGATAAATGCAGAAGCCAAGAGTCAGAAGTCAGGAGTCAGAAGTCAGAAAATAATTTCTATTTTAGATTTTCGAATTACGAATTTAAAATCGCAAATCATTCTGCTGTTCACTGTTCTCTGTCCACTGTTCACCGTTTTTTATGGTTGCACTACTCTAAAAGGCCCTGCCATCCTTGCGCCGATGCCTCCTTTATCGCCAGAATATAATAATTCAGGTCACAAGATGGCCTTTGCCACAAAAGATGTTAAAATCAGCCTGCTTCCGTTAAACCCTTCAGAAACAAAAAAGGCGCTCACCATGAAGGATGCAAACAACCCTCTGGCAGAAATATTGAGCGCCAATCAATATCTTGTGTTTATTATGGATATAGAAAATTTATCAAAGTCAAAGCTGATGTATAATCCGTCGCTTACAACCCTATTTGACAACAACATGGACGTGCGCAAGCCGTTGGATTATACAGACCTTTATTCGCTTGCTGGAAATTTGTCTGATGTTGACTTTGTGCTCAGCAGGATGAAAGATATGTTCTATGATATTGCCATTACATTGGAGCCTGGACAAAAGACATCACGACTCCTGCTTTTTCCCGGGATTGATGAAAAGGCAAACGAGATGACAATAATAATGAAAGAGATTTATATCGGCACATCCACTATTGCCGTATCATTTGGATTCAAAGTTGCAGAGTAATCCATATTTACCTATTGGAACCAAAAATCAGATTTAGTATTTTTAGGGTTGGAATTTTGCCAACGGTTGTATTTGGTGTTTACGGTATATTCTCCTTCACCTTATCCTTAGCCTTTTCTAATACCTCTTCTATTTTGCTGCCGGCATCCTTCACATCCTTTTCATACTGCTTAAGCTCTTTACCGGCCTGCGCAGTCTTTTTGCCGAATATCTGGAGATAATCAGCTCCTCCATAGTAGATAAATAAATATAATAATATGATACCCAGTAATATGCCAAGAACTACCTTTAGTATTGCCTTTATCATTGCATCGCTTCTCCTATTATTGTAGCTGCCAAATTTATTGGACGCATTATAAAAAAACGCCGATAAATCGGCAACTACTTTAGTTTCAATGCCTCCTTATAAACCTCTCTTTTGGGAACGCCCCTTTTCTCTGCAATTATCTTTGCTATCTCTTTAAGAGGCAAGTCCAATCCTTTGTGCAGTTTTATGATCTCATCAAGCAATGGAATCTCTTCTGTAGCCTCAACTGATTTAGGACTGATAAGAATTGTAATCTCTCCTTTTATATCCCTGCCGCTCAAATCTGTCAATACCTTACTCACCCTTCCTCTGACAATCTCCTCATGGAGCTTTGTCAGCTCTCTTGCAACCACAACATCAATATCACCTAATATATTATTTATATCTGCCAATGTTGTCAAAAGCCTTCTGGACGACTCATAAAACACAATAGTCTTTTTTACCCCTTTCAGGCTGGCAAGAAGTTTTTGCCTCTCACCTGCCTTTGAGGGGATGAAACCTTCAAAACAGAAACTGTCCGTTGGAAGACCGGCAATGCTTAAGGCAGATATGATCGCAGAAGGGCCTGGGATAGAAACAACTTGAATATAATTTTCCACTGCCATGTTTATGAGCCTGTAGCCTGGGTCAGAGATACCCGGTGTCCCTGCATCTGATACAACGGCAATATCCTTCCCGAGTTTAAGCTGCGATATAAGCCACTCACCCTTTTTAAGTTCGTTATGTTCAAAGTAGCTTGTAAGTTGTTTGCTAATACCGTAGCGCTGGAGGAGTTTTCTGGTATGTCTTGTATCTTCAGCAGCAATAATATCCACCTCTTTTAAAACCCTGAGAGCCCGTAATGTTATATCTTCAAGGTTTCCTATGGGTGTGGCAACTATGTATAAGGTTTTCATAAGATTTTGGATTGCAGATTTTGGATTGCGGATTTAATTCATTAAATCTAAAATCGTAAATCCAAAATCTAAAATCTAAAATTCAAGATTATCCCTTTCTCTCAAAAGAATATGTTGCCAAACCTATCATCACAGCAGAAAATATAAACAATACGCCTATATCAAGGAGCAAGGGAAATTCGGCCCCAATCACATCGCTGCCATTTCTAAACAGTACATGCTTAAAGGCATCCACACCGTAGGAAAGCGGATTTATCAGTGAAAAATAATGCAGCGTCTTTGGCAGGGCGTTCATGGGATAAAGAGCGCCGCTTAAAAAGAACATAGGCAGGACGATAAAATTCATTATCACATTAAACCCCTCAAGAGATGTCAGATACGAAGCTATGAAAAGACCCATTGCGGTTATCGCAATACTGAGGAAGGACATAAGCAAAAGCATAAGTAAAAAATTTGTAATAGTTAATTTTACACCCAGAAGCGGCGAAAAGAGTAAAAGCACTGTCCCCTGAACAAGGGAAAGGGCTGTGCCGCTTAAGAGTTTGCCCATCACAATAGTTGCCCGCGATATCGGCGCTACAAGCATCTCCCTCAAAAATCCAAACTCCCTGTCCCATACGACGGAGATGCTGGAAAATACAGAGCTAAAAAGGATTGTCATGCCGATAATGCCTGGCAGCAGAAATTGTTTATATCCGATGTTTGCAGGCATATTAACCATGCTGCCAAACCCAGCGCCAACTATAAACAACCAAAGGAGCGGACGCGAGATGGTAACAAGCAGCCGGCCTCTCTGACGAAAAAACCGCTTAAATTCCCTGATTACGATGACATATATTGCCTTATAGGAAAACATAAATATTTTCGATTGTCGATTTACGATTTCCGATTTTTAAATTCGAAAATAGACATTCGTAAATCGCAAATACTATCCCTTTCTCCTCCTCATTTTTAAAAGCTCTCCTGCTTTGTGATTATTCTCTTCCCTTATCTCTCTGCCGGTCAGATGTATGAATACATCGTCAAGCGTAGGTTTTTTCAGATTGACTGAAACAATCGCTGTTTTCAGTCCTTCAAATATCTTAGGAATAAATTTATCTCCTGATTCCACATTAAAGGAGATGCTGTCATGCAATTTTGCAGCTTTTATGCCGAATGTCTCTTTTAACTCGGATATGGCGCTGCTGTCGTCCGCTGTTTTCAAATAAACAGTATCGCCCCGTATTATTTTCTTCAATTCTTCAGGTGTGCCGCAGGCAATAATCCTGCCGTGGTCTATAATGGCTATCCTGTCGCAGACCTCTGCTTCATCCATATAATGGGTTGTCAAAAATACCGTGATGCCTTCCTTTTTTCTCCAATTGTTTATAAACTCCCACACAGTAGTCCTTGTTTGAGGGTCAAGCCCCAGGGTTGGCTCATCCAGAAACAAAACTTTTGGGTTGTGTAAAAGTCCTCTTGCTATCTCAAGTCTTCTTTTCATGCCGCCTGAGAATTTTCTTACAAGATCGTCCTTCCTGTCATAAAGACCTACCACATTGAGGATATATTCTATCCTCTCCTCTGCCTTTCTCTTATCCATATTATAAAGATAGCAGTGGAATTTGAGATTTTCATATGCTGTCAGGTCGTTGTCAAGGGTGATGTCCTGAAACACCAACCCGATAGATGAACGAACCTGGGGCGGCTGTTTAAGGCAGTCATAGCCATTCACCTCTGCACTGCCTGAAGTTTGAGAAAGAAGCGTGCAAAGTATGTTTATGGTTGTAGTTTTACCGGCGCCGTTTGGCCCCAGGAATCCAAACGATTCTCCTTTCTTTACCTCAAAGGATATGCCGTTTACAGCTGTAAGGCCGTTGTATTTTTTGACAAGATTTGTAACCTGAATGACGGACATAAATTAAACTCAAATTCTACAATAGCGGAATTTGCAAATGTTGTTAAATCACGAAGATATGGTTTTTATCCGAATCAGCAGGGGTTTCACATTTACCTGCTCTTGCATTAGCATATTACAGGAAGAAAATAGGCTGGTCAATACCCAATAACATACCCAATAACATATCCAATAACAGGTAACTAAAAACTTCTTTTCTCCCTTGTTTTATGCTATGGTATAGACGCTTTATGGCTCTCTTTTACCCACACTCTTTCACGGTGAGTCGGTTTCTTATCATTTGAAGTTTTAAGAGGTATGTTTTGAAGGTTTCCGTTGTTATACCAGTTTATAATGAAGCGCCGTTTGTAGAAAAGGTGATTGCGAGGGTTCTTGAAACCGGCATTCCGCATGAAGTTATTATTGTGGATGACGGTTCCACCGACGGTACACGGGAAATACTGAAAGCAATATCTGAAGATCGGACAACCGGCGCCAATGGCAAAGTTCATATTTATTTTCAAGAGAAAAATATGGGCAAAGGGGCGGCGCTTCGGCGCGGGCTTAAACAAATGTCCGGTGATGTTGTCATCATTCAGGATGCCGATATTGAATACAGCCCTCGGGACTATCCTCGATTATTAGAGCCGATACTGGATGGCAGAGCCGATGTGGTATATGGCTCCCGCTTTGCCGGTGGAGAATCGCACAGGGTGCTCTATTTCTGGCATATGGTTGGGAATAGATTTTTAACATTGTTTTCCAATATGTTGACGAACCTTAGTTTAACAGATATGGAAACATGTTATAAGGTATTTTGTAAAGATGTTATTGACAGAATAAAGATTGAAGAAAATAGATTTGGCTTTGAGCCAGAGATTACTGCAAAGGTGGCCAAGCTGGGGGTTCGGATATATGAGGTTGGTGTATCATATGCAGGAAGGACTTATAAAGAAGGTAAAAAGGTAAACTGGAAGGATGGTTTTTCTGCGTTAAGGTGCATAATAAAGTACAATTTATTTAGGTAGCAGCATGAAAAGATTAAAAATCTTATTAATAAAGCCACATGGAATTGCAGATGAATTGATTCCGCCGATTTCACTCGGCTGGCTTGCGACACAAATTCGTAATGACCATGAGGTAAAAATATTGGATGCCCTCAAGATGGGGTTTAAAGCGGACAATGTTGCCGAGCTTGTTGCAGAAGAAAAAATTGACATAGCAGGTTTTCAGGCTTGGTCAAAAGATATTCATGAGATAAAAAAGGCATGTATCAATATCAAGAAACTACGGCCTGAGACGAAGACGCTTGTTGGAGGCATTCATCCCAGTATGATGCCTGAAGGCACATTGAGATTTTTTGGTGAGTGCCTTGACTATGCCTATAAAGGAGAAGGTGAGTTAGGCTTTAAACAATTTGTTGATTGTATGGCCTTAAAAGATTTTTCTGCAGCATCGCTAACTAAGATTCCTGGATTGGTATGGAGAGATGGAGAATCAATTAGAGTAAATGACAACTATTTTTTATCAGACCTCGATGCCTTTGGTTTCCCCGCATGGGATTTGATGCCGCCTGCCTCATATCCTAAGGCTCCCCACGGCGCATTCTACAAAAACTTCCCTGTGGTGCCCATAATTGTGACAAGAGGATGCCCGTTTCCTTGCACCTTTTGTTCTGCCAAAATTGCTTCTGGGGGAAAATTGCGGTCAAGAAGTTTAGAACATGTAATAGGAGAGCTAAAACTTCTCTATGATCAATTCGGTGTCAGAGAATTTCAAATAGAGGACGATAATTTTACCCTTAATAATAAGTTTGTTGAGGAGTTTTGTCGCAGATTATTGTCATTAAATCTGAATATGACCTGGAGTTTTCCTAATGGTATAAGATTAGATACAGTGGATAAAACACTTTTAAAATTGATGAGGAAGGCTGGTTGTTATGCTCTGAATTTCGGAATAGAATCAGGATCCCCGAGGGTTTTGGAGATGATAAAGAAGATGATTACCGTAGATCAGATCAAAGAACAACTTACAATGGCACATGAAGAAGGGTTTGATATAGGAGGTTTTTTTATAATGGGTTTTCCAACCGAAACAAAGGAGGAGATAGAACAAACCATAAAGTTTGCATGTTCTTTGCCGCTTGATAGGATCGGGGTTTCATATTTTCAGCCACTGCTGTCCAAGATAATCTAAATTCATAAATCCCTTCCGCATAAAATAAGGCTTTTAGACAGGTGAATACGCATTTTCAAAATCAGGTTACCCTCTTTGTTTGTTGTATGCCTCATTATGCTGTCCAATTAAATCCCC
>JACRNJ010000059.1 GCA_016219285.1 Deltaproteobacteria bacterium
ACTAAGGCTGAACTCAAAAATACGGTTAAACGCGTAATGAGGAGATTGCAGAAAATGCCGCATATTGTTAAAAGTTTCTTTCATGCCCCTTCCTGTGCATATGCAATTTTATGAGGCTTTGTCATGTTAGTTCTTAGTAAATCAATAGGTTATAAATGTATTTTCAGAGCAAAACATAACTATTAAATGCGCCCCAAAGGGTGCGTTTTTTTGAAAGTATGGAGCAAGCCAACCGTGTTGGCGTAAAAACGGCGGTATGGTCACTGCCGTCCAAAAACGGCAACATGGTTGCCTCTGTCCAAAGGAGTTTATATGCTCAGATATTTGACAGCAGGTGAATCTCACGGTAAATGCCTTACCAGCATTTTAGAAGGAGCGCCTGCTAATCTCACTTTGTCTGAAGAAGATATCAATAAAGAGCTTGGCCGCAGACAGATTGGTTATGGTCGTGGCGGCAGGATGGTGATTGAAAAAGATGAGGTAAAGATTACCTCTGGTGTAAGGTTTGGGAGGACATTAGGCTCGCCTATTACTATGGTTATTCATAATAGAGATTGGGAGAATTGGAAGGAGGTTATGGAGACAGGGGTCAGGTGTCAGGTGTCAGGGGTCGAAGATATTACCCGTCCACGGCCAGGACATGCGGATTTGGCAGGTGTATTAAAGTATGACCATAACGATATAAGGAACGTGCTTGAACGATCCAGCGCAAGGGAAACTGCCGCAAGGGTGGCGGTTGGCGCAGTGTGTAAAAGATTTCTTGGCGAATTGGGCGTGGAGATAATGAGTTGGGTGATTGGCATTGGAGAAGTCAGGAGCCAGAAACCAGAAGCCAGAAGTCAGAAAGGAAATCCGTCATCTGTCATTCGTCATCTATCATCTTTATTCGAAATGGCTGAGGTTTCCGACGTTCGCTGCCCTGACAAGGAAACTGGAAAAAAAATGAAGAGAGCTATTGATAAGGCTAAGAAAAATGGAAATAGCCTTGGCGGAGTATTTGAAGTTGCTGTTACAGGCGTTCCACCCGGCCTTGGAAGCCATGTCCAGTGGGATAAAAAACTTGACGGCAATCTTGCCAGAGCGCTTATTAGTATTCAGGCTATAAAAGGTGTTGAGTTTGGCATGGGTTTTGAAGTGGCTGATAGGTTCGGTTCAGAGGTGCATGATGAGATTTTTTACAGAAGTCAGAAGTCAGAAGTCAGAAGTCAGAAGGAAAATCTATTCTGGCCCATAGAACCAAGGTTTTACAGAAAGACCAATAATGCCGGCGGCATAGAGGGCGGGATGAGTAATGGCGAGCCTATTATACTTCAGGCTGCAATGAAGCCGATTCCAACTCTTTATAGGCCGCTTAGATCTGTGGATATAGAATCGAAAAAGCCTTTTAATGCCAGCGTTGAAAGATCTGATATATGCGCTGTGCCTGCCGCATCTGTAATTGGCGAGTCTGTAGTTGCCTTTGAGATAGCCAATGTTTTTATAGAGAAATTTGGCGGGGATTCTATAGATGAAATTAGAAGAAATTATAATGGGTACCTGGAGTATTTGAGGAGGTTTTAGAATTCAGAATACAGGATACAGAATTCAGAATACAGAATAAAAACTGTGTCTTTTTTCTGACTTCTGACTTCTGACTTCTGACTTCTGATATGAAAAACATTGTCCTTACAGGCTTCATGGGAACCGGCAAGTCATCTGTCGGGAGGCGGCTCGCAAAGGAATTAAATTTAAAGTTTGTTGATACAGATGATTTAATAGAAAAAAAGGCAGGGATGGGTATAAGCGAGATATTTGCAAAATTTGGCGAAGGATATTTCAGGCTATTGGAATCAAAAGTGATACATGAAATATCTTCTAATACGGATATGGTAATTGCAACAGGTGGCGGGGCTATTATCAATCCATTGAATTTTGAGACATTGAAGAGGAATGGGACTATAATATGTCTTACTGCCTCAATTGATGAGATCTTTTCAAGGATAGGGAAAGGGGATGAAAGGCCACTTATCTCCGAAGGTGATAACAAGGAAGTAATATCTAATCTCCTGAAGGCAAGAGAACCATTCTATAAAAAGACGGATTTTATCATTGATACAACTGCAAAAACTGTTGGCGAGGTTGTAAAGGAGATAAAGAAGATAGTGAGTCTATAGGTGGGTAGTCTGCCGATTTATCGGCGTTTTTAAAAGACGCCCATGGGGCGCCCAACCAAAGGTTGGGTCGGGCATACTACATATGGAACAGATTACCGTAAATCTTGGCAAAAGAAGCTATCCAATCCATATCGGAAGAAACAATCTTGATTTGGTTGGAGAATTGATGAGGGAAAAGGGTTTTAAAGGTAAGGCGGCATGTGTTACAAATCCGACTGTTGGGAGGCTTTATGGTCATAGGGTTATTTCCAGCCTTGACAAGGCTGGTTTTGAAACATTCAGGATAGATATTCCTGATGGTGAAGAATATAAAAACCTTGAATGGCTTTCTTACATATACGATAAGCTTATTGAGAATAAGATGGAAAGATTATCTCCCATTGTTGCCCTTGGCGGAGGCGTTATAGGAGATATTGCTGGTTTTGCGGCTGCAACATATTTAAGAGGTGTTCCGTATATTCAGGTTCCAACAACGCTTTTGGCGCAGGTTGACAGCTCTGTAGGCGGCAAGACAGCTGTGAATCATACAATGGGCAAGAATCTTATAGGCGCATTCTATCAGCCAAAGATGGTATTTATAGACGTGGATGTGCTTAAGACTCTTGAAGACAGGGATGTAAAGGCGGGTTTGGCTGAGGTTGTTAAATATGGTATTATCAGGGACAGCAAGTTTTTTTCATTTTTGGAATACAATTATAGAGATGTGCTTGGTTTCGGAGATGGTTTGATTTATTCTGTAAAGATGTCATGCGCTATCAAGGCAAGTATAGTAGAGCAGGATGAAACAGAGGCGGATTTAAGAGCAATACTTAATTTCGGACACACCTTTGGTCATGCAATAGAGACTGTGACCAATTATAAGGAGTTGAGGCATGGAGAGGCAGTGGCTATCGGCATGGCCGCGGCTGCCAGATTATCGCTTAAGCTTGGTGTCTGCAGCAAAGGTGTTGTAGAGAAGATAGAGGGGCTGATATCAAAGATTGGTTTCCATGTAAAGCTATCAGCTATCAGCTGTCAGCTAACAGCCAGTGGCTTATTAAAGGCTATGGAGATAGACAAGAAGGTGGCCGGCGGGAAAATAAATTTTGTTATGGTAGAGGATATTGGCAAGACAGCATTTAGACAAATAGGCAGCGCAGATTTTCCCCTTGACTTGCTGGAGATTCTAAACTAAATATAATTACTGATTATATTATTATGAGGAACAGAGCCGTATAAACAGACTCTTAAATCTGTTATATAACAACTCTAAAGACATGTTTTGCAAAAATATTGGAATGTGAATTTGACTTGAAATATGTCTATTGATATACGGTGTTTGTATTATAGTGGACGACAAAAATAAGTAGCTGTAGTTTGCCCGACCCAACCTTTGGTTGGGCGCCCTATGTGCGTATTTTAAAACCGCCGATAAATCGGCAGACTACAAATTTATGTCGCTGCCTATAGCTATGCGCATAAACAAAAAAGAAGAATATAAAGAACATATCGGAGAGGCTATTGTAGAAGAAGATGGTGTAGAGTTGCTGCCTGATGATAAATTTTATACAGTGACAATGGCAGAGATTTTAGAAAGGCAGGGCCTTAAAAAAGATGCCATGAAGATTTATCAAGCGCTCATTAAGAAGGGTAATCAAAATAGCCTTGTAATAAAAGAAAAGATAGAGGGGCTTGTAAAGGTACAGGGGGCAGAAGATAGAAAAAGGGATTTTATTAACTGGATTAATAAACTTCAGAAAGGCGGCAGTTGAATGGGATTTCCAGAGATATTGAAAGAAATGGTTGATAATGCCAAAGGTGGCATGGCTGCCACTATAATGGCCAAAGACGGTATGGCAATCCAAAATTATGTAAAAGATAAGTCTGATTATGATGTGGACTCTTTGGGTGTAGAATATGCCAGAATATTGGAAGAGACAAAGAATGCATGTTCCATGCTTAAGCTGGGAGAAGTTGAAGAGCTGTCTGTATCGGCTGAAGATTCTACCATAATTACGAGGCTTATAAATAAGGATTATTTTATAGCAATAGTTCTTGACTCCGGAGGAAATTTTGGGAAGGCAAGGTATTATTTAAAAAAGGCAGCGGCCGGTGCGAGAAAAGAGTTTTAAAAAGACGGTAAGCCGTAGGCAGTATGCAGTAAGCAGTTATTGTTAGTCGCTTTTAGTTTTTACTGCCTACTCCTTACTGCCTACTGCTTACTGTATTTATGAACCTTCGCTTAAAAAAGATTCAGGAAAGATTGTCATCATGGGAAATAGATATCCTCCTTATAACTACATTAGAAAATATCAGCTATATTAGCGGTTTTACAGGCAGCAGTGGAATAATTATTATAACCCCATATCAGGCAATTTTTTTAACCGATTCAAGATATGCTGAACAGTCAAAACGTGAGGTGAAAGGATTAAGAATCAAGGTATATAATAAACAAATTGAAGATGTTGCATCTTTAATAAATAAACTTAAGTCAAAACGCATAGGATTTGAAGGTAAAGGGCTGACTTATGCGGTATATTGCAAGCTCAAGAAGTTGTTGCAATGCAAAAGATTGGTTCCTGTTTCTGAAGATATTGATAAGATAAGATGCAGAAAAGATGTAAATGAATTAAGAATTATAAAAAAGGCCATAAGCCTGGCAGCCGTTGGTTTTAATAAGGCAATAAGTTGTATAGCGCCAGGGATGTTGGAATGCGATACGGCCTTTGAGATAGAAATGGCGATGAAAAAAAGCGGGGCCCATGGTCTCGCTTTTGATATTATTGTCGCCTCTGGCAAGCGGGCAGCGCTTCCGCATGGTAAGGCATCTGGTAAAAGGATAAGACAATCTGAGTTTGTTATTGTTGACCTTGGCGCAAAATACCAAGGCTATAATTCAGATGAAACTTGCACATTTGCAACTGGTAAAACTAATAAGGAACAAAAAAAGGTATACCAGATAGTTAAGGATGCCCATGATAAGGCAATAGAGGCTGTCAGGCCGGGAGTGAAAGCGTCTTATATAGATTTTGTGGCAAGAGACTTTATTAAGAAATCTGGATATGGTAAATATTTTGGTCATGGTACGGGTCATGGTGTCGGGCTTGAGGTCCATGAATGGCCGAACATATCGCCATACAATAATGATGTTGTAGAAGAGGGAATGGTTTTCACAATAGAACCTGGGATATATATACCTGGCTGGGGTGGTGTAAGAATTGAAGATATGATATTGGTTACACGGGGTGGCTGTGAGATTTTAACGAAGATGTCAAAGGAGATGGTGGTATTGTAAAAGGTTAAGGTCAACCCTTGACAAATTATATGTTTTGCTTCAGCAAAACCTGAAACTACTTCGTCAAAAATGAAGTAGATAATTTGTCAAGGGTCAAGGTTGAGGTTGAGGAAAACCTAACAGTCCAATCTGTTTTTCTTAACATTAGCCTCAGCCTTAACCTGCTTTTTTTCATAAGGGAGGTTAAAATGGATTTTAAAGAGATTGAAGATATTGTAAAATTTATAGAAAATACTGATATTGTTGAGTTTGAGCTTGAAAGGCCAAATGGAAAGGTCAGGATAAAGAGGAGTATTGGCAGGCCTGATATTGTTGAGACAAGGCCTGTGGTTGTTACTCCATCTTTTATTGCAGCGCCTGAGCAAAAAGCAGAAGAGCAGAAAACAGAGAAAGCGGCTGAGAAACTGAAACAAATTACATCCCCAATGGTAGGCACATTTTACAGGGCGCCTTCTCCTGAGACACAGCCATTTGCAGAGGTGGGCAATACGGTCAAAAAGGGCCAGATAGTATGTATCATAGAAGCCATGAAGCTTATGAATGAGATAGAATCTGAATTAGACGGAAAGATTGTTTCTATCTTAATAGAAAACGGGCAGCCTGTGGAGTATGGCGAGCCTCTGTTTGTCGTAGAGATAGCATGATGTAACAAAACTTTGCATATCTAAATTACAAATAACAAGCATCAAATAACAAATAAATTTCAATAAGCAAAATCCCAAACATTGCAGTCATTTGCATTATAATTCAGAATTTTACTTGGGATTTGTTATTTGAAATTTGTAATTTTTTAAAACCTATGTTCCACAAAATACTTATCGCAAATAGAGGCGAGATAGCCGTAAGGATTATACGGGCATGCAAAGAACTCGGCATTAGAACCGTTGCCGTATATTCTGAAGCAGACAAAGACAGCCTGCACACAAGATTTGCAGATGAGGCTATATGTATAGGTCCGGCAAAAAGCAAGGACAGCTATCTGAATGTGTCTTCCATTATCAGCGCTGCCGAAGTCACTGATGCAGAGGCAATACATCCAGGATACGGCTTTCTGGCTGAGAATGCCGAGTTTGTTGAAATATGTGAAAACTGCGGTATTAAATTTATAGGCCCAAGCTCTAACAATATGCGGCTTATGGGGAATAAAATTCAGGCAAAAAAAGAGGTAGAAAAAATAAAGGTGCATGTTCTTCCATGGAGCAATTCAGGGATTAAAGACGAAAAGGATGCTATGGATATTGCGCGCAAGATTGGGTTTCCTGTCATCATAAAGGCGGCGGCAGGCGGCGGCGGCAGAGGCATGAAGCTTGTCCATACGCCTGCTAGTTTCGGCAATGCCTTCCATACTGCCAAAAATGAAGCGCAGGCCGCATTTGGAAATGGAGATGTGTATATTGAAAAATTTTGTGAAGCGCCCAGACATATAGAGATTCAGATTATGGCCGATAAATACGGCAATACTGTTTATCTTGGAGAAAGGGATTGTTCTATCCAACGGCGCCATCAGAAAATATTGGAAGAAGCGCCATCTCATATATTAGATGAAAGATTAAGAAGGAAAATGGGTGAAGCTGCCGTAAGGATAGCGAGTGGAATAGGTTACACGAATATCGGAACAGTGGAATTCTTGCTTGATAATGATATGAGGTATTATTTTATGGAGATGAATACCAGGGTTCAGGTTGAGCATCCGGTAACTGAGATGGTGACAGGCATAGATATAATTAAGGAGCAGATAAGGCTTGCGGCAGGAGAGAGGCTTAGGTTTAAGCAAAAGTATATAAGAACTAAAGGGCATTCCATAGAATGCAGAATAAATGCGGAAGACCCTGATAGCTTTGTGCCATGCCCTGGCAAGATTACAAGTCTTCATATGCCAGGCGGCCCCGGCGTGAGAGTAGACTCAGCAATATCGTGCGGCTATACCGTTCCTCCTCATTATGATTCGCTTCTTGCCAAACTTATAGTGTATGGAGAGAGCAGGGCAGAGGCTATCAGGAGAATGGCAATGGCGCTGGATGAAATGGAAATAGAAGGGGTCAAGACCAATATTGCGCTTCATAGAAAGATAATGAACGACCACGACTTTATTGCAGGCAAGATTGATATAAATTTTTTGAGTAGATTTGCATAAAAACAGGTAAAGATAGGTAGAGGTAGGGAAAAGAATAAAAACTTTTTTTTTGTATCTTTACCTATACCGCTACCTGTCTTATTTATGAATACATGGAGATTATTGATAGACCAGCCAAAGAGCGGCTGGGATAACATGGCAACAGATGAGGCTATTCTTAACATCTGCAGTCAAGAATTTTCTCAAGCCACCCTCAGGCTATACGAATGGAAGAACCCCACCCTTTCTATCGGCTGTTTCCAAAGATCTGATAAAATTATTGAACACTGCTTGAAATCAGATATTTCCTATGTTAGGCGGATTACCGGCGGAAGGGCTGTCCTGCATGCCGATGAGATTGCCTATTCAATAGTTTGCGGTGAAAACGAGCCTTTATTTGCAGAAGGAATATCAGGGGCATACCGAATAATAAGCCGATGCCTGTTGGAGGCATTAAGAGAAGCCG
This sequence comes from Deltaproteobacteria bacterium, assembly GCA_016219285.1. Classification (GTDB taxonomy): domain Bacteria; phylum Desulfobacterota; class GWC2-55-46; order UBA9637; family UBA9637; genus JACRNJ01. Next base: position 8,007 of record JACRNJ010000059.1, read on the forward strand.
GGGTTAATGCCGAGATGCAGGATGCAAGCCTGCCCCAGAGCGCCTCTATCAGGGGGTGCAAGATGCAAGATGCAGAAAAGATTTCCTGCTTTCATTCTCCTTCCCGGTATGAGATTATAATAGACAATAAAAAACTTATTGGAAGCGCCCAGAGGCGATTTAAGAGGGCATTTCTACAGCACGGCTCCATCCTGTTTGGAATAAATAGAGAATTGATTATACAGCTATTTGGGGAAGAATCTTTGCAAAGGATGGCATGTCTCGGGTTTTATAGCAGTATAAAAAAAAATGAGTTCAAGGCTATATTGATAAATAAGATTAAAGAAGGGTTGAATGTTCAATTGACTGCTGGTAATATAACGAATCATGAAAGGTATTTGAGAGAGAAACTGATAAGTGTCAAAGAGTCAGAATGTCAGAGGGTCAAAGAGTTAATTGCCCCGCCTACAAGGCTGGGTAATTAACATGTAAAACAGTTTAGGCGCTTTGTTTTTTTCAAAGCGCATAAATTGTCAATGGTTGAATTGTAAAGGCCGACTTGTAGTCGGCTTTTTCTTTTTTACCACATTAGAAAGCCATATATGATATAAAAATATTTGGTTTGAAAGCGGAACTTTCTAAAATAATTTAGAAGGATGATATAGTGGAAGCAGATGTAATCTCGTGGTTAAAGAGCGAACCTATACTCAAGGTTTGTATCGATGTGCTTGCTGCCGCAGATATGAAGGCATATCTTGTTGGCGGGGCGCTGCGCAATCTTGTATTATCTCAGTCGTTGGGCTTTGATTTTGATATTGTGGTAGAGGGGGATGTTAGAGATGCGGCTAATCTTGTGGCACAGAGGCTTATAGGAAGCCCTTTTTTACTTGATAAAAGGCTTGGGTCTTACAGGGTAGTGATAAAAGATATTGCGGATTTGGGATTGCGGATTTCGGATTTAACATCCCAAATCACAAATCGTAAATCCGAAATTCATATTGACCTTTCCACATACAAAGGCAAGGATATATTTGAAGACCTTAAAAATAGAGATTTTACTATAAATGCCATGGCCTTGGATATAAATGGATTATTTAAGAAGAAGGCAGATTTAATAGATATTTTCAATGGGCAGACAGACGCAAAAAATAAAACAATCAGAATGCTTAAGCCTGAAATATTTGATGACGATCCATTACGGTTGTTGCGGGCAGTGCGGCTTTCTGCGCAATACGGCCTTATTGTAGATAAAGCGACAGAAAAGCGTATAAAGGAAAAGGCGAACCTTCTGGCTGCATCCTCGTGGGAAAGGATAAGAGACGAGTTCTTTTCCATACTTGCCTGTAAAGAATCAGTTGATCATTTGAAAAAGCTTTACGAACTCTCTTTACTGCAGGAAATTTTGCCTGAGATTAGAGGTTGGGAAGATTTGGAAGGCTATAATCTTATATCTCATGCATTCAAAACATTAGAACAGGGAGAAGCGCTTTTTCATAATTTAAAGGTTTTAGCGGCGGAACTTGCAGATAGTGTTGAGAGTTATTTCCAAACACCTGTAGGAAATATTTCTAAAAAAGGATTGTTCAAGCTTGTCCTTTTAAGCCACGATGCGGGTAAACCGATAACAATGAAAAAAGCAGGGGAAAGAATAAGGTTTATAGGCCATGAAGTAGCGGGGGAAGCTATTAGCAAAAGAATGGGAAAAAGGTTGAAAATCAGCAGGGCAGCGGCTGCGTTTGTTGCAAGGCTTGTCAGGAATCATCACAGGGTTTTCAATCTGGCGTTTCTTGAAAAATTAACAGAACGCTCCAAGGCTCATATGTTCAGGGTTTTAGCAGGAGAGGATGGGATTGCGCTTGTCTTGCTTTCCCTTGCAGATGCAAGGGCTACCAGAAATGGAGATGACCCGGAACTTACATCTTTTGTGAGCGGCCTTATTAATTTTTATTACAAAGTATACGCAGTAAATAAGCCTAATCCAATATTAAAGGGGAGCGAGGTGATGAAGATTTTTAATATTCCGGAAGGTGTTATGGTGGGAAGGATATTAAAAATATTAGCAGAGGCTGAAGGGGAAGGGATTATTAAAAGCAAGAGGGATGCTGTTAAATTGATAAAGAATTGGTTGAAAAAATCAAAAGAGGAATGGTAATGTCAATACCTATGTGTAAATTCATTCAGAGGGTTATTCTCCCAGTTGACATTCAAATAGTGAAAAACAGCAAAGACAATCCTTTCAACACTCTCCCTATTGGTAAACACCCCTATAGGCCGTGTCCTTCGTCT
>JACRNJ010000069.1 GCA_016219285.1 Deltaproteobacteria bacterium
ACTAAGGCTGAACTCAAAAATACGGTTAAACGCGTAATGAGGAGATTGCAGAAAATGCCGCATATTGTTAAAAGTTTCTTCCATGCCCCTTCCTGTGCATATGCAATTTTATGAGGCTTTGTCATGTTAGTTCTTAGTATAAGGACTTAGAGATTTATAAATTAGCCCACAGGCTATCTGTTGAGGTTCACAGGATGACCATAGATGAATTGCCAAAATTTGAGAGATATGAAGAGGGTGAGCAGATTAGAAGATCCTCAAAGTCTGTTCCGGCAAATATTGTTGAAGGGTTTGGCAGAAGGAGATATAAGGATGATTTTATAAGATTCTTAACGATTGCCCATGCATCTTGCAGTGAGACCATAGAACATTTAGAGATATTACAACACGGGATCTTTAAAAAAGGAGCGGTTTGATTATTTCTTCGAAGAATATGACATGCTTGGGCGAAAACTTAATAGTTTTATTACGGCTGTAAAGGAAGGGCATATTAGATGATGTATCCCACATCCCATATCCCATATCCCATATCTTGCTTCTTGTTTCTAACTTCTTGCCTTTTGTTTTTGGCAAGCTGCTCCACTACCACGCCTGAACATAATCAAGAAACCTTTTCCCCTGCAATTGTCTGGCCTCTGCCGCCTGAACAAGCAAGGATTGGCTACGAAGGCAAACTGGAAAGGCCTGATGATGCCGGAACCAAGAAGGGTTTTTTCCGCAGAATCTTCGAATTTCTGGCAGGGGAGACAGCAGAAAGAATTGTAAAACCATATGGCATAACTGTGGACAGCGCCGGAAGGATTATTGTGGCGGATACAGCTTTTAAGAGGCTGCATATTTTTGACAAAAAAGAGGGGCATTATACATGGATTGACGAGTTCAATGATATAGGATTTGTATCGCCAATCGGAGTTGCCGTTGACAATCAGGACAATATCTATGTGTCAGACTCGGAGTTGAGCAAAATCTTTATATTTAACAAAAAAGGGAAGCTATTATTTGAAATTACGCAAAACATCAGCAGACCTACAGGCATCGCTATAAATAAAGATGAAGGGTTCCTTTATGTGGTAAATACACTGGAGCATAATATATCCGTGTATAATCTGAGCGGAAAATACCTTTATGTATTCGGCAGCCGTGGAAAAGAAAATGGGACATTTAATTTTCCTACCGATATCTTCGTGGACAAACAAGGTTCTGTTTATGTAACAGACTCCTTAAATTTCAGAATCCAGCTATTCAATAAACATGGAAAGTTTATTTCTATGTTTGGCCGTCAAGGGGATGGTTCCGGTAATTTTGCTAGACCAAAGGGGGTGGCTGTTGATATATATGGACATATTTATGTGGTGGATGCCCTTTTTGATGCTGTCCAGATATTTGACAGGGATGGACGATACCTTCTCGGGTTTGGTTCTTCAGGGCAAGGATCTGGCAATTTCTGGCTGCCCTCAGGGATATTTATAGATAGCAAGAACAGCATATATGTATCCGACTCCTTTAATAGAAGGGTTCAGATTTTTAGATATATAGGCGGTGAAATAATTGAAAACAAGAAATAGAGCAAAAATATTCCAAAAGAGGCTGAAAAAATCTTGTCTCTTGTTTCTTGCCTCTTGCCTCTTGCTTCTGACAGCGGGTTACCTTGTTCGCGCGGCAACCGTGATTGACCCAAATGTCCCCGGCGTTACCGGCACAAAACATAATCTTTCTATGTACGGACCGGGAACCATTAAGGCCACATCCACTACAGAGGTATGCATATTCTGTCATACCCCTCATAGCTCAAATCCGGGCAACCCTTTATGGAATAAACAGGACCCTGGTTCCACATATACCCTATATGGAACCACAACCATGACAGCCACATCCATCGGACAACCGACAGGCGCATCAAGGTTTTGTCTCTCATGTCATGACGGCACCATTGCCATAGGAAGTCTTTTAAACGCTCCAGGCGCAGTGCTTGCAAACACCTTAAATATGCAGGGGGTAACAGCGGAAGGCTACATCCCTGCGTCATCATCGGCAAATTTGAGCACAAATTTAAGCAACGACCATCCAATATCATTTTCATATTCATCATCATATCCTGCCAACAGTGAAATCAAGTACCCTGGCGCGCCTTCTAACTATCCAAATATCGCGCCGGCTGTATTGGACAAAAATGGCGACATCCAGTGCACATCCTGCCACGACCCGCACAGCAAAACATATGCAAAATTTCTCAGGGAGGATATTGAGCCCGGTGTGGTGGCAGGCGCAAGTAACTATGGAGCAACACAATGTAATCGCTGCCATGATAAAAAATACTGGAATAATACAGATGCGCCGACCCACAGGGAAGATGACGCATATCTCTGGACAGGCATAGTAGGCACAGACCCTAACCCGTGGGAGCCGCATGACCTGAATCAGAGCGGTTACACTGACGACACCCTTAAAAGGCATGGGTGTTTAAGTTGTCATCGTTCCCACGGCGGGGTTGCAGGGAAATATCTGCTTAAAGGGAAAAACCCCGCTGACCTGACAACAATAGTTGACGAGGAGTGGACATGCCTCAACTGCCATAATGGAAAGATGGGTTATGGTTCTAATACCATAAAAAATATAGATACTGTGCTTGGCTATTTGTACAAGCACGACCCTAAAGCAACAGTTGATAAACACACTCCGCAAAGATTTGCTACAGGCACACCGCCTGTTAGGGAAGAGACATTTATCAATAACAACAATAGCAGGCACGCTGAATGTGTGGACTGTCATAATCCACATGCAGCCAAACAGGGAAACCATGCTATCGGCGGCAGACAGGCCGATGCTCCGCGAGGAAGCTATATCGGCAATAATCTTATCGGCGCATGGGGTGTGCAGCCAGGTTCTGTAACCCTCTGGGGCAGTGTTACACCCGGCTCCCCGAATAGCCAATCAAATTATATAACAAGATTACTTGACACCGACGCATCCAATCCTAATTATACAAACAGGTATGAATCATTCCTCTGCCTGAAATGCCATTCTTCATATGCATACGGCACAATAAATCCATCAGTTCCTTCCAATACAGCGTTTTACCAATCAGATACAACAGCCGACTTTAATACCGGCAATTTTAGCTATCATCCGGCATTTGAGACGCAGGGAAAGAATCAGCCATCATCTGCTGCCAATACTAATTGGCCCGCTAATAATCTTGGGCTCAGCAATACATTTAAGTGCGCTGTTGACGCTAATTGCCCTGAAGCCGGGCAGAGCGGCGGCATAGGCCATACAAGTCTTATCACATGTTCAGACTGCCATGGAAACAGCAATTACGGCAGCACAGACCCCAAAGGCCCTCATGGCTCAAACAATAAGTTCTTATTAAGAGGCAAAGAAACTGTGGGAGGCAGCTCAACCAACCTTTGTTACAACTGCCACAGAAGGGATGTGTATGGGGATGAAGGTTACTGTCCACCAAACGCAAACTATTCAAGGGTATCGCATCCGCCTGACCAGGGCGCCTGCAGCGGGTCTCCAACATCGCCATTCTATACAGCCAGCGCAGGCCTTGGCAACAACTCAAATATATTTGGCATACTATGCCTGTCATGCCATGGCGGCGCTGCTAAAAGTCAAAATAGCTTAACCGTGTTTGATGGTGTGCATGGGAGTAATACAGGTTTAGGAGCTAACGGAACGACCCAGTTGGGAAAACGAATGATGAATGGGGCATGCATAACCGGCTATCAGGCTGATGCAACAAGCGATCTTAAACTGTGGTTTAAGACAGCTACTGACACAGTCTGCAATTATGCCTACCCTGCCGGCAGCACCCCGGTAACAATAACGCCAAATTATAGTTATCTGCCATAAGGCGATATCGGAATAAAACTGCTTATATACTACTATAGACAATAGCATCTAAAAAGAGAGGCATATGGGATTCAAGGCTATTTTGATTGCCCTGTTTGTTTTTCTGGGCGGCAGCCATGCCGGGGCAGAGGTTTTAGATATTCCAACCTCTGTAAATCCACATGACTACAATAAAAAAGAGCACTGTTCTGTATGCCATACCGCAGACATGCCTAAACTTAATCATGATATTATAACAACATGCGTAAAGTGCCATGAAGGCAATATGAACAACCACCCTATTAGCCGTCACCCTGTATCTGTTAAGGTTTCATATAAGGTTTCTATCCCTGAATGGATGCCTTTACCACAGCAAAAACTTGTATGTTACACCTGCCACGATTACCACAACAAGAGCGGCTTTAAACGCATGCTGCGTATAGATTATGAAACACTCTGTGTTTCCTGTCATGCAACTAAGTAAGGAGGTATAATCTTGTATAGAAAAATCTTATACGTGAATGCTTTATTGTCAATATTATTTATGACATGCATACCGTTTTATCAAAATGTATACGCGCAGCAGGAGACAAAGGAGTTTTCACCTGCATTTAAGGGTATCAAATCACCTGCAAGTTATGGCACTGTAATATTAAACAGATATACAGGTGAAGGACAGGTTATGAAACCGGTAGTGTTTCCCCATTGGTGGCATAGGACGCAGTTTACATGCAAGGTCTGTCATAATGATATCGGCTTTCCCATGAAGGCAGGCGCAAGCGACATCAGGATGGCAGATATATTTGAGGGAAAATTCTGCGGCAAATGCCATAATGGCAATATTGCATTTGCTGCAACAGAGTGCGACAGATGCCATTCCTTTGGCATAGAGGTCAAGGCCAACAGAAAGATAGAGGATGTGACAAAAGATTTTCCCAGGGCTGATTTCGGAAATAAGGTGGACTGGGTAAAAACCTTAAGGGACGGCAAAATAAAACCAAAGGCATCGCTTGACGGAAATGAAAATATGTGGATATTTGATAAAGATATTGATTTGACGGTAACTAAGTTTTTCCCCCATCCCCCCGATGTTGTTTACCCACACAAAACGCATACAGAGTGGCTGCACTGCGGCAGCTGCCATCCAAGCGTATTCAATATTAAAGCTGGCAATAACCCGGATATGAGCATGAGAAAAATTATAAGCGGTAAATATTGCGGAATATGTCATGGAAAAGTGGCCTTCCCTCTGGAAGACTGCTTCAGGTGTCATTCTAAACCTGTCAAGGCTGACACACCAGCTGGAAAATAAGCTATTGTTCTTTGGAATCAATGTATTCCACTTTGGAATAGGGTAACATCGTCTGCCGCAAGATATTTTTACGGCAAATCATTACAATCTTGCCGATAGCTCTAACTGCCGCCGGTTCGCATCCTCTATAGCAGTTTTATATTCACTGGGCGCTGCCCTCATAAAATTCCTGTAATATATAATCGCATCCTTCCACATCTTCATCTTGTCATAGGATATTGCAAGATTATACATGGATTCCACATTCTCCGGTTTGAGTTGTAATACAATATTGTATTCCTCCGCAGCCAGATTATATCTTTTCTGAAGCAGGTAGATGTTTCCCAGGGCATTATGAAAGTCATCACGGTCAGGGGCATAGACAGAGGCTTGCTTAAATGCGTATTCTGCTTTTTCAAATACACCGGTCTCTTTATAGATAAGCCCAAGCCTGTAATACGCATCAGCATAATCTGGTTTTAACCTGACAGCCGCTTGAAATTCCAATACCGCATCTTCTGGCAACCCTTTGTCCATATACGCAAGGGCCAGGTTATAATGATGCACCTCCTGCAGACCTGAGCCGTTTTTGATGGCCGCCTTGAAGTATTTAATTGCCTCATCATATAGCCTTTGTTTTGCATACACAACTTCAAGGCTGTTTAACGGCCTGGATTTGCCTGGAGATTTAACCATAGTGTCATGCCAAAGAGAAAGCTCATCCATCCAGATAAGATTTCTCTTAAAGGCGGCAATAGAAAGGGCAAAGACAAACAGCAATAAACAGCAGGCAATAAAATAAACACCATTCATTTTTAGCAACTTCATGTCTGTGCATCCTTTAATGTTTATTCTAGATTGCTACAGTAAAACATGTATTGTCAAGATGCATTTAACCATGATTTACTTGACTTAAGAGTTATAATGCCATATATTCTATAATATAAACAGGATAGGAGGGAGTTGAAAGATGAATTTTTTAAAAACTACAATACTTCTTGCAGCGCTTACTGCAATACTTGTATTTGCAGGCGATGCATTAGGCGGCAGAGGGGGGGCAATGACAGCCCTCTTATTTGCAGGTATTATGAACTTCGGCGCATATTGGTTCAGCGATAAAATAGTATTGATGATGTATGGCGCCAAACAGGTGTCAGAGGGTGCCGCACCTGAATTATATGCTGTAACACGTGATCTGGCAATGAAGGCAGGGCTTCCAATGCCAAAGGTGTATATCATGGAAAATGATACTCCAAATGCCTTTGCAACCGGCAGAAATCCAAGCCACGCGGCAGTTGCAGCAACCACAGGGATTTTAAGGCTGCTCTCAAGGGAAGAACTCGGCGGCGTAATGGCCCACGAGCTTGCCCATATCCAGAATAGAGACATACTCATATCCACCATATCCGCCACAATTGCAGGCGCCATAAGCTATCTTGCGCACATGGCACAGTGGGCAGCCATGTTCGGCGGCTCACGGAATGATGAAAGGGGCGGAAACCCGATAGCGCTTATTGTCATGATGATTGTAGCGCCTCTGGCAGCAATGATTATTCAGATGGCTATATCCAGAAGCAGGGAATACGTCGCGGATGAAGGCGGGGCAAAGATAACAGGCAATCCCATCTCTCTTGCTAATGCATTGAGAAAGCTTGAATATGGCAACAAGAGAATTCCGATGGCTGTTCCCAATGAGGCAACAGCACATATGTTTATCGTAAGCCCGCTTAGCGGCGGAAGCCTCTTAAGGCTTTTCAGCACGCATCCTCCCATTGAGGAAAGGGTAAAAAGGCTGGAGGCAATGGCCGGCGGACCAAGATATTAGAGTCTGTCTCATACTGCGGCCTGCGGATGTCTTTTTATATAATTGTCAATTACCCTTCTATCCTCTTCCATTATATTTAAGAATTTGATGCCATAATAACTCATTCCAGGTTGTTTGCCGTCTGTCTTTCTTACCACCTCGCCTCCTAAAGTTATTGGAGTCGAATTGCCTGGTATAAAGAACGAACAGGATACTACTTCTCCATGAGTTAAAGAATGGCTGGTTTCTATTAAAACACCGCTGACACTGATATTTGCTGTGTTGCCGAGAAATGACTCCGGCGGCGCCCTTCTTGAACCCTCCACCCCTATCCTTGCAAGTATACGGATATCCAACCTCATAGAAATATTGAGGTATTTCCCGACTTTTTTCAGAAGGTCAGAAGGGTTTATAGGTTTAAGCACAACATCATTTGCCCCTGCTGCAAGACACATATCAGCATCATTGGCGCTGGTTGTAACCATTATTATAGAGACCTTCTTAAGGTCATTATCGCTTCTTATAATCTTGCACACCTCGCTGCCATTCATACCCGGCATATACAGACAGCACAATATAAGATCAACCTTTTCCTTTCTATGTATATCTATGGCCTCCTGGCCTGAGGCAGCCGTAAATAGCTGAAAGTTGCTTCTATTTGCAAGAATGGTCTTCTCTAATTCAAGAAAGAGTTTAACATCATCTGCTAAAAGCACCTTTTTCACCTAACATGCCTCCTGTCATATATTCCGGTAAAATCCATTTATTGCATTCCTCACATCCTCAACATTAACACCGGTGCCCATGCAATAACCCTGCGGCCTTTTATTCACAACAGCAAGGACAGGCAAAGGATAGGCATCTTGAATCCCTGATGTTAAATCCCTTTCGCACGCTACCGCCACAATGGCATTGGGCTTTTTTTCATAGACCTTTCTCCTCGCTATGGTGCCGCCTGTAGATATAAAAAGATCTATGCCAAACTCATCAGAAAGTTCCAGCAGTTCTCCTATCTCACACTTGCCGCACCCGGCGCAGTTTTTTACATTTTGGGTCACCTTTATTTTGCAATCAATATATTGTATGCAATGCGGCATAAGGATAAGAATCCGTTCCGGCTTAACCTTTTTACCCATTCCCATGACAAGCTGGTTATTTATCTCTATAAATGACTGTTCTATTTTTATCTTTGGTATTTTTAGAAGACTGCCCGCCATAATCATAAGCGGTAGAAAAAATTTTATCAGGATACCCCTGAATTTGTATGAGAAGAAAATATCCCTTCCATTTATAACGGCAAGGCTTATGCCAACAGCTCCGCCCATAAGGATAATGATTACTGCAGCGAGTCCAATGCCAAGCATAACAGGAAGGGCAGGATGGATATTGACAAGGCCTACTGATGGAATATACCAGAACAAAAAACCTGCAAACAGGATAATAAATGCGCAAAAACAGAGCAGCCCTATAAAGACGCCTTTAGCAGGCCGATAAGGAACGCTGGCGGAGCTGCCGCTCCATTCCATTAAATGTTTTGGCTTTGTCTGCGTCAACAGGAGGGCAGAGCCTTCCTGCCCCTGTTCTCTGTCAATCAAAGATTTGCCCTTTGCCAATCCTATACCCCTTTATGAATTCAGATGCGCTCATCTTATTTTTATTCTCCGGCTGCAGTTCTGTGATAAGCAGCGCATCTTTGCCTGCTGCCACGCAAATCCCATCCGCAGAAACATTGATTACTGTCCCGGGTTCCATTCTGGCTCCTGACCCATGACTCCCGACCCATGCTCCTTTAAATATCTTTATTTGCCTCCCCTGCCACCTTGTATAGGCGCCTGGCCACGGGTTCAAACCCCTTATAAGGTTTTTTATCCCCTCTGCTCCAGTTGTCCAGTCTATGCGGCCATTTTCCTTTTTAAGCATCGGCGCATAAGTTGCCTGTGAATTGTCCTGAGGCGCTGGTATTATCGTTCCCGACTTAAGACCTTTAATCGTTTTTACAAGAAGACCGGCGCCAATGTCCTTCAACTTATTATACATGTCTGCGGCAGTATCATGGCCTTTTATTTCAACCTTTTCAGTCAAGAGTATAGCGCCTGTATCCATGCCTTCATCCATAAGCATTGTTGCTATGCCGGTTTCTTTTTCACCATTTATTATGGCCCAGTTTATAGGCGCTGCGCCGCGATATTTTGGCAAAAGCGACGCATGGACATTTATACAACCTAACGGCGGTATATCCAAAATAGCCTTTGGCAAAATCTTGCCATAGGCTATAACAACTATAACGTCCGGCAAGAGTTTTTTAATACTTCCTATAAAAACCTCATGATTGATTTTTTCGGGTTGCAGTACAGAGAAATTGTGTTTTATGGCAAGTTCTTTAACAGGCGGCGCTGTTAAGTGTTTTCCCCTTCCCTTTGGTTTGTCAGGCTGTGTTACAACTGCGACAACCTCTTCACCTGCCTCAAATAGCGCCTTCAGAGACGGGACTGCAAATTCCGGCGTGCCCATGAAAATGACTCTAAACTTTTTATCCAAATCCATGTTTACATATTTCCATACTATTGATTCAACACTTGTTCATGCGAATGTATGATTAACAACTCGTTTTCTTCTTCTTTTACCGTAGATAAATGAATTAATATTTCCATTCAACACTTCACTTTTCAACTGATAGGCAAAATTATCGCGCAAGAGAGGCAAAACAACCGGCCTGTTTTCTCCATAAATTTCCTTCTGGATTATGGAAAAAAAAGCTTGCACAACATCTTTATCAAACTGTCTGCCGCAATTTTCTTTTAATTGTCTCAAAACCTCGCATGCAGAAAGCGCCGGCCTATAAGGTCTGTCTGTGCTCATTGCGTCAAAGGAGTCGGCCAGGGTCGCAATTTTAACTCCCCAAGAAATTTGATTGCCTTTCAAACTATCAGGAAAGCCTTTTCCGTCAAGCCTTTCATGGTGGCAGCGGCTAATTTTGGCTATTTCAGGCCATTCAATAGACTCATTGTTTGTTAATAGATTGTCTTTATTTATTATTGAGTTGTCTATAGCTAATTTGCCTATGTCATGAAGAAGCCCGGCTATCCTGATACCCTCCATATCTTTATGCGACCATGCCATTTCACTTGCAATAGCGGCACAGTAAACAGAAACCCTGTGAGAATGTCCTTTAGTATAGGCATCCTTAGCATCTATAGCAGTCGCAAAGGCATGTATCGTATCGTAATATATGTTGTTCAGATTCTCATAAAGCCTTTTGTTCTCGTCATACTTATGCATTAGCTTCTTTAAAAGAGAGTGGCTGTGCAAGGTGACTGCAATATTATGAGCAATAACAGAGAGCAGCCTGATATCATCTTTGGTATAAGCCTCTCTTGAAAACTTTTCGCCTATGAATATAAGGCCGAGGAAGTCATCTCTAACAACAAGAGGTATTAACACCCTTGCCTTTAACTTTTCCAAATCAGCCTTTCCTATACTT
>JACRNJ010000063.1 GCA_016219285.1 Deltaproteobacteria bacterium
CTAAGGCTGAACTCAAAAATACGGTTAAACGCGTAATGAGGAGATTGCAGAAAATGCCGCATATTGTTAAAAGTTTCTTCCATGCCCCTTCCTGTGCATATGCAATTTTATGAGGCTTTGTCATGTTAGTTCTTAGTAATCTTCTTATATTTCAATGTGTTAAGAATAGCAAGCGGTATATTTCTATTGACCTGACTCATAAACTTTTCCTATAATCTGCACAAATATAAGCATGAGCCAAAAGAATGTTATGGCATAATATAAACAAAAGGAGGACGAAAAATGAAGGAAAAATTAACGGCAATTTTTCAAAAGTCGCCATACGGATATATTGGATTTATCGAAGAACTTCCGGGAGCAAATACCCAAGGTAAAACACTCGAAGAGACCAGAAGAAATTTAATAGAGGCAGTTCAACTTATATTGGACGCTAATAGACAGCTCTTTGAAGAAGAACTTAAGGGGCTTGAAATTATAAAGGAAGACTTTGGAGCGGTAACAGCATAACGACCGCCGCACCTGTGATTTCTACTCTGAGAGATATATATCGCCAAAAAAGCTTTCTGCGCTGGTTTCGGTATCGTCAGAATCTATCATCAATGCGATACTTCCTACCATAGGAGGTTCCTCGCCAAACAGCCTTTTATAGTCTTCATAAACATTTCGTTTTTCATAGAACCATTTTCCAAGTTCTTGTGCGCCGCTCTTGACGACAATGTATTTAGTCGTTGATAATTTTGCGCTTGTTACTTCACTTCCTGCCGGCGCATTGCTATCCCATATATAACCAAGCATCCTGCTGTTTATCTGCGACGGAAATTTAGGAAAGACAACATATATCTGAGCCGCCTCATCATCCGTCTTCCTTTTCCTTACATCACCACCGGTTGGAATCTTTGTTACCTTCCACCGCCAGTTAAGATAAGGATAATCTTTTATATCCAGAGATATCTCCTTATATAAAGCGGTAGAGGTGCCATTGCTCTTAAGATGCAGCGCTCCTTTGGCTGTGCCGTCGTCCACAATCTGAGCATCTGCCCTCCCCTTCCATTCCTTTACATGCCATTCCACAGGAACACCCTTTTCTTTCAACTCGCTAAACACGGCCACTATGAAAACACCACCTTTGGCAACAGCAACAGAAATTGCTGCAAAAAGGCAAAGTGCAATCAGGCACGGTACGATGAATATCTTTTTAGGTTTTTTCATATCGTTCTATTATTTAAGCTGGGGCCGCCTTATTATCCGCGTTTTAATTATACAATAGCAGCTGCATTTTATACAACTACCTTTTCACCCATATTGACAAGTACAAGGCAGGCATTTAAACCACCAGTCCTCTAAACGAAGGATGATATGGGCCAGCTACTATACTTTGCTCCAAAATTTCAGTTGCCTGAAGACCGAGCCTGATTATAGGGATTTCTTTAGCATTGAACAAAGAAACAAGCTTTTTGCATACATCAACCATTTTAGTTAAAGGCCACGGATTATATAAACCTGACATATACATTTTTTCCAGCGGTGTGTCTTTAACAACAATAGTTGGATAGATTCTGACAAAATCGGGTTCAAGCTCCGCTATTTTATTGGCTGTACAGAGGACAATCTCTTCAGTATCACCGGGGAGGCCCGGCATAAACTGGAGTCCAACCTTGAAACCATATCTTTTTAATAACATGACCGCCTCCTTCGTATCCTCTGCTGTATGTCCCCTGCCTGAAAGCTTTAGCACTTCATCATCCATAGATTGAACACCAAGTTCCACAGTCTCAACATTGTAGTTTTTTAAAAACATCAATCCTTGTTTTGTTATATAATCCGGCCTTGTGGAAATCCTGATTGAGTGTATCAATCCATAATCAATGAATTTGAAGGCCGTTTTCAGGAATCTCTCCTGAATATCCATGCCAAGTCCTGTAAAGCTCCCGCCATAAAAGGCAACCTCTTTCCTGCCGCCGCCCTTCCATGTTTTTAAATAGTCGCCAATGGTGTTTGCCACCTCTGTTGTATCCGGCAGCCTTTCTTTGCCTGTTATATTTGTCTGGTTACAAAAAATACACTGGTGGGGACAACCGTAATGGGGAATAAAGATGGGGATAATTAGTTGTTTCTTTCTGGCCATTTTTAAAACGTAGGCATTAGCAGGCAAGACTGGTAAAAGAAAGACCAATATCTACTAATCAGCATAAATATCCTCCTGCTCCGGAAGTGATTTTTGGGCCACCCCCAAAATAGACTTTGATTTTTGGGGAAACCTGCAAGCCCTTGACAAAACTTTAGTTTAGTCAAGGGCAAGCCCTTGACAGACGTTTCACCTGTCAAGGGCAAGTTGCCTGATAGACAACACACCCCTAAATCCCCTATAGAGAGGGGACTAAAGGGGTGTGTTCTTTGCGACGAGCCGTAACCCACCCCTTCCCCTCCTTGGAGGGGATAAAGGGGTGGGTTGTGAGGAGTAAAAAATGTCCGATAACGAAGTATGGCAGGCAAATCGCAGGTTTGTAAAATAGCGTGTGTTTCAATCGCTATTTTACGGCTCACACAAATACTTGTTTTATTGTTAATATGCATTGTATAATCCTCATATTATATAGAATGCAATATTGTTCGTAGGCGCTGTTATATATTATACTTGATTCATATAGAAAACAAGAAGGATTTTACCCAAAAATAGATTTTGATTTTTACGGATTTTAAATTATGGACCCCATAACGCACGGCCTTTCCGGCGCAATATTGTCAAGGACGGGCTTTTATCAGAGATTTGGCAGATTAGCCACTATAATTATCATTGTCGGCGCGCTTATACCGGACATTGACCACTTTTCTCTAAGACTTGCAGGCCCCCTCGCCTATCTCAAATATCATCGCGGGTTTACCCATTCCATTCTTGGCAGCTTTATCATTGCCGTTGTCATGGCCGCCATCGCACACTCAATAAAACAATTCAGAGAACGATTGCCTCAGGGCATACGCGGATACGTGGTGTTATTTGGCCTCTCCCTTTTGGGCATATACGCTCACATCTTCTTTGACCTCATCACATCCTATGGAACACAAATTTTCTTTCCCTTCAGCAATAAAAGACATTCCCTTGACCTTGTTTTTATCATAGATTTTTATTTTACCTCTCTGCTGCTTATTCCATTGATAATTATGAAATTTAAAAAAGGCTGGTCGAGGATTTTAGCCTTCGTTTCCCTTGCGGGCGTCCTCATCTATCTGGGGGCTGTCTATATAGAAAGAGACTTACTAATTGAAAAAATTAAAACTGAGGCCGGAAGGTTTGGCATCAAAAGCTCAAATATTGAAGCAATCCCCCTCCCCCTTTCCCCTTTCAGGTGGTCGGTATTTGTAGAAGATGACGAGAGATTTTATCAGGTAAATACAGATATTCTGAAATACAACCTGACAATAAATTCCTTTGAGAAAAAACCTCAAGCAAATAATAACATTATTGAAAAGGTGCAAAACCTTGAGATTGTAAAGATATATCTCTGGTTTGCCAGATTTCCTGTGGTTACTGTAAAAGAACAAGACAGCGGCTATCTGGTGGAATATTTTGACCTGCGCTTTAATGCCTTGCCGCCGAGAAAACCTTTTCTGTTGAGTTTATTCCTTGACAAAAACGGCTCATTAAATCACGCAGAGCTTATGTTTCATACGATAAAGTAAAACCCAAAAACAGACATTGATTTTTGGGGTAAAACCATACTATTTTTCATTTGACATAGCTATTCAATCAGACTATATTAGTCAGACTATATTAGTCATATCCGTATAGACATGGAGGACAAATCTATGAAGACCGCAAAGGTTTCTGAATTAAAGGCATCTATCAGCGAATATCTGTCAAAGGTAAAGGCAGGCGAAGAGGTTATTGTCACTGACAGGGGAAAACCTGTAGCCAAGATTATTCCTTTGAAAAGAGGAGATATTGAAATACCTGCGCATATCTTAACCTTGGAGAAGGCAGGGCTTGTCCGCATCGGTGCAGGCAGACTGCCGGCGGATTTTTGGGATATACCGCGGCCTAAAGACAAAAAAAGCCTGGCGCTTAAAGCCCTTCTCAAAGAACGGGAGGAAAGCCGATGATGTTTTGGGACTCTTCTGCTATTATTCCGTTATGCATTGATGAACCGCAGACCAAGACCATACGGCAGATTGTCAGAAAAGACAGCGCTGTAGCCGTCTGGTGGGGCAGCTTCATAGAGTGCTGTTCAGCCTTTGCCCGCTTGCGGCGCGAGGGATTCCTCAAACCTGAAGAGGAAGACAGTGTGCGGCATATCCTCACCCTTCTCTCGGATACATGGACGGAGATTGAACCCGGCGAAGACATACGGGATATTGCAGCAAGACTTCTTATGCTGCACCCTCTCCGCGCCGCAGATGCCTTGCAGCTATCTGCCGCACTCGTATGGGCAGGAAAACGGCCGAAGGGTCATTATTTCGTCTGTCTTGATTCAAAGCTGAGAGATGCGGCAAGAAAAGAAGGATTTGCGTTGCTTCCCGCCCAAATATAATTTTGGTTCGAGCTTTTCCTTTATCAGAGAATAAATCAGAGAATAAAATTATTGACAAAACCTTATGAAATAACTATCATAATATACCAGTTTGTTCTAAATTATTACGGAGGGAAACTCTTATATTATGGGACAATACCTCAAATCCATTTATTTTTGCGACTATCCATCCGAGGATTCAAAAGAAAAATCAATTACATTGGCATTCAATGAGCCGGAAGCGCCCTATTATACAAAAATAAAGGAATTAAGCAGCGAGGTGTTAAG
>JACRNJ010000060.1 GCA_016219285.1 Deltaproteobacteria bacterium
CGGACGAACTGGCTTGGGCGCACGTTAAGGCGAAAATAGCAAAGGCGACTACACAGACTAAGGCTGAACTCAAAAATACGGTTAAACGCGTAATGAGGAGATTGCAGAAAATGCCGCATATTGTTAAAAGTTTCTTTCATGCCCCTTCCTGTGCATATGCAATTTTATGAGGCTTTGTCATGTTAGTTCTTAGTAAGCTGAGTAGGTTATTCATAGGGGCTCACTCATTTGAATCTATAATTTTGCACAATGGTCAAGCACAAACGAAGTGTTTTAGCATTTACTCAAAAAAAGGAAGACCTGAAAAATCTTCAAAAAAATCAAAAATCTAAATTGAATAGTAACACTATTTGTCATATAATACAAAACTATAAATGGCTTTAACCCAAAAAAACGCAGCTGCATTTTTTGACAAACTCTCAAATATGCCAAAAACTATAAGTTCTTACATATTCAAAGAAACAGCCGTTACTTTTGCATTAACTGTTGCCATTTTCGCCGCCACATCTCTCCTGAGCAAGGTCCTAAAACTTGTAGATCTGATGGTCAGTTATGGAGTGGGGCCGTTCATCATCCTGAAGTTCATTTTATTCATCATGCCATCCTTCCTGATATATATTATCCCAATGTCATTTCTCATATCCGTGCTTATCGTATACAACAGGCTTTCGAGCGACAATGAAATAACAGCAATGAAGGCATCCGGATTAAGCATAGTAAGAATAAGCATGCCTGTCGCATTTATAGCATGCCTTGCATATATCATATCAAGTTTTTTTACCCTCTATGCCTTTCCATTAGGGAATCTATCATCTAAAAAGCTGCTTTATGATGTGGCAAAAACAAAGGCCTCTATAGGTTTGAAGGAAATGGCATTCAACGACCTGTTTGACGGGCTGATATTGTATGCAAATCGTATCAAAGCGGAAACAGGAAAAATGCATGGGGTTTTTATTTCTGACCGCAGGGATGAAAAAAGCAGCTACATTATAGCGGCAAATACCGGCCTTCTTTCATCTGACCCTCAAGGCATGAAGTTAATTTTAAATCTTTCTAACGGCACAATCCACAGGGCAGAGGAAAACGGGCTTTATAAGGTAATTACATTCAATACATACAGTTTAAACCTGAGCTCAAAAGAAAATAAAACAGAAGATACAGCCGCCTCAAAAACCAACTATGAGCTGACCGTAGGGCAACTTCAAAACAGGATAACCGACATAAAAAAAGCCGGTCATAACCCTGCGCAATACATAGTAGATCTTCATACAAGATTTGCGCTGCCTGCCTCCATATTTGTTTTCGGCCTTTTCGGCATTCCATTAGGCATCCAAGGTGTTAGAACCACAAGGTTTACCAGTTTCACTGTCGGCATGGTGATTGCTCTTTTTTATTACATGTTGTCAACTGTCATGGAGTCACTTGGAAAAAAAGATATAATAAATCCAATATTAGCAGTATGGGTAACAGATATATTATTTGGCATAGTGGGCGCTGTTATATTTTATAAGGCAAGCAAAGATTCTCCTGTGCAGTTACTGTCATGGCTGCAAGAAAAAAAAGATGCCGCAGCTTTTCATGTTAAAGGCATGTTGATGAGGCCCAAAAATAGACATTGATTTTTGGGTAAACTGGCAAGTCCTTGACAGACGTTTCACCTGTCAAGGGCAAGTTGGCTGCCAGACAAGGCAGAGGCCATTTTTACGACGAGCCGTATGTCATCAATACGGTGAGGAGAAAAAATGCGCCGATAACAAAGTATGGCAGCCAAATCGCCAGTTTGTAAAATAGCGAAGTCTTCAATCGCTATTTTACGGATGAGGAGGAAATATTGACAACAACTGCTCCAGTAAAGAAATCAAATTTTTTCAAGCTGCTTTATTACATTATCAGAAGCAGAACAGCCCCGTTTGAAAAGGTCTTAAAATACATTCCAGATAACGCAAATATCCTTGATATTGGATGCGGCTATGGAATCTTAATAGACTTAATTAATGCAAAAAAGGATAATTGCAAAATCATTGGGATTGACATAGACCATAAGAGAATAAAGGAATTGCAAAAGGCATATCCTCATAATAACTTTATTGCAGGAGATGCCCTTGCAGAGGCAAAGAAACTGCTGGTTGGGAAACGTACGTTTGACTGCATCATTATATTTGATGTCATATATCTCTTTAAACACGAAAAACAGAAAGAACTTATACGGATTGCCTCAGAATTATTGAAGCCATCGGGCATCTTCTTAATAAAGGAGATAGACACTGAGGCAGGATTAAGGTTTTTATTTTCTTATTTACAGGAGCTTTTTTCCGTTAAGATTGTCAAAATGACAAAGGGGGACGGCCTGCACTTTATGAGCAAAGAGGCTATATCAAAAGAACTTTACAAAAACAACTTGAATACTGAAATTATCAGGATGGGGAGTATATTGCACCCCCACACATTGATTATCGGCAAAAAATATTAGGAGGCTGTTAAATGGAGAATATTACAATTTTTTACCCTATGTATAATGAAGAACTATATATAAAAAGGGCGGTTGAGGCGGCAAAAGAAGCAGGCGACCGGATGCTAAAAGACAACGAGATAGGAGATTATGAGGTTTTACTCGTGAATGATGCCTCAACAGATGCTACAGCCATGATTGCAAACGAGCTTGCGGCAAAAGACCGCCGCATACGGGTAATCCATCACGATGTAAACAGGGGACTTGGAGGTTCTTTAAAAACAGGCTTTTATAATGCAAAAGCGGATGTAATACTTTATTCCGACGCCGACTTGCCTTTTGACATGATGGAGCTTAAAAAGGCCTATAGGTTTATGAGATATTATGAGGCTGATATTGTATCTGCCTTCAGGTTTGACAGGACAGGTGAAGGAACCCGCAGGCTTATCTACTCATATATTTACAACACGTTAATAGCCATCCTCTTTGGCCTGAGGGTGAAGGATGTCAATTTTGCCTTTAAGCTTGTCAGAAGAGAGGTATTGAAGCATGTGTCGCTGAGGTCAGAAGGAAGTTTCATAGATGCCGAACTGCTTATTAAGGCTAATAAATACGGCTTCAAGATTATCCAGTTTGGAACAAATTATTTTCCCCGCACCCGGGGTGTTTCAACCCTGTCCAGCCCATCCGTCATCGTAAAGATTTCTAAGGAGCTTTTTTCTCTGCGCAAAGAAATAAATTCCATCCAGCCTGTGGTAAAAGAGGATGAACACCGTTAACCCCCAAAAAGCGCAGTTGCATTACGGCATACAGCAGGCCTGAAAACAAAGTATCGTTGGGATTTGTAGATGGGTTAAATAACAAAATCAGGATTATTCAGAGAAGGGCTTACGGTCTTCGTGATGAGGAATATCTGAGGCTCAAAATCTTTACCTGCATGCTCAAGGAGATATAAAATGACCAACACGATTACGCGAAGAGCCAACAAAAATATGGCACACAAAATTAATCTATTTAAGCATCATCATTCTTTAACTGATTTTTATCTCTCTTACATTGATAATTTATATCAAAATCCCATTATACAAAAGCAAATATTAGATTATTCATCATTCTTAAAATATAGTAGTATGCTAAGCGAAAGAGAGCTATTTAAAAAGATACTCATACATTATCTTGAAGAAGCAGAATTGACTTTATCTCTGATAAAATATCTTAATTTTAAAAAAAATGATTTGTTATTAGAAATTGGAGGAGGACTTGGTTTTGTTTATGGTTTTCTTAAAAAACAGGGTTTTAATGTATATGGAATAGAACCTTCAGATTTAGGTTTTGATGGATATTTTAATGCTGCTATTCAGATATTTAAAATAATAGACGTTGATAAATCTAATTTTTATCCTTTTCCAGCAAAAGAATGTGTAAAAATAAATAAACAATTTGATATAATATTTTCAAATAATGTTTTGGAACACATACCTGAATTGGAAAAATCATTTTTTGCTATGAAGCATATTTTAAAATCTAATGGTGTAATGGTTCACAATACTGTTAACTACTTTGTTCCTTATGAAGCACATTTGAAAATATTATTAGTTCCTTTTTTCCCAAAACTTACTGAATTTTTTAAACCAAGTCTAAAAAAATCCTCTCTGTGGAATGGTTTGAGATTTATTACATCTAATCAATTGAAGAATATATGCAAATCTGAAAATCTACATATAACATTCAGAAAAGATACACTACAAAAAACATTTCTTAGGTTGGACAGTGATCCAGAGTTTGCTACACGGCAAAAATATTTTATTTATATACATAGAATTCTGAAATTAACAAGATTAATTAGAATACTTGACAAAATTCCGATTGCTCTTACAACTCCTATTGAATTCACTATTAGAAAAAATTCTTTGTGGTACGAGAAAAGGCCTGCTGGGGCCGGAGGTCTAACGGGATGAAGCATTTTCTCATTGTTAATGCTGATGATTTTGGTCTATGCGAGGAAATAACCAAGGGCATCATAAAGGCATATCAAGAAGGCATTGTCACATCTACCACGGTCGTAGTTAATGGCGCTTATTTTGATAAAAGCGTATACCTATTAAAAGATTCAGGCATTGATGCCGGCATACACCTTACCCTTGTTGGAGGTGAAAAACCTGTTTCAGGATATATTGACGGCCTTGTGGATGAAAGGGGTTTCTTTTTAAAGAGTTATGGAGAGGTCATAAGGAGAATTGTATCAGGCAGATTTGATAAAAAGGCGCTTAAAAGGGAATTGTATGGGCAGATAAACATTCTCATGGATACAAAGGTAAAAATAACTCATATAGACAGCCACCAACATTTGCACCTCTTGCCGCCTGTAAGAAACATAATCATAGATGCGGCGAAGGAATTTAAAATAAAGTGGATACGAGCGCCCCGCTCAGGTTTTTCTGATATAAATTGCATCGGCATAAATATATTAGCCTCCCTATTAAAAAGAAAACTTAAAAAAAATCAGCTTGGGTTTACTGATAATTTCATCGGCTTTGAAGAGAGGGGCCACTTGAACCAAGAGAGATTACTTGCCCTGCTTAAAAATCTAAAAAGCGGCGTTACAGAGCTGATGGTTCATCCCGGGTATGACGCATCTCATAGATACGATTGGAAATACTCATGGGAAGAAGAGTTGAATGCCCTTACCTCAGATATTGCAAAATATAAACTTAAAGAGTCCGGTATAATATTAACAAATTTTAGCGAGATAAAATGAAAAAATATAGCTATTTAACCTATATAACTATAATAGCCTTTTTTATATTCAGAATTTTCTACATTGCCACAACAGAGTATAATCTTGTCGCGGACGAGGCATATTTCTGGGATTGGTCAAGGCATCCTGCATTAAGTTATCATGATATGGGTCCCATGGTTGCATGGATAATTTGGTTTTTTACCCATATCTTTCCCGTGTCAGAATTTTCTGTAAGAATTGGGGCGGCTGTATTAGCCGCCATGACTGTGATTGTAATATACCGGCTTGCGGTTGAACTCACCGCATCATACTTGTTGGGATTTATCGTAGTTCTTCTCTTTCATGTCACGCCCATCGGCACAGCAGGCGGCGTCATTATGACCTACTATTCTCCGCAGGTGTTTTTTATGTCCCTTACGGCCTTTTTCTTGTGGCGTCTCGTAAAGGAGAATAAGGCATGGTGGTTGTATCTTATTGGTTTGAGCCTTGGGTTGGGAATATTATCTCATCACATGTTTATATTTTTTACCGGGGAGGTTGGCCTTTTTCTCCTTGTTTCTGCAACACAGAGAAAATGGTTTCAACGTAAAGAGCTTTATATTGCAATGGTTATAGAGCTCCTGGCGGCAAGCCCGGTATTTGTATGGAATCTAACGCACGATATTGTCATGTTCAGACATGCCATCGGTTTAATGGGCAAGGTTCATACCTTTACAAGCACCTTATTGAAGTATATTGGCGGACAGGCAGGGGTGCATACGCCTTTGCTCTTTATTGCAGTTATTTACGGGATAACGGTCAGCGGTTATCGCGGTATAAGGTTTAAAGATGATAAACACCTTTTACTTTTTTCTCTTTCGGCTCCGCTCATTGTATTCATAGCCTTTTTGAGTATCGGAGGAAGGACAGAGGCAAATTGGCCCATTTCTGCCTATGTAACAGGCATCATCAGCGCAGTATATGTCGTATACGAAAAGTATAAAAAAGGCTCGCCTATTTTAAAATTTATTATAAATGCCTCTCTTGTAGTAACAATATCAATAAGCCTGTTTGTATCTGCCATTGCATATTATCCGTCATTGATAGATAAACTCGGTTACAGGCTTCCCCCGCAACAAGAACCTGCTGGGAGGCTTTATGGATGGAAAGAGTTGGGTAACGAGGTGTCAGGGGTGTTGGCTGCATTACCCCCTGGCAGTTTTGTGGCGGCAAATGAATACGGTCTTGCTGCGCAGCTTGCATTTTATGTAGATGGCCATCCGGAGGTTTATATTCTCGCGCAAAGGCGTTATTATAGCCAGTATGATTTCTGGAATAATTTTAATGTTGTAAAGGGGAAAGATGCCGTATTTGTAAAAACCGGTACTATAGATAGGAATATTGAAGCCTTATTTGACAGGGTTGAATTATCAAGTCATTTGATAAACAAAACCAAATACGGCGATATCAGACGAGAGTTTTATCTCTATAAATGTTATGGCTATAAAGGCGCCAAAACAGAAATTGTAGCATTCTGATATGGTTTTCCTTTCCGCAAAAAAATATCGGCAAAGTTTAAACTTATAAAAAAATCAATATGCCAAGCCCAGGGGGCAGGCTTATTGGACGGAGCAATTCTGTCCCCGGCAACACAAAAGGCAAAGATGCTAATGAGAATACTGACCCGCTATATCCTTGTAGAGTTTCTTAAAATATTTATGCTGGCGCTCACTGCCTCTATCTCTCTATATATCATAATAGATATAGTTGAAAACATTGGAAATCTTATACATCATCGCATACAGTTTTGGGACGGCCTTATTTTTTTTCTATGCAAAGCGCCGTTTATTTTCTATCAGATAAGTCCTGTTGCTGTTCTTATGGCTACACTTCTATCTGTCAGCATCTTTGCCAGATCCAATGAAATCATTGCGGCAATGGCAAACGGCATTAATATATTAAGATTATCCTTTCCATTCTTTGCAAGCGCCTTGGTTATTTGCGGGCTTAATTTTATACTGAGTGAATCAATCATCCCTCTGGCCAACCAAAAGGTCTTGGCAATCAATCAAGTGATAGACGGCTCAATTAAAAAGACTCAATTTGCACAGAATAACATCTGGTTTAGAAATAATATGAATATTTATAGCATCATATATATAGAACCGCAAAAGGGAGTTTTAAAAGGCCTGACCATTTATAATTTTGACAGTGATTTTAATATTATTAAAAGGATTGATGCCAAAGAAGTAAACTGGATTGATGGAAGGTGGATTGCCGGAGAAAGCGAATTGTTTAACTTTCAAGAAGGCAAGCTGCTTGATAAATCAAAAACAGCAGGCAGCACAATACCGCTTGCAGAAAAACCTGAAGATCTTAAAAATATTGAGAGGCTTGCAGATGAAATGAGTTTTAGAGAGCTTATGAGATATGTCAATAAGCTGAAGAGCGAGGGCTATGCTGCTACCAGATATATTGTGGATTTGCATTCAAAAATCTCGTTTCCGCTGGTAAGCATTATCATGGTAATGCTGGGAATTCCATTTGCATTGAAGAGCGGAAGGCACGGCGGCATAGCTGTTGGAATAGGCGCCAGTATTGTTATAGCTTTTAGCTACTGGGTTATCTTTGCAGTTAATACCTCTCTCGGATACAATGACATAATTCCGCCAATACTGGCTGCATGGCTTACGAATTTTATCTTTGCCGGATTGGGAGTTTTGATGCTTGCGTATGTAAGACAATAAGAAGTGATAACGCATATCAATAGCTGTTTTACTCTTCTCCCCCTTCCTTTAAAATATATCCTATACCCCTTACTGTATGTATCAGCTTTTTAAATGTGTCTTTGTCTATTTTATTTCTCAGATGATTCACATACACATCAATAACATTGGTATCGCTGTCAAAGGTATAATCCCATACATGTTCTGCTATCATCGTTCTTGTAAGAACCTTATTGGGATTTCTCAAGAAATACTCCAGAAGCCCGTATTCCTTTACAGTTAAATCTATTACAGTATCGCCTCTTTTAGCCTTTCTCGTTGCCTGATCAAGAATAATGTCAGCAAACTTAAGCTCAGCAAGGCCATAATCCTTCCTTCGCATAAGCGCCCTTACCCTGGCCACAAGTTCTTCAAATGCAAATGGTTTACTCATATAATCGTCAGCCCCGCTATCAAGCCCTCTTACCTTATCGTCTACAGTATCCCTTGCTGTAAGAAGCAGTACCTGGGTTTTTATGCCCTTAACCCTTAAGTCCCTCACCACATCAATGCCGTTCTTTTTAGGAAGCATTATATCCAATATAATGACATCATAATCATTTGTTGATGCCATATATTCGCCCTCAACACCGTCAAATACCACATCAACTGCATAGCTCTCCTCTTCAAGCCCTTTTTTAATAAAACCCGCAACTTTCTTTTCGTCTTCTACAACAAGTATACGCATAGGAACCTCCCTTCTTAATTTACGATTTACGATTTGAGATTTTAAATCGTAATTCGTAAATCTAAAATCGTAAATCTTTTTCCTTTACCTTGCCAATCGCAGCAATGGTTATCTTCTCCGGATTAAAAACTTCGTTAGCCAACTTCATAATATCTTTTGCAGTTACCTTATCTATGCCGTTTACTATTTCTTTCACAGTAACCGTCCTTTTAAAATATATTTCGTCTCTTGCAAGTTTTGTCATCCTGCTCTCGCTTGTCTCAAGACCAAGCAGCATACCCCCTTTGAGCTGTTCTTTTGCAGATTGGAGTTCTGCCTTAGGAACTTCCTTTTTTATAAATACATTGAGTTCTTTTAGAATCAATTCCACTACTTTGCAGAATGTATCAGGGGCAGTTCCGGCATACACCACAAGCGAGCCCACATCACTGCAAAGGTTTAAATAAGAGTATACAGAATAGGCAAGACCCCTCTTCTCTCTTATCTCTTGAAATAATCTGGAGCTCATACCTCCGCCCAACAAGGTGTTAAGAAGGTAAACCTTGTATCGGTCAGAATGCGCCTGATTAGGCGAAGGGACGCCTAAACAGAGATGCACCTGTTCTAAATTTCTTTGTTCAAGAGCAGTTCCGGAATGCGAGATTGGAGATTTGAGATATTTGATTGGAGGTTTAAGGTCATAATCAAGCATTTTCTCAAAAGGCTTCAAAAGCTTTAACAGCCTTTTGTGCTCTATATTTCCTGCGGCAGTGATAATAACAGCATGGGGCAGATAAGACTGCTTGAAATATGAAACAATATCATCTCTTTTAATTGAGTTTATAGTCTGAAGAGTGCCAAGCACAGGCATCCCAAGAGGATGTCCTTTCCACAAGGTCATTGCAAATATATCGTGGATTAAATCATCAGGTGTATCTTCAACCATCTTTATTTCCTGTAAAACCACCAGCCTTTCTTTTTCAAGTTCTTTTTTGTCAAACTTTGAGTTCATGAATATATCTGATAAAAGGTCAACTGCAAGAGGTATATCTTTGCTCAACACCTTTGCATAAAAACATGTATTTTCCCTCCCTGTAAATGCATTAAGCATGCCGCCCACAGATTCTATTTCCCGCGCAATATCAAGCGCAGTCCTCTTCTCCGTGCCTTTAAATAAAAGGTGCTCAATGAAATGGGATATGCCGTTTTTTACTGTGCTCTCATGCTTTGAGCCGATATTTACCCATATACCAATAGAAGCCGATTGAATATCTGGCATCTCCTCGGTAATAATCTTTAAACCGTTTTTTAGTTGGGTTTTATAAATCTTGGACATAATTGGTGGGAGGAAAGAAATACCGTTGCCCGTGTCCGTTATCCGTGTCTGTGAGAAAATATAAAAAATCGGTCTTGATTTTCACAGTCACGGAACACGGTCACGATTCACGGTTTCTTAACTTGTAACTGCCTTGCCAAGCGCCTCTTTCCTGGAAAGTCTTATCTTCCCCTGTTTATCCACTTCCAAAACCTTTACAAGCACCTCGTCGCCTTCCTTTAGCACATCCTTGACATCTTTTACTCTTTCTTCAGACAATTGAGATATGTGTATCAGGCCGTCTGTTCCTGGAAATATTTCTACGAATGCGCCGAAGTCCATAATCTTTCTTACCTTGCCAAGATAAATCTTTCCAACCTCCGCCTCCTGGGTAAGCTCCTTTACCATGGCAATTGCCTTTTGCGCCGCCTCATCGTCAGCAGAGGCAATATTTACCTTTCCTGAATCATCTATATCAATCTTGACGCCGGTCTTTTCTATAATACCCTTGATATTCTTTCCACCGGGTCCTATAACATCCTTTATCTTCTCTTGCTTGACATAGATGGTAATAATCCTCGGCGCATGTACAGAAAGCTCCGTCCTTGGAGACGATATAGCCTCTTTCATCTTTTTAAGGATATGGAGTCTGCCTTGTTTTGCCTGATATATTGCCTGCCTCAAAATCTCTTTTGTCACGCCTGTTATCTTTATGTCCATCTGAAACGCAGTGATTCCGCTTTCTGTGCCGGCAACCTTAAAATCCATATCGCCAAGATGGTCTTCGTCGCCAAGTATGTCTGAAAGCACAGCAATATTTTCGCCTTCTTTAATCAAGCCCATTGCAATGCCGGCCACAGCGTCTTTTGTAGGAACACCGGCATCCATCAGGGATAGAGATGCGCCGCATACAGTTGCCATAGATGATGAACCGTTACTCTCCAATATGTCTGAGACAATCCGTATTGTGTAAGGAAACGCGTCAGCCTCCGGAAGAATCTTTGTTACAGCCCTTTCTGCCAGTGCGCCGTGGCCTACCTCTCTTCTGCCAGGCCCTCTCAGCATCTTCACCTCACCGACAGAGAACGGCGGAAAGTTATAATGAAGCATGAAGGTTTTATACTCCCATCCCGATAGGGCATCTATCTTCTGTTCATCTTCTGATGTGCCGAGGGTTGTAACAACCATTGCCTGGGTTTCACCTCTGGTAAACAGACCTGATCCATGGGTCCTTGGAAGCAATCCCACCTCGCATGTTATTGGTCTTATATCGGTTAGGCCTCTGCCGTCTATCCTTATATTTGTAGAAAGCACAGACTTCCTCAATATGTGGTATTTGAGGTCTTCAAATATCTTTGTTATCTCTCCCTCTCTGCCTTCGTAGGTGGATTTGAGCGCTTGTATCAGTTCTTTGGATATATCGGATAACCTCTGGTATCTGTCCTGTTTGGAGGGGATATTAAGCGCCTCTTTTATTTTAATATCAGCAAATGCCTTTACCTTTGCTGTCAATTCATTGTCTATGCTGACAGCAGGAACAGGCATCTTTGATTTTCCGATTTCCATGATTATCCTTTGCTGGAGTTTTATAACCTCCTGCATGGAATCATGGGCAAACATCATGGCATCAAGGAGTTCATCCTCTGACACCATCTTTGCGCCGCCTTCAACCATTATTATTTCATCTTGGCTGCCGGCTACTATTAAATCAATATCGCTGCTTTCCTTTTGCTGCTTATATGCAGGGTTGCATATAAACTTTCCGTTTATCCTGCCCACCCGAACGGCTGCTATCGGGCTATTAAACGGAATATCAGAAACCATAAGCGCGGTTGAGGCCCCGATCATTGCCGCTATCTCAGGGTCGTTTTCCGGATCGAGCGAAAGAACTGTGGCAATAATCTGTGTCTCGTTGAAATAACCCTCCGGGAAAAGAGGCCGAAGCGGCCTGTCTATCAGTCTGGAGCAGAGGACTTCTTTTTCGCTGGGTCTGCCTTCTCTCTTGAAAAACCCGCCAGGAATCTTTCCTGCTGCGTAGGTCATCTCCATATAGTTCACCGTCAGAGGAAGAAAATCTTTGCCTTCGCTTGCTTGTTTTGCCGCACAAGCAGTAACAAGAACTATTGTATCCCCGTATCTTACTACCGCTGAACCATTCGCCTGCTTGGCCATCTTTCCAATCTCTATTGAAATTGGTCTGCCGCCAAAATCTATTTCATACCTCTTTGTCATTTGGTTTTTTCTCTCCTATGAAAGTCAAAGGTCAAAAATCAAATATACGGGGTCAAGGATTCGAGGATTCAAGTAACGAGTGTTTTCCACTTGAATCCTCGACCCCTCGACCCATGGCCCATGGAACCCTTGATTTTGCCTTTTGCCTTTTTATTTTCTTAAGCCTAATTTACCAATAATAGCCTTGTACCTGTTGATATCGTTTTTCTTCAGATACTCAAGCAGCCTTCTTCTTTGACTAACAAGCTTTAAGAGGCCTCTTCTGGAATGATGGTCATCCACATGCACCTTGAAATGTTCGGTCAAGTAGTTTACCCTCTCGCTTAACAAGGCAATCTGTACCTCTGGCGAACCGGTATCTGCCTCTTTTCGCTTGAAGGTTTTTATAACCTCCTGTTTTCTTTCTTGTGTAAGCATACTCTTTTTACCTCCTTTTTTTAACAACATCGCGCATAGCGACCCACCCCTTCCCCTCCAAGGAGGGGAAGGGGTGGGTCGCTATGCGCTTCTTCTATTCGCTATTACTTGTTCTATTTAAATACCCTCTCCAGTTTAAAACCGCCACTGCCTTTATATCGGGCAAGGGCAATAATTTTTCCATTGCTGGTAAAGCTTACCATCTCATCGTCTCTAATGGAAGAAGAAAAGTCTATTCCTTTAGAAAGGACAGCCGAGGAGGGTCTTACAGCCTTCCCTGCCAGCAGCGTTGGAAGAGGCGCTATGCCATCCATTATTCTGCCCGCTGATGTTGTATCAACCTCTATATCATAGATATCTGCAAAAATTCTTTCAATGGAAATAATACTTTTTGCTGCAATATCCTCTTGAAAATTCCTGAGGCTGTCTATTGTAATGCTCTGTTTCAGGGAAAACTGCCCGCTCTTTATCCTTCGCAAACTAACGATGTGTGCGCCGCATCCCAGTTTTCTTCCTATGTCAAAGGCAAGGCTTCTTATATATGTCCCTTTGGAACATACCACCCGAACAGTAACAAATGGAATGGTAATATCATTCACACATATGCTGTAAATCTCTATATCTCTGGGTCTTCTTTCTACCTCAACTCCCAACCTTGCAAGTTTGTAAAGAGAAATACCATTCATTTTTACCGCTGAAAACATTGGCGGCATCTGCTTTATTTTTCCTTTAAAGCTATCTATAACAGCAGTTACATTCTTTTTATCCAGAGATGCTGTATCGCATTTTGCCACCACACTGCCTGCGCTATCATAGGTGTCGGTCTCTTCCCCAAGCTTTATAACAGCGAGGTATTCCTTTTCCCCATCTTCTAAAAATCTGGCAAGCCTTGTAGCATTGTTTATGCAAAGAGGCAGGACACCGCTTGCAATAGGATCAAGGGTGCCAATGTGCCCTACCTTTCTTGCCCTTAATATCCTTTTTACAATCATCACAATATCGTGTGATGTAGGCCCTGCCGGTTTATCTATAATCAAAATACCGTGCTGGCTATCCATTTATCTTTCTTTCCGTCGCCTGTATTACCTTTTCCTTAACTTCCTGAAGGCTGCCTTTTATGTTGCACCCTGCAGCATTCATGTGGCCGCCGCCGCCAAACTCCTGCGAAATATCAGCCACATCTATTCTGCCTTTAGACCTGAAGCTTATCTTATATTCACCAGGCCTTGCTTCTCTAAAAAGCACACCAACTTCAACTCCCTCAACAGTCCTCGCATAATTTACAAAACCGTCAACTATGTCCTTAGCTGCATTTACCTTATTCAACATATCAAGTGTAACAATCAAGGATGCCACCTTACCATCTCCTGTAACCTCTAATGTATTTAAGACTGAGGCAAGGAGTGTTAATTTGTTCAGAGGATTACTCTCATATATCCTTTGAGATATATCCCACGGTTTTACTCCAAGCCCAACCATTTCTCCGGCAATCCTAAATGCCTTTGGAGTGCTGCTGCTGTATCTAAATGAGCCTGTGTCTGTCAGTATTGAAACATATATATCAGTTGCTATATCACTGGTTATCCCAACATTTATTTCCTTTAAAAGGTCATAGACCATCTCCCCGGCGGCACAGGCATCATCATCTATCACATTTATATCGCCAAAACAGTCATTTGTAGTATGATGGTCAATATTGATAAGCTTTCCTTTATTTTTAATCTTGTTAAAATCCTCGCCAAGCCTGTCTTTCTGTCCGCAGTCTACAACAAGAACAGCATCGTATATCTTGTCTTCATTTATCCTATTTACTACCTTATCTGCAAAAGGGAGGAATTCAAAGACTTTGGGGACAGGGTCGTACAAATACGCGGTTACATCCTTGTTAAGTTCTTTCAATCCAATGGCAAGGGCAAGCGTTGAGCCTACAGCATCCCCTTCGGGGTTGACATGGGAAGATATTAGAAAGGTTTGCCCATTTTTTATTTCATTGATTACTTGCTCGAATTTGTTGCTCACATTTAATCTCACATGAATAAATTTCTAATTTCTAAATCCTAATTCCTAATAAAATGTCAAAAAACATAAATTATAAATTGGGTTATCGGACACTTAGTTGGAAACATGTCCCCGAAGGCCTTCATCGGGGATTAGACATTAGGATTTAAAAATTGTATTTAAGCGCCTTTAATCTCCTTGATAATAGTCTCTATGCGGCTGGCATATTCCAGTGAATCGTCAAACTTGAATGTAAGCTCCGGCATGCATCTTAATTTAAGCCTTTTCCCAAGTTCTCTTTTGATATAGCCGCTTGCACTCTTAAACCCTTCCATGGTTTTTTCTTTGTCTTCACCGCTGCCAATCATGCTGAAATAGACCTTAGCCTGACGCAGATCTTTTGAAAGTATTACCTTTGTTATAGTAACAAAACCGACCCTGGGGTCATGAATCTCTCCGAAGAGCATTGTTGCAACCTCTTTCCTTATCTCTTCGCCAACTCTATCAGAACGGTTGTAAGTCATATCTCAAGAAATCAGAAGCAAGATGCAAGATGCCATATAGAGAAGATGCTGTTTTTTTCTGGCTTCTTGCCTCTTGCTTCTTGCAACTATAGCTTAGCTGCCACCTCTTCCATCTGGTAAGATTCTATAATATCGCCTACCTTAATATCGTTAAATCCTTCTATGGCAATTCCGCATTCATAACCCGATGCAACTTCTTTAACATCATCCTTGAATCTCTTCAAAGAGGCCATCTTTCCATCATATATTACTACATTGTCCCTTATAAGTCTTACCCTGCTGCCCCTCGGTATTTTGCCTGCAACTACATAACATCCAGCCACAGTTCCCACCTTTGAGACACGGAATGCCTCTCTTACCTCTGCCCGGCCCATGATATTTTCTTTTATGGTTGGCGCCAGCATGCCTTCCATAGCTTTTTTAATATCATCTATCAATTCGTATATGATGCTGTAAAGCCGTAAGTCCACACCCTCTTTTTCTGCAAGAGACTGAGCCTTTGGTTCAGGCCTTACATTGAAGCCAACCACTATTGCATTGGATGCGGCGCCCAGCATCACATCGCCTTCTGTAATACCCCCCACTGCGCTGTGGATAATATTGACTTTTATAGCATCTGTTGGAAGCTTATTTATTACCTCCTTTACCGCTTCTACAGAACCCTGAACATCGCCCTTTACAACAACGCCAAGTTCCTTAACCTCGCCCTGTTTAATCTTTTCATATAGCTCTGCAAGGCTTATCTTTGCCGTCTTTTTAAGCTCCGCCTCCTGCTTCTTTTTAAACCGTATGCCGGCAATCTGTTTTGCAGTTACCTCATCCCGTACAACAGCAAATACATCTCCCGCCTCGGGAACGCCGGAAAGCCCCAACACTTCTACTGGCATAGAGGGGCCGGCATATTCCACCTTTTTTCCCCAATCGTTTATCATTGCCCTGACCCTTCCTGAATGCGCCCCGCTTACAAATGCATCGCCTGTCCTCACAGTCCCCTCATGTATTAAAACTGTTGCAACAGGCCCGCGGCCTTTATCAAGCTTTGCTTCAACAATAGCGCCCTTGCCAGGTTTCTTAGGATTTGCCTTCAATTCTAATACATCGGCCTGCAGAAGGATAAGCTCCAGCAGCTCTTTTATGCCAATTCCCTTCTTTGCAGAGACCTCGGCAAATATTGTATCTCCACCCCATGCCTCCGCCACAAGCCCATATTCTGTCAATGCCTGCCTTATCTTATTAGGTTCAGCGCCAGGGATGTCAATCTTATTTATTGCAACAATTATGGGGACATTTGCAGCTTTGGCATGATTTACCGCCTCTATTGTCTGCGGCATAACTCCATCATCTGCCGCTACTACAAGCACTACTATATCAGTTACCTTTGCGCCTCTGGCCCTCATGGCTGTGAACGCTTCATGACCTGGGGTGTCAAGAAATGTTATATCGCCCTTGTCAAGATGAACGTGGTAGGCGCCTATATGCTGAGTTATCCCTCCTGCCTCGCCAGCTGCAACATTTGTCTTCCTTATGGCATCAAGAAGGGAGGTCTTGCCGTGGTCAACATGACCCATAACAGTTACAACCGGAGGTCTTGTCTTCAATTCACCATCTACCTCTGAAATATCCTCAAGGAGCAATTCTTCCTGCGGGGCAATACTCTCCACCTCATATCCAAAATCATGGGCAACCAATGCGGCTGCATCTGCATCTATGAACTGGTTTATTGTAACCATTATACCGAGGTCCATAAGCTTTTTTATAATATCGCCGGCCTTTATGCCAAGCCTCTGAGAGATATCCCCCACACTTATGGCATCTGTTACTTTTATAACCCTCTTTGCCGCCTTTGGTGTCGTTATCTCGGTCTTCTTAAGCTCTCTCTCTCTCGGAGGCGGTTTAATTTTATTAAATTTTTCAAGCCTTTCAAATTTGCCTCTCTTGCCAAAAGTTCCTCTTTTTTCATACTGTTTCTTCTTTACAGGCCTTTCTGTAGAGACAATCTTTATTTCTGTTTTAACATGTTTCTCTTTAGATATTTCTCTTGGTACTGCGCCTTCTGGGATAAAAGAAGCAGTTTGCGCCTCCTGTGAAGGAATTTGTTCTGCCTTAATTGGTTTGGCAGCCGATGCTTCTTTTCCTGCAATCACTGAGACATGCATTTCTCCCTTTTTCTTTGTCTTTGTTGGAGCAGGTTCTCTTACATGTTTCTCTGAGGAAATAGTCTCAACAACTTTTTCCACTTTAGCAGTTTTTTTGAACTCCGCCTCTGCCTTAACCTCTGGCTTCTTTGCCGATTCCTTGAATTCACCGGCTTCCTTGGCAGTCTCTTTTTTCTCGGCCTCGCTAGGCTCTGCCGCCCTCCTTCTGATAACAGTAGGCTTTACCCGTTTTTCTTCTACTTTTTTACCTGCCTGCACAGGCAGGTCAGTTTTTTCTTGCTCTTTCTTTTTATCTGGCATTGTTTTTATATTAACCCCTTAATAATAGTAAGCAGTATGGAGTAAGGAGTATGCATTAACTGTTTACTGCCTACTGTTTACTGCTTACTGCTTTCCTGTGCCGCTTCCAATACCTTTTCAGCCTTTTTCAAACCAATACCATCTATTGTGGAAAGCTTTTCTATCCCTGCATTCAACACATCTGATACTGTATTCAATCCGGCATTCTTAAGAACATCCCTTGTTTTCGGCCCAACACCGGGAAGAGATGATATGTCTTCGTCATCTGTCTTCCTTGGTTCCTCTTGTTTAGGTGTTTCTTCTGAAGCTCCAGCGCCTTCTATGCCTGCCTGTTCCATTGCAATCTTTTTTACCTCTGTCTCACTATGGATATCTATCTTCCACCCTGTGAGTTTTGCAGCCAGCCGGACATTTTGCCCTCTCTTGCCTATAGCCAGAGAAAGCTGGTCATCCGGCACTATAACCTCCATGGAATGGTCTGTCTCATCCATAATAACTCTGACTATATGGGCAGGCAATAACGCATTGCATATAAATTTTGCAGGCTCGTCAGACCACGCAACTATATCAATCTTCTCGCCTCGCAATTCCTGCACAACTGCCTGGACCCTTGAACCCTTAACACCAACACATGCGCCGACAGGGTCAACTGCCTGATCATTCGACGATACGGATATCTTTGTCCTGTCTCCAGCCTCCCTCGCAACACCTTTTATATTGATAATACCTTCATATATTTCAGGCACCTCCATCTCAAAGAGCTTTGCTACCAAATTTGGATGTGTCCTTGAAAGTACAATCTGAGGCCCTTTTTGCACATTTCTGACATCTAATATGAATGTTCTGATCCTGTCACCCTGTCGGTAATTTTCTCTCTTAATCTGTTCTTCCTTTGGAAGAACCGCCTCAGCCCTTCCCATGTCTATAAGGATATCTCCTCTTTCAAATGTATGAACTATCCCTGTTACAATTTCACCTCGTTTATTTGTATACTCATCATATACAATATTTCTTTCAGCCTCCCTCATCTTCTGAATAATAATCTGCTTCGCAGTTTGCGCAGCAATCCTGCCGAACTCGCTGGTGTCAAGTTTTATGCCAAGGCTGTCTCCGACAGCTGCCTCTGGGTCAAATTCATGCGCCTCTCCTATCGATATCTCCTTATCATGGTTTGAAATATGTTCAACAACTGTCTTAAATTGAAAAAGCTCTATCTCCCCTAATTCCTCATTAAAATGCGCCTCTATAACCTTATGTGGCCCATGTTTTTTTTCAGCCGCCTTGACCATAGCAGCTTCAAGGGCTTCTACAAGTATGGCTTTATCAAGCCCCTTATCCTTGCCAACCTGTTCAATTACATTATTAAGATTAAGTCCCATAAAAAACCTCCCACCCAAGATTTACGATTTTAGATTTGAGATTTTTAAATCGTAATTCGTAAATCATAAATCATAATTGTATCTCCAGCCTTGCCTTATCAATATCGTTAAAGGGTATCTCCCATCTTTTGCCTTCGCTGTCTATCAAAAAAACCATGCCTTCTTTAAAATCATCCAGTATTGCCAGAAAGTTTCTCCTGCCCAGTATCGGCTGTTTTGTCTTAATCTTTACCTTTCTGCCCTTATACCTTACGAAATCCTTTTCTCTCGTTAGGGCTCTGTCAAGGCCGGGAGAGGATACCTCAAGGGTATAACTATGGTGAATAATATCCTTTACTTCCAGTATAGTCCCAAGCTCAGCGCTAACATCACCGCAGTCGTCAACTGTTATCCCTTCCTGTTTATCTATAAAAAACCTAAGAACCCATCGCCCATGCTCCATTTTATATTCAATATCAACGAGCTCCATCCCTTTTTCCAGCAGAACAGGCTCTGCTAATTCCCTTACCTGCAATATTACATCTTCTACCTTCAAAATACACTCCAAAAACAATGCCCTTAAATAAAAAAGCGGGCATAAGCCCACTTTTTAAAAAACATCAGTTAAGAAAACTATCATAAAAGTTTTTGTATTGCAAGTAAAAAGTTTATTTTTTGTTTTGTTATTTTATTTTGCAGAAGTTCATTGCTCATTTGTTTTTCAGTGTAGTTTTTCCATTACATTCTGGCTTATAGACCATCTTTACCCTTGCCTTTATTAACACTTATTGATATTTTTAAAATATTCTGACACATATATAAAAAATATATTGCGGCTAGCCTGAAATATCAGTTTGCCTCACAAAGTGAAACTCTCTCTGCTTTAGAAGAAATGACAAGTAATGAAATGAATTTTCATATGAAGGATAGAAAAATAGACAGGGTAGTTCTGCTTATTCTTGATAGTGTAGGTATAGGTGAATTGCCGGATGCGAAAGATTATAAAGATAAAGGAAGCAATACCCTTGGAAATATAATCAAAACCCTTGGAGGCATTGCTATGCCAAATCTTGAAGCCATGGGCATGGGCCTTATTCAAGGTGTCGAAGGGCTTAAAAAATTTAGCAATCCAATTGCCTCTTATGGCAGAATGGCGGAGGCATCTCAAGGCAAAGATACTTCTACAGGCCACTGGGAGATTACAGGGCTTGTCCTTGATAAACCTTTTCCAACATATCCCAATGGTTTTCCAAAAGAAATAATGAACAGGTTTAAGAAAGCTACGGGCCTTGATTACCTGGGAAACAGGGCAGCCTCTGGCACAGAGATTATAAAAGAACTTGGCGAGGAACATATTAAAACAGGCAAACCAATCGTATATACCTCTGCCGACAGTGTTTTCCAGATTGCGGCACACGAAGATATAATACCTGTTGCTCGGCTGTATGAGATATGCAAGATTGCAAGAAAGATTGTTAATAAATATAACATCGGCAGGGTCATAGCAAGGCCGTTTGCTGGCGGCAAAGGCTCATTTAAAAGAAGCGAACATAGAAAGGATTTTTCTTTAACTCCAACAGGCGAAACAATTTTGGACAAATTAAAGGAGAGCGGGTTTCCTGTCATCGGTATTGGCAAGATAGGCGATATATATGGACATCGCGGACTTACACAAGAGATACATACAAAGAATAATATGGACGGGGTTAATAAAACCATAGATGCGATAAGGAAAATAAAGAAAGGCCTCATATTCACAAACCTTGTTGACTTCGACATGCTCTATGGCCATAGGAATGATGCGATAGGTTATGCAAAGGCGCTGGAGGAAGTTGATAAGCGGATACCTGATATGCTTAATCTTTTAACTGATGGTGATATGCTTATCATAACTGCCGACCACGGGTGTGACCCAACAACCCCTTCAACAGACCATTCCAGAGAATATGTTCCACTGCTTGTCTACGGCAAAAAATTAAAACCTGGTATTAACCTTGGAACGCGAAAAACCTTTGCCGATGCGGGGCAGACAATTGCAGAGGCGCTTGAGGTAGGCAGGATAAATAACGGAAGTTCGTTCTTACAAAAGATAATCTCCCAAAAATAGACATTGTTTTTTGGGGAAACCTGCAAGTCCTTGACAGACGTTTCACCTGTCAAGGGCAAGTTGCCTGCCAGACAACACACCCCTAAATCCCCTATCGAGAGGGGACTAAAGGGGTGGGTTGTGAGGAGTAAAAATTGGCCGATAACGAAGTATGGCAGGCAAATCGACTGGCTCCACTTGCTGCGAAGCGATTGCAAGTGGAAGATGTAAAATAGCGAGTGTTTCAATCGCTATTTTACGGTAATCTGAATCTATTTTAAAAGTATCTATTAACGTGCCATATTGTCATTCCTGTAAAAATTGTTGATGCAAAAGCAGGGAAAGCACATCCATAGGGTGTTGAATTTACTGTTACCTAAAACCTTACATATCCTTTTTTTTCAAGGTAACTAATTATAGCCCTTGTTGATTCCTCGACAGACATCTCTGATGTATTAATTATAATCTCTGGGTTTAAAGGTTCTTCATACGGCGCTGATATGCCTGTAAATTCCTTTACCTCGCCTGCCCTGGCTTTTTTATACAGCCCTTTGGTGTCTCTCTGCTCGCACACCTCTATTGGGCATTTCACATATACCTCAATAAATTCATCCTCTTTTTGAAGTTTTCTGGCATTTTCCCTGTCCTGCCTATCGGGTGATATAAAGGCTGTTATCGTTATGATGTTTGCATCTGTAAAAAGCTTTGCCACCTCGCCAATTCTGCGGATATTTTCGGAACGGTCTTCTGGTGAAAAACCAAGGTTTTTATTCAGGCCGTGACGAATATTGTCGCCGTCAAGTATATATGCCTGATGTCTGTTTTCAAGCAAGGCATGCTCTAATTCAACTGCAATGGTTGACTTTCCTGAACCTGACAAACCGGTCAGCCATATAGTCACGCCCTTTTGTTTCATCAGATTTATCCTGTCCTGTTTTGTAATCTTTCCATGATGCCATTTGATGTTCGTAGCCTTTTGCTGTGTCATGTCTTCTCCTTTTCTTTGAAGTATGTATACATTTTGCAGCATTTAAAGTTCACGCTCAAAAATTGCCCAGATGCAAGGCGATTGTAGTCTGCCGATTTATCGGCGCTTTTAAAAACGCCCATAAATGGGCAATCTACAGGTATGTTGAGCGAAGAAGCAGCAGCGACAACGTCGCGGGCGCCCATGACAGAGTCATGGGTCAGGCATTTCTCAACATGAACTAGTTACTCCTCAAACACCTCCACCTTGCATGGCGCCCTTTCAGCAAGTTCATCAACCATTGATTTTGAAAAGTATTTTAAAAATACCGACCGTTTTCTTTTTATTGCAACCGCCGTATCAATCTTGTATCTTCCAATTACCTCAATGGCCTTTTCAACAAAATCGCCCTGTGTTGTGACTGCGTCAAAATCAACATTCTCTTCCATCGCCCTTATCTGAACCTTGCCCATCTCTTCGTAGCCGCGCTGACGATATTCCTTCATTATGGCCTCTGTAAGCTGAGTTGAAGGCTTGTCTCCGATAAAACCTATGTCGGTAAATTTATCAAACACCTCATTGGTAAGTTCAGTCTCAATTATATAAAGGACAACAAGTTTTGCCTTTTCTTTCTTAGCCAAATGAACAGAATACTCTATTGCATCTTCTGATGTCCTTGATGTGGAGAGTATGAGAAGTATGTTTTTCATTTGAAATCCTATGAACAACGTAGTTGCCCAATTTATTGGGCGGTTTTGTAACTCAAGGCTTTAGCTTTGAGAAATCTCAAACCTGAAGGTTTGAGTTACAACCGCCGATAAATCGGCAAACTACAATTTTATTCCTATCATCGGCCAATAAAATCTGGCTGTCATATTAAATACTACCCATGCCAGTATCATCATGACAATCCCTGCCTTTGCCATATCCTTTGTAGTTATGTAACCCGATGAAACCGCTATAGCATTTGCAGGTGTTGCCATTGGGAAGCAAAAAGCTAATCCTGCCGGAACCGCAATCGCATAGGTAATAAGCTTTGGCTCTATGTTAAATTGAGAAGCCATGCCTATGCCAACTGGCAGCAAGATTGCTATAACAGCGGCATTACTCATGCCTTCAGTAAGAAGTATTGTTAAAAGAGAAAATATGGCTATAACCAATAAAGGGCTGTTTGCCCAATCGCCGATAATCGTATTTGCTATCCACGCTGCAGCGCCTGACTTTTCCATTGATGCGCCAAGTGTTATAGCGCCGCCATACATAAGGATTATACCCCAGTTTACATACTCCTCAATATCCTTCCACCTTACCAGCTTTAATATAAAAAGGGCTACAACAGAAACAATGGCTATATTGGCAATACCGAGGCTTTTGCCAAAAAACAGCCAAAACAGTATTGTTATTATCATTACAAAACCCACAGCATATTCCATATATCCTGTCTTCCCAATCTCCTTCATTTTTCTTTCAAACACGGATTTTGCCAGATGTATATCTTCTATATCCGATGGAAAAAATCTGGTGAGCCAAAAATAGCCTATCAGGAGCATTATCAGCACGGTTGGAAACACCATCACAGTATATTCAAAGAAATCAATATTTATGCCTGTAGCCTCTTTCAGCATACCGACAGCTAGTGGAACCCTTGCCCCTCCCAGAAATGTTGCAATACCGCCGATTATACATCCCCACGCAAGCGCAAGAAAAAGCGATTTTGCATAATTTGACTTCCCTGGCTTGAGATTTAAACCCTTTGCTATTTCAAGCACAATGGGAAAAAGCATTGCTGCCACCGCATGCTCTGACATAAAAAATGAAAGCACAGCAGCTAATATAAATATGCTGAAAACAAGGCCTGCCGGTGTATTCCCAAACCTATTCATGATAGCCAGAGCTATTCTGCTGGATAGCCCGGAATGCATAGCTGCGCCGGCAAGAATAAACGCGCCTAGTATAAAAAAAACCGCCTCGTTCCCGAACAGGGCATATGTCTCTTTCTTATCCAGTATTCCAAGCAGAGGCACTGTTACAATGGCCAGAAGGCTTGTTATGGCAAGGGGAAGCAGGCCTGTAACCCATAGGATAAGGCAAACAACAAATAAAGCAATTGCCCTTTGCCCTTGGATTGTCAATCCATCTGGTGTGGGAAGATTTATAATATAAAAGAAGAACAGCCCAGTTGCCAAGAAAAATACAGGTCTGAAACTTTTTAAGATAATAATAAGCCAAATGCGGCGCCTGTCTATCTGTACCTTCATATTTCTTTACTTGTTCCACAAGAATTGCAAAATGAAATTATGAATTCTAAACTGTAAATTTATTGAAATAAAGCGCTACCTTAAAATTTTCTTTTACAAATTTAAAACCTTAAATTTGCAATGCAGCATTATTTGAAATACTGCCTGCTGCATCCTCAATCAGTCTGAGTGTTCCAGCTTCACCCTCAATTTTCGCCGCAAAGTTGCCAAACTCCATGCTGCCTTTAATCCCAATCTGGATTTGTAAAAATTTTGTGCAAATGTTTGCATCCTCGCATTATCGTCAACAAAAAATCTTCCTTCTAACGGTGTTGTCACTACGCTTATGTCCCTAACCCAGCTGGTATTTATTTTGTTCGTTGTAACCGCCCTGTAAAGATAGCCGTATACAGGCGCAATAACTTCGGTAGACGGCATCTTATAGTGCGGCAGTTTTGCCCTCGGCGACGGACGGTAGACAGGCAGTATCGGTATAACCCCCATATTTGTCAAAAAATCTATGCCTGTTACCGTGGATTCTATGGGTTCCAATCCAACAATCAGATGCGATGCGACAGTGCCGCTGGGAAATACAGTTGCGGCGTATTCCAGGGCATCAAGATGCCTTTTCCTGCCGATAATAGCAGCCCGGCCCGGGCATATATCTTCAAATAATTTCGGATCAAATATCTCCAAGTTATACAATACGGAATCCGCCCCTATTGCATAAGTCTCATCTATCCATTTATTTTCCTTTGGCGGAAGCGCCTCCACAGCAATCAGGGTATTAAAATGCTTTTTTATTGCCTTGATATACGGTTTCAGAAATTCTATACCGCCGTCAGCCGTTTCTGAAAAACCTATGGAGAGATATACAATTTCTGCCTTACCTTCCTTGTACGCAGCCTCAACAGTTTCCAGCACATCTTCAACTGTATAAACACTTGCTTTTCCCTTCTTAATATCCGGATTTCCAGCACAGTACCTGCATTCTATCTCTTTATTAAAAAAATCACACTGGGTTGCAGGGGTTATTGCGACATGGCCGCCGTGAACAATGCCGATTTTTGACAACGAAATGCCTGTTGTCGTTTTAAGCCTGTAAAATTTAGGTGTTGGAACAACAGACACATTAACAGATTCGGCGCCTTCTCTTACAAAAAACTTACCCTCACTTTCTATCAGTTCATAAGGTGAATCATTAACAAAATCATCAGCATACGGAACAGTCACCCATGTATTATGAGGCAGGATAATATCCAATCCGCATGTAATATTTGCAACATCACGGCATTTGTCCAGATTCGCCTTTTTCAGCGCCTTCCCATCAACCCTTATACCCTTGAGCATAAGTTCTACCTTAAGATAGCCAGGATTGTGGAGATATGTTTTAGTTTTTTCCTTCATGATAGCCATAGGAAAGTATGAAATTCCAAATTACAAATTTCAAATTTCAAATTTCAAATAAATCTCAATGACCAATACCCAAAAGTCTAAACAATATTTTGGGGTCATTTGGACATTGCAATTTGGAATTTATTTGTTATTTGGTGCTTGAAATTTGGTGCTTTAAAAGCTATGCCCGCACTTTGCAGCTTGTATCTCGCATGCCTCTTCGTAAGTAATAAGTTCTTTAATGGTTGCCTTGTCGCTGCAAAGCGCGCATTCCGGGTCTCTCCTTACTTTCACCTTCCTGAAGTTCATGCCGAGCGCGTCAAAGATGAGCAGATGGCCTGCGAGACCGTTGCCGATGCCGAGAATTTCTTTGACGGTCTCGACCG
The DNA here is from genome assembly GCA_016219285.1 of Deltaproteobacteria bacterium. GTDB lineage: Bacteria > Desulfobacterota > GWC2-55-46 > UBA9637 > UBA9637 > JACRNJ01. Next base: position 25,972 of record JACRNJ010000060.1, read on the forward strand.
CCTGAATAACCCCGACAACGCCTGCCAGCGCTCCAAGAACACCCGCCTCCTGACAGCTTGGCACAAGGCCTTTTGGCGGAGGTTCGGGATAAAGGCAGCGATAGCACGGCTGGCCTTCATGCGGTTTGAAGATGGTAACCTGTCCGTCAAACCTGAACATACTCCCTGATATCAATGTCTTCTTCTCAAAAAACGCCGCATCGTTCATCAAATATCTTGTAGGGAAATTGTCGCTTCCATCCAGAAGGATATCATAGTCTTTTATGATACCCCTTATGTTATCCGCATTCAGCCTTTCCTCGTAGGTTACAACATTTATGTCAGGGTTAATGGCCTCAATAGATTTCTTGGCAGATAAGGCTTTATGCGTGCCGACCCTGCTGGTATCGTGAATTATCTGCCTCTGCAGATTACTCAAATCAACACAGTCTCCATCAGCTATGCCAATGGTGCCGACACCGGCAGCAGCCAGATATAGTAAGATAGGGGACCCAAGCCCTCCTGCGCCAAGCACAAAAACCTTTGAATTCAGAAGCTTGGCCTGCCCCTTTCCCCCAACCTCTGGAAGTATTATATGCCTGGAATAGCGCTCTATCTGTTCTTCAGTAAAGTTCATATCAGTTATCAGTTGTAAGATTAAAGATTAAAGTTGTAAGTTGAAACTTAAATCTTACAACCTAAAACTTTCAACTTACTCTTACCTCCTCCTCTTTAAATGCTTCTTTCTCATCCTCAAATGTCCATGATTTGACCGAAGCAGTTTTTCCATTCTGGACAGAAATAATTACATACGAATACAATGGCCATGCCCTTTCCCTGTCAAAAGAAGACGGCCTGTCTGGATGGTCTGGATGAGAGTGATAAAAACCAATTATCTCCAGACCGTTTAATGAAGCTTCTTTTTCTACCTGTAATAACTCTTTCGGATTTATTTCATATCTGTCATTTGCCCTGTCCTTATTCATATTTTCCAACCTGCGGGACTTCAAAACATTTTTTCCAATCCCTGACCTCTGAGCGCTCTCTCCTACCCCTTGCTTTTGCTCCCCAACCAGTGCACCACAGGCTTCGTGGGGATAGGATTCCTCGGCATGGCTGATTATTTCATTATAAATTTCTTTAGAAAAATAAAGCATTTTTAAATATAGGTTAAGGCTGAGGTTAAGGTTGAGGATAAAGATTTGTCCTTCTTAACCTAAACCTTAACCTCAACCTTGTTTTTAATCCCACAACCTCGTAGACAAATACCTGTCTCCGCCATCAGGAAACAGAACTACTATAACCCCTTGCTTTAACTTCTTTGCCACTTCAAGGGTGCTCCACATGGCAGCACCTGATGATTGGCCGACAAAAAGCCCTTCCTCCCGTGCAAGCCTCTTTGCCATATCATATGACTCCTCAGTTGGCGCAGATATCTTGCTGTCAAGTTTTTCAGGATGATATATGCCTGGGACTATGGATGTAGCCATATGTTTCAAACCTTCAAGACCGTGCAGCGGGGTTGCAGGCTCTATCTGTATTATCTGTATATCAGGGTTAAACTCTTTAAGCCTTCTGCCTGTGCCCATGATAGTACCGCTTGTTCCGATGCTTGCTACAAAATGGGTGATTTTGCCGCCTGTCTGCTCTATTATCTCCGGACCTGTGGTATCATAATGCGCCTGAGGATTAGACGGATTATTATACTGGTCAAGCTTGCAGTATTTATCAGGGCTTTCCACATAGAGTTTCCATGCAAGCCTTATAGCGCCGTCAGAACCTTCCAGTGGATTAGAAAACACAACCTTGGCGCCAAATGCCTTTAATATCTTCTTTCTCTCTTCACTCACATTTGCAGGCACAACCAACTCAACAGCATAACCTTTTACAGCGCCAATCCATGCATATGCAATACCGGTATTACCTGATGTTGAATCAAGGATTATCTTATCTTTTGTAAGCCTGCCTGCCTTTTCTGCATCCTCTATCATCCTCTTTGCCGCCCTGTCTTTTACAGAGCCGCCTGGATTATAACTCTCAAGTTTTGCATAAACCTCTACATATTCCGGCAGATGTTTTGCAATTCTATTTATCTTAATGAGGGGGGTGTTGCCAACCATGTCGACAATAGACTGCTTTGGCGAACTTAAATCCCATTTGGTTTGCGGTAAATCAGAAGTAAGCCTGCTCACAATTTATATATCTCCAAAAAATATATTAAAAGTTGACCATTGACAAAATAACTGATTTTATCTTTACAATAAAATCACAAAACGAGGTTTAGTCACAGACTAAACATCCTATTTTGTCAATGGTTGAGTCTTTTACTCTTGTATAATACTTTAGTATATTTGTCAAGATAAAATTAGCCTCTTTTTTGCCTCTTTTATATCTTACTTATAAACTCAACAATATCTGAAACAATTTAAAAAGGCCTAATACAATTAACATATTAGGCCCGATTCTGAATAAGTTACCGGTAATGAAATAAAGAAAGATTATAGCCCTAACCCCTATTTTTCACAGCTTCTATCACCTTTTCTATTATCCAGTTCGGGGTAGAAGCGCCGGCAGTTATACCTACATTTTTTGCGCCGTTAAAATGTATTTGATTTAACTCCTCCGGCACCTCTATATGATAGGTTTTAGGCTGAATCTTTCTGCAAATCTCCGCCAGGCGGTTGGTATTTGCGCTGTTCCTGCCGCCGACTACAATCATGCAGTCCACTTGTTTTGCAAGCTCTATTGATTCCTGCTGCCTCACAGATGTTGCATTACATATGGTATTAAATATCTTAAGCTCTGATGCTTTTTTGAGGCAGTGGGCGACTACCGCCTGAAGGTTTTCTATGGATTGGGTTGTCTGCGCCACTATGCCTATCTTTTTCCTTCTCGGCATATGCTTTAAATCTTCTACAGAAGCGGCTGCAATTATATCCTTTGCGCCGTAACTCAAAATACCCCTGACCTCAGGATGCTCCTTTTCCCCCACAACAATCACGGAATACCCTTCTCTTGTTAACAACTCTACATAGTCATGGGTCTTTTTAACAAAAGGACATGTTGCATCAACAACCTTGAGCCTCTTTTCTCTTATAGTCGCCATTTCATGCGATGTAACTCCGTGAGAGCGCACTATAACAGTCCCATTATTTATTTCTTCAACCTTATCTGCCTTGGATATGCCCGACTCCTCCAACTCTTTAACAACCTGAGGGTTATGAATAATCGGGCCGAGTGTATAAATATTGCCGTTGGCCTCTTTGACACAATCATGAGCCAGATTTATCGCCCTCTTAACCCCAAAGCAAAACCCTGCATTTTTAGCAACAAGTATTTCCATAATACGATTTATGATTTAAATCTAAAATATTTTTCTTTGCTTTATTATTTCCAACATCTTTGCGACTACTTCTCTTATTGTCATATCGCTTGTATCTATATACACAGCGTCGTCCGCCTTTTTTAACGGCGCATGTTCCCGCGTGGAATCCATCAGGTCTCTTTTCTTTTCATCTTCAATGATTTTTTCAAGCGAAACATCTTGCCCTTTTTCCTGTAATTCCGAATGGCGCCTTTTACCGCGAACCTCCGGAGACGCATCTATATAAAACTTGATATCTGCATCCGGAAAAACAACTGTGCCGATGTCTCTGCCTTCCATTATAACAGAACCTTTTGCTGCAAGTAAACGTTGAAGCCTGACCATTGCATCACGTACAGCTTTTTTGGATGACACCTTGGAAGAAAGTTGGCTTACAAAAGACGTTCGTATCTTTTCGGAATAATCATCGCCATCAATGGATATCCTGTTTATTCCATTTTTATTTTCGAAACACAAATTTATCTTTGAACAAAAATCTTTTAATACATTTGTATCCTCAATATCAATTACAAGCTCGTGCATCTTGAGCGCAACAGCGCGATACATGGCGCCTGTGTCAATGTAGGTGTAGGCTAATTCCTTTGCCAGAAGTTTTGCCAATGTGGATTTGCCCGAACCGGCAGGTCCGTCTATGGCGATGATATGCCCGGGACGCGATTTTCGATTTTCGATTTTCGATTTTTGATTCATTCCTGCGATTCAGAAACAGCGCATCCGAGACCGGAAAGCGTTTTGACAAAACCGGGAAACGATGTGTCTATGCAGTCTGTATTTGAAACAGTTATCCCTTTTTCTACTGCCAGCCCCGCAACAATCATAGACATAGCAACCCTGTGGTCGCCCCAGCTTGTGCAACTGTCATTCCCTATTGGTTTTTTCCCGCCTTCTATAGTCATACCATCTTGCAACGGAGTAACCTTAACGCCTATCTTCCTAAGTTCACTTGTCATTGATTCAATCCTGTCTGTCTCCTTTACCTTTAGTTCTTTAGCATCTTTTATGGTCGTGATTCCATCCGCAAATGCAGCGGCAACGGCAATAACTGGCAATTCATCAATGGCCCTCGGAATTATATCTCCCTTTATCTCTATGCCTTTGAGCCTGCTTGATTTTATAAGAATATCTCCGACAGGTTCGCCGGAAATTTCTCTTTGATTTGCTATTTTCAGATCTCCGCCCATTGCCTGTAATATATCAATAATCCCTGTCCTTGTTGGATTTATGCCGGCATTTTTTATCAGCAGCTCCGAATCCTTTGTGATAAGCGCGGCAACCATAAAAAATGCGGCAGACGAAATATCGCCCGGGACTTCAATCTTCTTGCCTACAAGTTTCTGCCCGCCCTTGATGCTGACGGTTGCTCCATTGCGTTTTACATCTGCGCCGAAATATGCAAGCATTCGTTCCGTGTGGTCTCTTGAAATGGTCGGCTCAATAACGGTAGTAACTCCGTCTGCATAGAGACCTGCCATAAGGATGGCGGATTTTATCTGTGCGCTGGCAACCGGAGAATTGTAAGTCATCCCCTTCAGTTTTGAGCCAACAATAGCAAGAGGCGCCTTATTCCCATCCTCCCGTCCGAATATCTTAGCGCCCATTAGGTTCAATGGTTCCACAACCCTTTTCATCGGCCTCTTTCTCAGATATTGATCTCCGGTGAGGACAGAAAAAAACTTCTGGCCTGAAAGCAGCCCTGTTAAAAGTCTCATGGTGGTTCCAGAATTTCCCGCGTCTATAAAATCTTCCGGCTCTTTCAGTCCGTGAAGGCCCTTGCCCTGAATGGCAACTATACCGTTTTCATGCTCATCAATGCGAATTCCCATCTGCCTGAAGGCCTTGAGCGTAGCCATATTGTCTTCGCCCTTCAAAAGCCCTTTTATTGTCGTATCCCCTTCTGCAATAGAACCGAGCATAATCGCCCTGTGAGAGATGCTCTTGTCCCCCGGAACGGTTATCTCGCCCTTGAGGGATTGGGTTTTTTTTATGGTTATGGATTTCATAAGATGGCCGCGCCTGCAGAAAAACTGCTTTTTTACTTTTTAAAATATGCCTCAGCCTTGTTACTCCTTTTACTCCTTAAATTTCTTATAACCTCTACCCTGTCTCTAAGTCCTTCCACTATTTTTATTTTCTCGTCAATAGATAATTTTACCAATTCCTTTCGCCTTTCCTCTTTTATTTTCAAGCAATTCTCTTTTGTCCATTCCATAATATTCAAACCTCTATCAGTTTTTTTATTTTTTCATATTTAACCGTTAGGTTATGTCTTGAAATTATATCCGCGAATACCGCTTCTTCATAGCATTTTTCTTTTATAAATTGTTCCAACCTTATCTTGTCTTTAGGTCTTCCGACATGTATACATATTGCCATCAGGTATTCTGCAGAAAATACCCTGACTGCTTGTCCCTCTATTACTTCTATTCTTGCTTTTTCCAATGCCTCTTTTTCCAAACTTGTTGTTGCCGGTAAAAATTGAACAGGCCAACCATCTATTACCAGCCCTCCTTTTTTAAATTCTTTATATCCTTCTTCAGCCAAACTTCCGAACAGCGATGACAATGTAATGATTCCGCCTTCATGAGATTCAATATTTATAAATACATCCAAGTCTTCCGTTAATGCGGCTTCCAAATAAAAAAATGACGCCACCGCGCCGCCTATGGCGTAGTCTTTTATTACGCCTTTTTCTTTTAGCTTATTGATTGCCTGTATAGTGCGTTTCATCCTACTCCCTCAACATAATGTCTGCCGACATTGAAGTTTTGGATATGCTCGGCAAGTTTGTCAAGATTCATATCCTCTACTATTTCTTTAGCCTTTTCCTCATTTTGAGCCTCAACTTCAACATGTCCAGCGAATTCAAAATCTACAAAGAATTTGGGCATAAAACACCTCCATAATAATTGCTTATGACATTAACCCACCGCCACCCTCATCGCCTCTTGTTTTTGCACTTTCCCATCCAGTCTGGCCAAGTATACTTATAGATTTTGGTGGGTTTAGTTTTTTAAAAATATCAGTTTTGGGTTTGCATGCAACTTCAAAAGGACATTCTTTGAGATTTGGCAATAATGGATTATCACCGGAAACAAAATTAGATTTTTCAATTACTATATATCCTTGAGTATCTGTACAAGGCAATATTTTATATGATTTCATAATTTACAAGGCAAGACTGCTTTCTAATGTCGCAAGTTCATTCATTCTTGCATGCCAACTTGAAACATCATCATAGCTAAGAAATTTAGCTCTATTGTGAATAGGCCTAAAAACTTCTAAAGACAATTTTGCTTCAAATTCTTTTTTCCTGACTTCAGCAGCCACTATGCGAAAGTCAGTATAGAAATCTTGGAGTTCGACAAACTTTGAAAGAGAATTCTTAATATCAGTTGAATGTTCAACCTCAAAAAGCATGGTAGGCATTTTCCGGACATTAAACCATATCACATCCACTGAACGTATCCTTTGTATGATGTGTTCATATGTAAATCTATAACATTCGGCAGCAGTAGTAATTTCTCCGAGTTTTTTACCCAAATATGCATTATTCTTATCTTGATTTGGCACAAAGGTTTCATATTTCTTTAAATTGCCAATTTCTACAATTATGCCCTGAAAGTAAGTATGATTGAACTCTTCCTGTTTTTGTTTAGGAACATCTCGTGGAGGCAATATGTCAAAAGGCAACTTGTTTTTATAAGAGTTTAGTGCCCAAAGTCCAGGTCTTATCTTGAAGAAATATCTTTCATTCTGTACTATCCTTCTAATACTTGCAAATGGAGTTTTTGTTTTCCATTCGCAACCTGCTATTTTCAAGACATTTTGATTAAGAAAGCCCAGCGTGGCATAGCCCCCCTTTTCTTCCATAACTTTTATAACTGCTTCATGTTGTCGCATTATTTAGAACCCCAAAATCAAATCATTAAAATTATCATCTTCTATAAATAATGTTCCTGATACATTATTAAGATGTGTGTTCATTTGTATTGGGTTTGACAAATCAGCATATATAGTTTTTTCTTCTATAAAGTTGCCAATAAAATCTACTGCAATGGTATCAAACTCTTTTCGTTTGTTTAACATGCGAATATCTTTCTTCTTTTTATAAACAATGCTTACTTCTTGTATTGGACCAGCAGCCCCACAATATTTATTAAATAACCCTTCGTTTAATAATTTGTAAAATTCACTTTTCTTTATCATGTAGCTATAGTGAAAGTAATAAATAACTTGCCATTTTTTCTGTCATTCCCACAGTCTTTAAGCGGGAACCCAGAGTCTTTCTGTTTTCGCCAGTATCGCAAAAGACACTGGATGCCTCCCCGAATGTCTCTATCGGGGATAGAAGCATTCGGGCATGACAGTTATTAAATTTTCATCCCTCTTTGTGAGCCAACGGCTCATGGATGTTTCATAATACCAATCTTATTTAGTTCACACCTTTAACTTAAAAGTCTTGTAATAGAAAAATTGGGACAGCGCAACCATTCATTACCAGTCATCAAATCAGTTTGCTCTCCGACAAATAATTCCGAATGGCCTTGATAAATCCCTCGGCTTTATCTATGAAAGGTTCTACCTGTTCATAAGTAAGCTCTACATATTCCCTATAATCTCCTCGTTGGCGCATGTCAAAGGCAATATTCACAGCTTCGCCAATATCATTTGGCAATAGACCACTTTTGATAAATCTACTGTTAAAGTAGGATAAAACTCCGCTGTGTTTTGAGGATGTATAAGGCTCAAATATAAGTAGGCCGAGGATGGCATAAAACATTGCATAGTAAACTCTATTTATTACAGACCTTGAACTTTTTCTGCCGGATAAAAGATATTTCGCCTCATCAAGGGTTTCTGAGGCTTGTTTCAGGCGATAAATGGCCAGTTCGCGCCTTTTCTCATCGGAGGTCAAAGAGGGATTCCCTCCCTTTCTATAATCCTGTATAACGGCGATTGGTCAAGCGGACCTTCTTCTAACTCCTTCTTGCTGAAAAGCACTGCGGATATAAAACAGTCATATTGTAAATTGATATTGAATATAGCTTTATCAACATCAGCCTCAATCCGCGGGTTTAATTCAGATAGTTCAATCATTATGTCTATATCAGATTCAGGGGTGTCATCCTCCCTTGCTTTTGAGCCGAACACGCGAAAATCGAGAAGGCTATATTTTTCGCTTAAAATCTTCTTTAGCTCCCCAATAGCACTTTTTTCTGATTGTTTTAATGACATAGGATACCTTTTTAGATACCGGTAAAGTAAAGATTACCACATCGTTATCGTGCTAATCAATCTGAAGCAGCTCCTTACAACCTCTCCCTACCCCCTCTTCAAGCCATCCCTTACTGTTTTTGCCTTTTCAAATTCCTTTTGAAGCCCCTCTCCATCGCTATCTTTTATCATCTCCTCCAGCCCTTTAAGCGTCTCCTGAAATCTCCGGACAACATCAAGTATGGCATCTTTGTTTAAAAGGCAGATGTCCCGCCACATCTCAGGCGGGCTTGAGGCAATGCGGGTAAAATCCTTAAAGCCACCTGCCGAATATTTTATAATGCTTTCATTGAAATCATTTCCCCGATTAAAGCCTTCGGGGACATGTATATTGCTTACAGTGTTTACAAGGCCGTAGGCAACCACATGCGGCAGATGGCTTACAGCGGCAAGGATTTTGTCGTGTTTTTCGGCATCCATGACGATTACTTCAGAGCCTGCAATCTCCCATAACCTTTTTACCTTTTGAAGCGCGGTCTTGTTCGTTTTTTTTGTCGGGGTAATAATACATTTTCTGTTTTGAAATAACGCGGGGAATGCCGCCTCTACACCGGCATTTTCAGTGCCTGCTATCGGGTGTCCGCCCACAAAGCGGATTGTATCAGGAAGGATTTTTTCTATCTCATCAACAATGTTTTTCTTGACGCTTCCGACATCTGTGACTATTGCGCCTTTCTTGAGACAAGGCAGCGCCTCTTTTATAACCTTTGCAATGCTTGCGACAGGTATGGCAACCACAACAAGGTCTGCATCCCGGACGCCTTCTCTTGCATCCTGCGTATATGAATCAACAACACCGAGTTTTTTTGCAGTCTCAAGATTTTTCAGCCCCCTGCCGATGCCGACAATATTTTTTGCAATCCCCCTCTCTCTCAAAATAATTGCAAGAGAGCCGCCGATAAGACCTACACCGATTATGGCAACTTTATTAAAGTGTATATCTCTTTTCATTTCCGTATTATCTTATAATTAACAACTTGCTCCAAAAATCAATGTCTATTTTGGGGTTGCTGGTTCATGCTCAAAAATTGCCCAGATGCAAGGCGCTGTAGTTTGCCGATTTATCGGCGCTTTTAAAGACGCCCATGAATGGGCAAGTTACAGATATGTGAGCAGCGCAGCGACGAAGGCAACACGGCAGATGGGTATTCAGCATTAACTACATCTTCCTTCCAACTGCCTCAGCTATCTTTTTAAGTTCTTTCATCAAAACCGCAAACTTATCCGGTTGTAAAGACTGCGCCCCGTCACAAAGTGCATTTTCAGGGTCTGAGTGAACCTCTATCATAAGGCCGTCAGCTCCAGCTGCAATCGCAGCCTTTGCCATAGGCGCAACCATACCCCATCTCCCGACAGCATGGCTCGGGTCTACTATTACCGGCAGGTGGGTTTCCTCCTTGATCACAGGTATTGCGCTTAAATCAAGGGTATTCCTAACCGATGTCTCAAATGTCCTTATGCCCCTTTCACAAAGTATTATTTTGTGATTACCTTCTGCAGCAATGTATTCTGCAGACATCAGAAACTCCTTGAGTGTGGCAGATAAACCTCTTTTTAGCAGCACGGGCTTATCCACCCTTCCTACCTCTGTCAAGAGCCTGAAATTCTGCATATTCCTTGCGCCTATCTGGATTATGTCTGTATGTTGATAGATAATATCAAGATCCCTCGGATCCATAATCTCAGTCACAACAGGCATCCCTGTCTTTTTCTTTGCCTCTGCAAGGTATTTCAGACCTTCTTCACCAAGCCCCTGGAACGCATATGGAGATGTCCTCGGCTTGAAAGCCCCGCCTCGCAAAAACCGCGCCCCTGCTTTTTTCACCTTTTTTGCAGCATCAAACAATAATTCTTTGGTTTCTATACTGCAGGGACCTGCAATTATCTGCACCTGTCTGCCTCCAATCTTAATACCATCCACATCTATCACGGTATCCTCTCGCCTAAATTCCCTGCTAACCAATTTATACGGCTTTAGTATAGGCATAACCTTCTCTACACCTGGCAAAACCTCAAGAGGCAGCCCCTCGAGTACTGACTCATCTCCTATCACACCAAGTATTGTCCTTTCCTTACCCTTTGAGATATGCACCGATAGACCAAGGCCCTTAACCCTTTCAACTATATGGTCAATCTGCTCCCTGGTTGCATCAGGTCTTAAAACAATAATCATAAAGAACCTCCATGTATGACGTTATCCGTGTCCGTTGTCCGTGTCCGTTAAAGGCTTTTTTACGGTCACGGTTCACGGTCACGATTCACGGTCTTTTTAAGCGCTTTTACAAACCTCTTATTCTCCTCCGGCAGTCCCACTGTCACACGGATGTATTCTCCAAGCCCGTAACTACCCATCGGTCTGACAATCACACCCTGTCTTAAAAGCGCATCGTAAATCTCTTTGCCTTTGCCAACTTTTATCAAGAAAAAGTTTGCCTGGGTTGGGATATATTCAAAACCCATGGCCTTAACCTCATTGAAAAGATATTCAAGCCCATCTTTATTATTCTTATGCGATTTTTTTAAGTGTTCATTATCATCCAGCGCAGCCATTGCCGCAATCTGTGCAAGACTGTTCACATTAAATGGCTGCCTTACCTTGTTCATATAGAAGTTGAGCTTTTCAGGCGCAATGCCGTAGCCGATGCGCAAGCCTGCAAGACCGTAAATTTTGGAAAATGTCCTGAGTATCACCAGATTCTTGCCGCTGTTCAAATAATCCAATGAATCGGGAAAATCCTTGTCTGTAACAAATTCGTAATACGCCTCATCCAGAACAATAATTATGCCATCATCACGCAGCCTGCTTATAAATTTATCAACCTGCGCCTTTGTATTCATTGTGCCTGTGGGATTGTTCGGATTAGCAATGAACACCAATTTTGTCTTTTCGGTTATCGCATTAAACATTGCATCCAAATCGTGCGTCAGATTTTTCAAAGGCACAAGTATACTTTTTCCGCCGGCAGCAGGCACAACCAGCGGATAAACCGCAAAGGATGGATTGCCCATGACAGCCTCATCGCCAGGCCTTAAAAATGTCCGGATGATAAGTTCAATGATTTCGTTGGAGCCGTTGCCTATTATGAGATTTTCCGGCCTGACTTTAAGATGCTGTGCAAGTTTTTCCTTTAAATAAAAACACCCTCCGTCAGGATACCTGTGGAGATTCTTCAACGCCTTGGATACAGCATCCACGGCCTTTGGTGAAGGCCCAAGAGGATTTTCATTTGAAGCGAGTTTTATGGAATTTTTGATTCCCAGCTCCCGCTCAAGCTCTTCCATAGGCTTGCCAGGCGGATATGGAACTAAGGCCTCAATTTCATCGGATACGAGTTTTTTTACTGATACTACCATACATTGCCTCTCTATTGTTTTAAGCCGCCCTTTGGATATGACCCCATTATCTTCATAAAAGAACATTTGGTCTCCAGTTCTTTAATAGACTTGGATACTTTGCTGTCTGATACATGCCCATCCATATCTACAAAAAATATATACTCCCACGCCTTGCCCTTCTGCGGTCTGGATTCAATCTTGGTAAGGTTGATTCCTCTCTCAGCGAACGGTTTAAGTATCTCGTATAATGCGCCAGGCATATCCTTGACTGCAAACATAACCGAGGTCTTATCATCGCCGCTCTTATCAGGATTCTTTTTCCCGATTACAAGAAATCGTGTAAAGTTGTTTGAATGGTCCTCTATCTTCCGCTCAACTACTTGCAAGTCATATAACGTGGCAGCAAACTCACTTGCTATGGCCGCACTGGACAGATCTTCACTTGAGGTCTGAGCCGCCATAGCAGTGGATGACACATCAAACAGAGGAACATCTGGGAAACGCCCCCTTAGCCATTCTTTGCACTCTGCAATAGCGTGGGGATGAGAGTATATTTTTTTTACATCATGTATCTTGCCTGTCCTGTTTAGAAGAGAGAGTGAGACTTCCATGGTTATCTCACCGCAAATCTTTATATCAGATGTCACAAACATATCGATGGTATGGCTCACGACGCCTTCGGTTGTATTTTCTATGGGAACCACGCCGAAATCAACCTTGCCACGTTCAACATCGTCAAAAATGTCTGCAATATCTTTCTCGGGAATAAATTCAGCGGAAAGGCCAAAAAAGTGCATGCACGCTTGATGGGTAAAGGTAGCCTTTGGCCCAAGATAGGCTACATGCAATGGCTTTTCCAACGAAAGCGATGCGGACATTATCTCCCTGAATACATTCCTTAATGCCTGATTTGGGAACGGTCCTGTATTATTCCGGATCAACCTCTGGTATATCTCCTTTTCTCTTGCAGGAACATAGAAATCCCTCTTCCCCTCTAATTTTACTTTGCCAACCTCAATTACAAGAGATGCCCTCTTATTTAAGAGCTCAAGCAGTTTATCATCAATATTATCTATTTTTGATCTTATATTTTTTATTTTTTTTAAGTCGCCCAAGTCGCTTTGCTCCATTTTAGATTTACGATTTTAGATTTACGATTATTCCCACTTATTAAAGGGGGCAAGGGGGTTTATTCGTAATTCGTAAATCGTAATTCGTAAATCAGGTTATAATTTGCAATTTTTAAATCACTGCCTCGTAAAACTTTCCCATCTCCCTATATTTCTTATACCTCATATCCAGCAGTTCATCCTGAGAAAATTTCCTCAAATCCTGAAGCAACCTTACAAGCGCCTCTTTCAAGGTTTTTGCCATTGTTTCTATATCCTGATGAGCGCCGCCAAGCGGCTCTTTTATTATCTCATCACTTATTTCAAGCCTATAAAGGTCTTTTGCTGTCATCTTGAGAGCCCTTGCAGCAACATCTGCCTTGCTTCCATCTTTCCAGAGTATTGCAGCGCATCCCTCAGGGGAGATTACCGAATATGTTGAATACTCCAGCATCAGGACCCGGTCGCCGACACCGATTGCCAACGCACCGCCGCTGCCGCCTTCGCCTATAACTGCAACAATGATAGGAACCTTAAGCCTTGACATAACCATAATATTTTTGGCAATCGCCTCTGCCTGTCCCCTCTCCTCTGCGCCTATGCCTGGGAAAGCGCCTGGCGTATCTATAAATGTTATAATTGGTTTTTTAAGTCTCTCAGCCATGCTCATCAGTCTGATTGCCTTTCTATAACCCTCTGGATTAGGCATACCAAAATTCCTGAAGACCTTTTCCTTTGCTGTCCTCCCTTTCTGGTGGCCTATAACCATGACAGGCTCATTCTCAAGCATTGCGAGGCCTCCAACTATAGCAGGATCATCCCTGAAATTTCTGTCGCCGTGCAGCTCAATAAAATCAGTAAATACCCTCTGCGTGTAATCCAGTGTGTATGGCCTGAGCGGATGTCTTGCAAGCTGCATTATCTGCCACGGCGTAAGGTTTGAGAATATATCTTCCTGAAGTTTTTTTGCCTCTGCGCTAAGCCTTTCTATCTCGGACAAACAAGATATATGCCCCGCACTATCAGCCTTCTCACCCAAGGCTGTTTGCTTGAGTTCTTCTATCTTCTTCTCCAGTTCAACCACCGGTTTTTCGAATTCTAAGAATTGCTGAAGCGCCATCTTGTCACCCCTGAGAAACAAATTCCAAATCTCAAATTACAAATAATATCCAATGGCCAAATCACAACAACCAAACTTTTTTTAAAATTGAAATTTTAGTCATTGGAATTTATTTGGGTTTTGGAGTTTATAATTTGGAATTTCTGTTTGCATTTTACCTTTTTGTATTTACAACAACACTCCCATCCCCCAAAAGCGCTTCAATGTCTTTTACAAATTTTTCATACGGTGCAACCCTAAGATTATCGGATGCTTCAATGACCACCTCTCTGTCATCCAGCAAAATATGGAAATAGACCGTGGTGCTGCCTGAATGGGCATTTAAAATTCCCTTTATTTCCTCCAGAGAGCCATTCCCAAATTTAACCGCGCCTGCTTTAATATGAACAGAGGGCTGATTTTGGGATTCATGGTCTCTGTTTTTGCTGACCCCTGCTCCCTGACCCCCGATAGAAACATTCGGGGGCAGGCCCCTGACCTCAATTTCTTTTGTCTGCGCTGCCGGCTGCTTCAGCTTCACCCCTGCCAGAGGAAACACGGAACTCGCGATAATCTTTACATTCTCCTCCCCTTTATCAATCTTGCCTTTTACCAGAATAGGCGCATCACCGCTGAAATAGGAAGCGGCATTTTTATACACATCGGAAAATACAACTACCTCAACAGAGCCTTTGAGGTCTTCCAGGGTAACAAAGGCCATCCGGTCTCCCTTTTTTGTGTTTATCTCCTTTGCCGCCGTTACTATGCCGGCAATACTTACATCTTCATCGTCCGATTTTTCTTTTAAGCTGTCCGTATCCGCATTTGCTAAATATTTAAGCTCGTTTGCGTATTTTTCAAGAGGGTGGCCGGTAATGTAAAAACCCAGCGCTTCTTTCTCATAATGTAAGAGCTGGGCCTCATGCCATTCCTCTATGTGCGGAAGCATGGGAACAGCTTGCAAATTTATGCCCGGCACCGCACCAAATATGCTTATCTGACCGTTATCCCTGTCTTTCTGCACAGCCTGTGACATATCCATAATCTTATCCAGTGACGTCATGAGCTGCGCCCTTTTTGCGCCGGTGAAATCAAATGCCCCGCATTTTATCAGGCTTTCTATAACACGTTTGTTCACCTTTCTCAAGTCAACCCTTGTGCAGAAGTCTGCCATAGAGGTAAACTGTCCGTCCTGCTCTCTTGTCTTGAGTATCACATCTATTGCAGCTTCCCCAACATTCTTTACTGCGGCCAAACCGAACTTTATCTTATTGCTGACAACGGTAAAATCTTTCCTGCTTTCATTCACGTCCGGCGGCAGTATTCCAATTCCCATATCGCGGCATTCTCCGATATATTTAATTACCTTGTCGGTATCAGCCGTTTCAGAAGTCAGCATCGCCGCCATAAATTCCACGGGATAGTGCATCTTGAGATATGCAGTTTGATACGCAATGAGCGCATATGCTGCGCTGTGAGACTTGTTAAACCCATAACCGGCAAAGTTTGCCATGAGATCAAAAATCTTTTCTGCCTTCTTCTGCTCTACCTTATTCTTCTTTGCCCCTTCAATAAATCTTTCCCTTTGGACTACCATCTCTTCGGGAAGTTTTTTGCCCATTGCCTTTCTCAGCACATCGGCGTCACCCGGGCTGAAGCCTGCAAGAACCTTGGCTATCTCCATGACCTGCTCCTGATAAACAATTACGCCATAGGTATTGGCCAGTATATCCTTAAGCTGGGGAAGTTCATATTTTATTGGCGCTTTGCCGTGCTTTCTTTTTATAAAATCATCAACCATGCCGCTTTGGAGCGGTCCAGGCCTATAGAGGGCAACAACCGACATAACATCTTCAAACGTCTCAGGTTTCAACTTTCTGAGCAGCTCTTTTATGCCGGAGCTTTCAAGCTGGAATATACAGTTTGTATTGCCGGAACCAAGAAGTTTATAGGTGCCAACGTCATCAAGCCTTACATTATCTATATCAAGCTCTATCCCCTTATTCTCTTTTACCAGCTTTACCGTACTGTCTATAACCGTCAGGGTTTTTAAACCAAGAAAATCAAACTTGACAAGGCCTATCTTTTCAACGGCCTTCATATCATACTGCGTTGTCACAACCTCTTCCTTGGGTCCCTTGTAGAGAGGGAGATATTCTATTAAAGGCTTATTTGCTATGACAACGCCGGCAGCATGGGTGGATGCATGACGGGGAAGACCTTCCAGAGTTTTTGCCACATCCATCAATTCTTTAATCCGTATATCCTTGTCAATAAGCTCCTTCAGCCTCGACTCCTGTTTAACGGCATCATCAATGGTTATATTCAATACATTGGGGACAAGCTTAGCTATTTTATCAACCTCGCTGTAGGGTATATCCATTGCCCTGCCCACATCCCTTATCACCGCCTTCGCCCTCATCTGGCCAAATGTTATTATCTGGCTCACATTATCCTTGCCGTATTTTTCCGAAACATATCTTATTACATCGTCTCTGCCTTCAATACAGAAATCTATATCAATATCAGGAAGACTTATCCTGTCAGGGTTCAAAAATCTTTCAAAAAGGAGATTGTGTTGTATAGGGTCCAGATTGGTAATGCCGAGCGCATAGGCAACAAGACTACCCGCAGCTGACCCCCTGCCGGGCCCTACCGGTATATGTTGTTTTTTGGCAAAGTTTATGAAATCCGCCACAATAAGAAAATATCCTGCAAACCCCATTGCCTTAACTACCTTAAGTTCTTTTTCCAGCCTTTCATAATAGTGCCATTTCGTGATTTCGGATTTCGGATTTCGGATTTCGGATTTTACTTCACCTTCCTCTCCCCTTTCTTCCTCCAATCCCATCGCCCTTAACCGCTTCTCCAGCCCATGCCTTGCTTGATTCTCAAAAAAGGCATCAATATCATTGCCGTCCGGAACAGGAAAAACAGGCAGGTGATGTTCTTTAAGTTTAAGCTCTAAATTGCACCGCTCGGCAATCTCTATAGTATTCTTTATTGCCTCCGGATAGCTGCTAAACGCCGTTTCCATCTCTTTTGGAGACTTGAAATAAAACTCATCAGTCCTGAACTTAAGTCTGTCGGTGGCATTTACCGTTTTTCCTGTCTGGATACAGATAAGCACATCATGCGCCCTTGCCTCTTCCCTCTTGAGATAATGGCAGTCATTGGTGGCAACCAGAGGTATATCCAGTTTCCTGCTTATTTCCAGAAGCCCTTGGTTCACCTTTTTTTGTTCTTCAAGTTTATTGTCCTGAAGCTCCAGATAAAATCTCTTGTTATCAAATATTGCCTTATACTCCAGAGCAACCTTTAATGCCTTCTCCTTATTGCCGTTATTCAAAAGATAGGGAATCTCTCCATGGAGGCAGGAGCTGAGGGCAATCAACCCTTCGTTGTTTGTTTTGAGAAGCTCCTTGTCTATTCTGGGCTTGTAATAGAAACCTTCAAGATAGGCAGAAGATACAAGCTTGCACAGATTCCTGTACCCCTTTATATTTTTTACCAGAAGTATCAGATGAAACGATACACCTCCGTCTTCATCATCCCTGCTTGAGCGATTTATCGCTTTATCAAATCTGCTGCCAGTGGCAACATATGTCTCGCATCCTATGATGGGTTTTATGCCGTAGTGAGATGCCTTCTCGTAAAACTCAACAGCCCCAAACATGTTCCCGTGGTCAGTCATTGCAAGGGCAGGCATCCTGTATTCCCTGGCAAGATTGAAAAGGTCATCATGCCTTATAGCCCCGTCAAGCAGACTATACTGCGTGTGCAGATGCAAATGAACAAAATTGGAGTGCTGCATGGGAAAAAAGCCTATCATAATTTATGGAGTTTGAAAAGGGCTAATTCACCTTAATCTTGACACTATGGCGTAATAACTGTTAGCATTTGCAAACAAATCAATAAAAAGCTTACTTCAGAAAGCTTTTTCATAAACAAAGAGAGAGGAAGGTGGATTATGTGGTAAGAGATAAGAAGAAAAGACCGCCTCGCCAGCTTTCCAATCATCTTATACATGCGAAAGATAAAGCCCTTCTTGATGATATAGCCTATCTAAAAACAATCCTCCATCAGGTTCTTGAGGAACAGGTTGGGGCAAGGCTGCTCAAGGTCATAGAAGACCTGAGCGCAGCCAGCGCCCTTCCTGCCAAATACATAAGCCGCTCAATATTATCCAATAAATCCCGGCGCCAAAAATTTTGGTATGGAGGCAGCCTGTTAAAAAAGGTAAAAAGCCTTAGTCTGAATGAGGCAGTCCGGATTATCCAGGCATACTCAATAAATTTCCAGCTTATCAATCTGGCCGAAGAAAATTTCAGCATGCAGGACAGACGGGCAACGCAAAGGAACGGCCAGCCTGTCCCCGGCTCTCTGGAGGAATGCATCAAATCGTTTAAGCAAAAAGGCATTGGTCATGATGAAGTGCAGCTTCTCTTAACCCGACTCGGGGTCATGCCGGTAATAACAGCGCACCCAACAGAGGTGAAAAGAAGAACCGTTCTGGAAAAACACAGAAAGATATATCTTGCAATATTCAAAAAGGAAAACACTATATGGACAAAGAGAGAAAAAGAGCTTATACGGGAAGACATACTGGGAGAGGTTCAGAAGCTCTGGCAGACCGGAGATATACGGCTGGCCCGCCCCAGGGTAGAAGAAGAAGTTTTAAACGGTTTTTTTTATTTCAATAAAACATTTTTTGACGTCCTGCCCATGCTGTATGACGAGCTTTTTTACCAGCTTCGCAAATATTACCCCGGATATAAATTTTTCATGCCCCGGACGGACGGCAGCCGCCGGACTGCCTTCCTGCCGCTATTCTCATTCGGCAGCTGGATAGGCGGCGACAGGGATGGAAATCCGTTTGTAACCAGTGAAAAGATAAACTGGACGTTAACGTCGCACAAGGAATTAGTCCTTTCCAAATACGTAGAAATCGTATCTGCGCTTATATCCAAATTAAGCATATCCCGGCAGCTTATCTCTCCCAGCAGCGAGCTTCTTACATCCATAAAGCATGATGCGCGAGATATGGATGCTGACGGACAAAAGATACTATCAAGAAATCCCCATGAACCATACCGACAGAAACTTTCTCTTATCAAGAGAAAACTTGAAAATACCTTAAAGGCAGGGGCCAGGGGGCAGGGGTCAGAGGGCAGGTTTGAAGAAACTGTAACTCAAGGCTTTAGCCTTGAAGGCGTCAAACCTGAAGGTTTGAGTTACAGGAACGCTGAAGAATTTATACAGGATTTGAACATAATAAAGGCAAGCCTTCATGAAAATAAGGGAGAAAGGATTTCAAAACTTGATATTGAGCCGCTGATAAGGCAGGCAGAAACCTTTGGCTTTCATCTGGCAAAGCTGGATATACGGCAGCACAGTGAAATCCATAGAATGGCTATTGCAGAATTGTTAGAAAAGGCCTGCATTGTAAAATCAGGATACCTTGCCTTGCCGGAGCATGACAAGGCAAGGATCCTTTCCAAAGAGCTTGCCTCTATAAGACCTTTGGTGCCGGACTATCTGCATCTGTCACCCGAAACAAAAGAGGTCCTGGATACATTCAGGGTAATCAAACATGCCCAGGAAGAAATAAGCTGGGATGCCGTAGGCTCTTACATAGTCAGTATGACGCACAACGCAAGCGATATCCTGGCCGTTCAGCTTCTGGCCAAGGAGGCTGGGCTTTGCGGGGTCGGCGGCGATAACGAGCTGTTTAACAGGCTTGACATCGTGCCGCTCTTTGAAACCATAGACGACTTAAGGAGGGCTCCGGCTATACTCAGAGAACTATTTTCAAACCATACCTATAGAAGATATCTTGCAAAAAGAGATAATATGTATGAGGTTATGCTCGGCTATTCAGACAGCTGCAAAGACGGCGGCATATTAACATCAGGGTGGGAACTCTATCAGGCTCAGAAGATAATAACAGAGACGGCAGCGGCATATAAGCTTAAGCTGAAATTCTTTCATGGAAGAGGCGGTACCGTCGGCAGAGGCGGAGGCCCTACGCACAAGGCAATCCTTGCCCAGCCGCGAGGCACGGTCAACGGCCTTATCAAGATAACGGAACAGGGCGAAGTCATATCCTCCAAATATGCAAATCTCGGCACAGCATTGTATAATTTAAACATGCTCGTTGCCGGGGTTATGGAGGCAACATTAGACAGTGAACAGTTAACGGTTAACAGTGAACAGTCAAACAAAGAAATTATATTTGAGGAGGCATTCAAGGAAATTTCCGAAATATCTTACAGACTCTACCGGGAGCTGGTTGATGATGCGGATTTTTTAACATACTTTTATCAGGCCACTCCCATAGAAGAACTGGAGCATCTCAATATAGGCTCCCGGCCAACATACAGAAAGGGGGGCGGCAAGGTAGAAGATTTGCGGGCAATCCCATGGGTTTTTAGCTGGAACCAAAGCAGACATATCGTACCGGGATGGTATCCGTTTGGTTCCAGTCTGGAGACGTTTATCGGCGGCAATGCCGGGCGCAAGAGGCTCCTTCAGGATATGTATGAGCATTGGCCATTTTTTAATAATCTCGTAGATAATATTCAGATGGTTATCGCAAAATCAGACATGACAATCGCCGGATTCTACTCTTCATTGGTAAAAGATAAAAGGATAAGACATAGGATTTATAAAAAAATCAATGCGGAGTTTAACCTTACGGTAAAAATGCTCTTAATGATTACAAAACAAAAGAAGATATTGGATAACAGCCAGTTTCTTCAAAAATCTATAGATATGAGAAAACCGAGTATAGACCCCGTAAATTATATTCAGGTCACACTTTTAAAACGACTGCGAAATGGAAGTTTAACCGGCAATGAAAAAGAAAAATTAATCGCAACGCTCATGATGAGTATCAACTGCATCGCAGCCGGGCTGCGTAACACAGGCTAACAGTGAAATAGCTATTAAAAACCTCGCTATTTTACAAACCTGCGATTTGGCTGCCATACTTCGTTATCGAACAATTTTTGTTCCTCACCGTATCGGTGAACATACGGCTCGTCTCAAATAACACACCCCTTTAGTCCCCTCTCGAGAGGGGATTTAGGGGTGTGTTGTCTAACAGCCAACTTACAGGTTTCCCCGAAAATCAATGTCTATTTTTTGGGGCTAATTTAAATACCAGTATGAAAACTGCTTTCTTATATTCTGATGAGTTTGGCAAATACAGCTACGGCTCAAGCCACCCGATGATGCCTGTCAGGCTCATAATTACCTACGAACTCATAAAGTCATACGGTCTTTTAAACACGCCGGATACCCGGCTGATTGATGCAAGAAAGGCAACAGAGGCGGAACTTCTTTGCTTTCACACAAAGGAGTATATTAAAACACTGAAACAGGCAGACTCGGGAGATATGCCGGAAAACGGGTGGAGGCACGGCCTCGGATTTGGCGATAATCCTGTTTTTAAAGGAGTCTATGCATGGTCGCTTTATTCAGCGGGTGCGTCTCTTCAGGCTGCGGAGTTAGTCTCGTCCGGAAAAACCGACATCGCCTTTAACATCTGCGGCGGCCTGCATCACGCAATGGCAGACAAGGCATCGGGCTTTTGCTATCTGAATGACGCTGTCCTTGCAATTAAATATCTGCTCACCAGGGGTAAAAGGATTGCCTATGTTGACATAGATGCCCATCACGGCGACGGTGTGCAGGCAGCGTTTTATGACACAGACCGGGTTTTAACAATCTCTCTGCATGAGAGCGGGCATTATCTTTTTCCGGGGACTGGATTTCCCAATGAGGCAGGCGTTGGCAAAGGCAAGGGTTACTCAGTCAATCTTCCTTTGCCGCCGGAGGCGGATGATGTGGTTTTTACAAAAAGTTTTAAGGATATCGTGCCGCTGTTTATTGACAGATTCAAACCGGATATAATTGTTACGCAACTTGGCGTAGACACATTCAGGACTGACCCCATAACCCATCTTAATCTTACAACCAATGGCTTTGAGATATTGATAAACTATTTTAAGTCATGCGGCCTGCCATGGATTGCCCTGGGCGGAGGTGGTTATAACCTTGACAACGTGGCAAGGGCGTGGACATTGGCATGGACTGTGATGAATGGCGTGAAACTGCAAAACAAGATACCTCATGAATTTGCTCATATGGCAGAAAAGTTTGGTGTCAGCAGAAATTCGGTCGTTGATGAACCATTTGGACTTGCAGCCGAAAAAAGAGAGCAGCTTTTAGAATCTATGCAAGGTGATATTGCATTTCTAAAGAAAGATGTGTTACCTTTGATAAAAACAGGCAATAGGTGATAGACAATAGGCAATAGGACCAACAAAAATCCATAGCCTATGGCGGCCCCTTGCCCATAGCCTGTATTCATATGATAATAGGCATTCCAAAAGAGATTAAAGATAATGAGTATCGTGTTGCCATAACACCAGCAGGCGTCAATGTCCTTACCAGGGCAGGGCATAAGATAATAATTGAAAATGGCGCCGGCATTGGCAGCGGAATAAGCAATGAGGAGTATCTAGATGAGGGCGCAAAGACGGTTGACACAGCCCACGAGGTATTTAAGTCGGCTGATATGATTGTGAAGGTCAAAGAACCGCTCCCTCAGGAATATCCATTATTACGAAAAGACCAGATGCTTTTTACCTACCTTCACCTTGCCCCAATGCCTGAACTGACCAGTGCACTGATAAAAAGCGGTATCATCGCTGTTGCCTATGAAACGGTTGAGCTTCAGGACGGAAATCTTCCGATACTGACGCCCATGAGCGAGGTTGCGGGAAAAATAGCTGTTCAGGTTGGCGCATATTATCTGATGAAGACAAACGGCGGAAGAGGAGTGCTGCTTGGCAGCGTGCCGGGCGTAGAAAAAGGGAAGGTGGCGATTATTGGCGGAGGGGTGGTTGGGACAAACGCTGCAAAGATAGCAGTAGGGTTGGGGGCAAAGGTTGTTATCATAAACCGTGGCCTTGAAAGGCTGCGTTATCTTGACGACATATTTGGAGACAGGATAGAGACCTATGCCTCAAATGCGTATAATATTGAAAAGGCGGTTATAGACGCTGACCTCGTCATTGGTGGGGTTCTCATTACCGGCGCCAAGGCACCGCATTTGGTTACAAGAAACATGATTTCAAAAATGAGAAAGGGCTCTGTAATTGTAGATGTATCTGTTGACCAGGGCGGCTGCGTAGAAACTATTAAGCCAACAACTCACTCAAACCCTGTTTATGAAATCGATGGTATTATTCATTACGGCGTTACAAATATGCCTGGCGCTGTACCGAGAACATCAACTTTTGCACTTACAAACGCAACTCTGCCATATATTGTAAAAATAGCAAATCTCGGAGTTGATGCATTAAAACAAGACGCCGCTTTAGCAAAAGGAGTTAATATATTTAAAGGAAAGATAACACATAGCGCTGTTGCAAGCGCAATATCAATGAATTTTATTCCTCTTGAAGGGTTGATTTAGATATAATTTAGCAGCGCCTTTTTTCACACAACCTCTATCAATTCTTTCAAACAATTGACAATTAATTTTGAATTTTAGCTAACGGACTTAATTTAATTATTGACATATTATACAAAAAATGTTTACTTCTACATTTCAAATTTTTTAATACGGCTAAAGGAGGCTACTACTTATGGGAATTAAGAACTATCTTTTTACATCAGAATCTGTTACCGAGGGACATCCCGACAAGGTTGCTGATCAGATATCTGATTCTGTCCTGGATGCAATACTCTCACAAGACCAAAAGAGCAGGGTAGCTTGTGAAACGCTTGTCACAACAGGTCTGGCGCTTGTAGCAGGAGAGATAACCACAAAGGCTCAGTTAAACTATCCCGATATTATAAGGAATACTATCAGGGATATAGGCTACACCGATGCCAGTATGGGTTTTGATGCGCATACCTGCGCCGTTATGGTAACACTGGATAAACAGTCGCCTGATATCGCAATGGGCGTTGACACTACTGAAGGCAAGGAGCAAGGGGCTGGAGACCAGGGACTTATGTTTGGATATGCATGCAACCATACACCGGAACTTATGCCCATGCCTATACATTTTGCGCACAAGATAACACAGAGGCTTGCAGAGGCAAGAAAAAGTGGCGAGCTCAAGTTTTTGAGGCCGGATGGAAAATCTCAGGTTACAATACAATATATTAATAACAGGCCTGTAAAGGTTGATACGGTTGTGGTCTCAAGCCAGCATTCGCCTGATGTTGATAATAAAAAACTAAGAGAGGCTATAATTGAAGAGGTTGTAAAAAAGGTTATCCCGGCCGAGTTCTTGGATAAAAACACAAAGTATTATATAAACCCCACAGGAAGGTTTGTTGTAGGCGGCCCTCAGGGTGACTGCGGGTTGACAGGAAGAAAGATAATAGTTGATACATACGGCGGCCACGGAAGCCACGGCGGCGGAGCATTTTCAGGCAAAGACCCGTCAAAGGTGGACAGGTCTGCCTCATATATGGCAAGGTATGTTGCAAAGAATGTGGTTGCAGCAGGCCTTGCAGATGAATGCGAGGTGCAGCTAGCATATGCAATAGGCGTTGCCGAACCGGTATCAGTTATGGTTGACACATTTGACACAGAAAAGATTGCGCCGGAAAAGATTGTCCATCTCATTCAGGAAAGCTTCAAGATGAAGCCGGCAGATATCATAAAAACACTGGATCTTCTCAGACCCATCTATAGAAAAACAGCTTCCAACGGCCATTTCGGCAGAAATGAGCCCGAATTCACATGGGAGAAAACCGATAAGGCAGCGGCATTGAAGAAAGCAGCAAAACTGTAATATAGAAACGGAGAGGGGAGAAACGGGGAAACGGAGAAAGACAGAATCTTGTCTCTATCACCGTATCTCCGATTCTCCTGTTCTCCGATTCATATTTTCAATTAAAAACTGGAGGCTTAATGAAGTATCATGTAAAGGATATTAGTCTGGCAAAAAAGGGCAAGCTGAAGATTGAATGGGCTGAAAAGGATATGCCTGTCTTAAGGCTTATACGCAACAGATTTGCAAAGGAAAAGCCTCTTAAGGGTTACAAATTAGCTGCATGTCTGCATGTTACAACTGAGACGGCAAACCTGATGAGGACGTTGAAAGAAGGCGGCGCTGATACTTATCTATGCGCATCAAATCCCCTCAGCACACAGGATGATACGGCAGCATCCCTTGTAAAGGATTTCGGAATACCTACATTCGCAATAAAAGGCGAAGATAACAAGACATATTATCAGCATATAAATGCCGTGCTGGATGCAAAGCCGCATATAACTATGGACGACGGCGCTGATCTTGTGGCTGCGATTCACGGCGATAGAAAAGACCTTATAAAAAATATCATCGGCTCAACAGAAGAGACCACAACCGGCGTCATCAGGCTCAAGAGCATGGCGGCAAAGAATGTGCTTATGTTTCCTGTCATTGCTGTAAACGATGCAGACACAAAGCACTTTTTTGACAACAGATACGGCACAGGCCAGTCAACCATTGACGGCATTGTGCGGGCAACAAATAAACTTTTGGCAGGCGCAAAATTTGTTATATGCGGCTACGGCTGGTGCGGCAAGGGCCTCGCCATGAGGGCGAAGGGCATGGGCGCTGATGTTATTGTAACCGAGATTGACCCAGTAAAAGGCATAGAGGCTGTCATGGACGGCTATCGGGTTATGCCTATTGCAGAAGCAGCCAAGATTGGCGATGTGTTCTGCACTGTCACAGGCAATGTCAATGTCATCAGAAAAGAGCATTTTAAGATAATGAAGGACGGTGCCATAGTATCAAATTCAGGCCACTTCAATGTTGAGCTTGATATAGAAGGGCTTAAGTCGCTCAGCATCGGCACAAGAATTGTCCGGGATTTTGTTGAGGAATATCTTATGAAGGACGGCAGGAGGATATGCCTTTTGGCAGACGGCAGACTGGTTAATCTTGCATCAGCCGAAGGCCATCCTGCAAGTGTTATGGATATGAGCTTTGCAAACCAGGCGCTCTCAGCCGAATATGTGATAAAAAACTTCAAAAAGCTTGAAAAACAGGTTTATAAAGTCCCAGCAGATATTGATAAAGAGATAGCGAGGTTAAAGCTTATTTCCATGGGCGTAAAAATAGACATCCTTACAGCAGAGCAGAAAAAATACCTTGCATCATGGGAGATAGGAACGTAATACGATTTTAGATTGTAGATTTAAGATTTTAGATTTTTTAAAATCGTAAATCTTAATTCGTAAATTGTAAATCATTAACGGGCCGCTAGCTCAGTTGGCAGAGCAGCTGACTCTTAATCAGCGGGTCTGGAGTTCGACTCTCCAGCGGCCCACCAGATTGGCTGGGGAAATACTACTATAAGTTTTCTTAAGAATGGAGACAGTATATGAAACTGCAGCTGCAAATCACTTCTCTCAATTTTGAAATAACTGATATTATAAAAGAACAGATACGGGAAAAGGTGGAAAAACTGGACAATTTTTACAGCCACATCATGCGATGCAGAGTTGTGATAGAGGTTCCACATCGCCACAAACATAAAGGCATGTTATACGACATTCACATTTATATGACAGTGCCTGGCGGAGAAATAGTGATAAAACGCGAGCCTGATGAGGATATCTATGTGGCAATAAGAGACGCCTTTGATGCAGCGCTGCGCAAATTGGAAGACTACGCAAGGAAACAGAGGGGCGATACAAAACGGCACGAGGAAATTCCTCCTGCTATGGTAAGCGCCATATTTCCTGACAAAGGGTATGGCTTCATCACTACATTGGATGGCAGGGAAATATATTTTCATGAAAACAGCGTGCTTAACAACGAGTTTAAGCTCCTGAAGGTTGGCGCAGAAGTGCATTTTGCGGAAGAACAGGGAGAAAAAGGCCCTCAGGCAAGCACGGTAAGGATAATAGGGAAATAAGGTTTGCAGCCAGAATGACTGTTCTTATTGCGCTAGATGGCTTCTCTGGTTTTGGTTTTAAAATTTTGATTGGGCGGGACAAGGCGGCGCTGCATTTTGGGCAGTTTACGATGTTATAGTGGACGACAAAAATAAGTAGCTGTAGTTTGCCCAACCCAACCTTCTGTTGGGTGCCCCATGGGCGTATCCCCGCTTAAAGCCTGCGGGGACAAGTTTAAAACCGCCGATAAATCGGCAGACTACAAATTTATGTCGCTGCCTATAGCAGGGAAGTTTGTCCCGCATTTTCTACAAAGCAACTTATACCTTCTTTCTAATCCTTATGGCGCCAAGGAGCATATTGGCAATTACAGACACAAAATAGAGTTCATCTTCCTGAAATTCTTTTGGGGCAACTGTTTGGACATTCAGTACTCCAAAAAGCTCGTCCTTATGAATGATGGGGTGTGACAACATAGCTGTATAATTTTGTTCCCGGAGTTCGGAAAATTTTTTATACCTGGGATCTTTTGATACATCCTCTACATAAATAGGTTTTCCTTGCTTTGCAGCAGCGCCTGTAATACCCTCGCCCAGCTTAAGCCTAACCTTTCCAATAGCCTCTTTTCTGAAGCTTGTGGTTGCCCGTAAAACAAGTTCATTTCCGTCCCAAAGATATATTGAAGAAACATCCACGCCTAATCTTTTTGCTGTTTTTTCCACAATGGATTGAAGCACATCATCAAGCTCATAGTCGGAACTGGCAAGCATGCTTATCTCTTCAAGGGTTATAATCTCCATCCTCTCTCTGTTTGCCTTTTCCATCTCAAAGACAAGACCGCCTTGCTCGTCAATCTTTACATGTGAAAATGTATCCCTTTGATAATAGGGATTTATCGCCTTGCTGGCCGCAGGCATGGTCTTAAATTCCCAGAAGCCGCATGAGCATACCAGTTTTACCCTGTAGTCATCCACCCTCTCACCTTTCATTTTTTTACCGCATTTCCTGCAGCGGGTTATGGTTTCCATGTACACCTCTCTTTAATAGAAAGAAGCGGAGAACTGGAGAAGCGTGGAAAGTGGGACAAACATTCGCCCATTCGCCTATTCACCGATTCCTAGTTTCATCTATCTTTTCACTGCTTGCTTTCTTATCCGGCGGCAGCACCAATTTTACCACCTTACCCTCATCCCCCAAACTGCCAAGCGAATTGTTGTTAAATATCACATTAACACCGCCTGCGTTTCCTATAAGAATAGAAAACCTTTCTTTTGCATTCCATTTTATCTTTTCCCCCTGCTTTAGAGACACCTCAAACGGGTTCATGCCGTCAACCTCAGCTTTAATCCACGTAGGCTTTGTAGCCTCTATTATTAGTACAAAAGGGCCTTTATCAATAACAACATTGCCTGGCAATACATCCTTGTTTTCTTTTTTTGTTGACATTTTAGAGGCAGAGATTTCATGGGTTGGATTTGATTGGATTTCAGGTTTTGTTGACAAAGAAGACTCTTCTTTTTTTGCAATAACTTCACGTCCCACCCCATTTCCAGTTTGACTCTCTCTTGTTTGGAAATTGGATGAATCGTCAACTTGCTGAACAGAAGAAGCAGTTGTGGCAGATGGCTGCATCTTTGATTTTGACATAATATACACACCGCCTGCTATTATCAATAGTGCGATAACCGCAACGGCTATAATCGCAAGCTGTGAATAAGGCGCAAGGCTTTCAGCCACAGACCTAATCAGTGGTTGAGCAATAGTTTCCGGCTTCTGTTTCATTGCAGATGTTTCATCCTCTGCAATACGAATATATGCCTCATAGCGCAGCAGTGCATCCTGCACATCTAAACCAAGGTATTTACAATATGCCTGTATAAAACCTTTTACAAAAGGCGCTGTCGGCAAGGCATCAAAATCGTTTCTCTCTATCGCAGCGAGAAGCCCGACTCTTACCTTTATTGTATTAGAAATATCCTTTAATGGGATGCCTCTAATCTCTCTCTCTCTCTTAAGATATTCTCCGGGGCTTTCCATGTCGCTTTGCTCCATTGCAAAATGAAAATTGTAAAGTGCAAATTGAAAACTTCTCTTAATTTTGCATTTTTCAATTTGCAATCTTCAATCTTAAATTCATTTCAACAAATCTATATATCCTTTCGCAGACCTTGCCATCTCGCTGTCAGGGGCAAGTTTTATAACCTCTTGAAATGCATTGAATGCCCCTTTTTTATCCTTTAGGTTTATCAAAACAAGACCAAGCCGGTAATGGGCGTCAACATAATTCGGCGCATTCTTTACCGCAAGCTCAAACATATCTGCGGCCTCTTTATCTCTGTTCATCTTCATATAGGTAAGACCAATATTGTTGTAGGCAACGATATATTTCGGATTGCTCTCTATTGCCTTTTTATAGCTTTCCTCTGCCTTTGCATAATCAGCCTTCTCATAAAAGGCGCGTCCCATGTTGAAATAGGCAAATTCCGGGGTAGTGTAAAAAATATCGGCGAGCGCAAGATTGGCTTCTGCTACGGCTAAATCCCACTCCTTTTTTTCAAGATAAACAGCTGCAAGATTTGTATGGGCATCAGAAAACTTCGGGTTTATCCTTGTAGCTTCTTTCATATGTTTTACTGCATCTTCATGCATGCCTTTAGCAAAATATGCCAGGCCAAGCGCATTGTGAAATGAGGCATCTTTGTGATATTTCTCCACAGCATTCGTCAACTCTTTCATAGCCGCAGTGATGTTCCCTTCATTAAGATGAACAACGCCAATCTTATAATGTATATCTGCATCGTCTTTTCGGCTTGCATCAGAGGCGGCGCAGCCGTAGAAGACAGCAAACAGCAAGATGCAAGATGCCACATGCAAGATGCAAGATTTTTTCTTGCTTCTTGATTCTAACCTCTGACTTCTAAATCCTGACTTCTGACTTCCGATTTCTGATTCCTGTATCATTTTCGCTCTTTTGGCCTATAACCCATAGTCCATTGCCTGTTTCTTGTCATATATCCTCAAAATGGGTCAATTGCTTAAATTGACGGTATCTTTCCCGAATCTCTTTCAGCGTTAAGGTTCTCATCCTGTTCAGGCTGAAATCCTCTACATTGAAAGACGCCATAACACTGCCAAAGATAATGGCCTGCCGAATATTTGCCTCGCTTGCATCATCTGTATTTGCTAAATATCCCATTAAGCCGCCGGCAAAACTATCCCCTGCGCCGGTCGGGTCGAATATTGATTCCAGCGGATAGGCAGGGGCAGAAAATATGGAACCGCCGTTGAACATCAGCGCCCCATACTCACCCCTCTTGATTATAATTGTTTTTGGCCCGTAGGATATAATCTTTTTGGCGGCCTTGACCAGATTAGGCTCTTTTGCAAACTCCCTTGCTTCGCCTTCATTTAAAACAAAAAGGTCAACCTTTGATAAAAGCCTTTTTAAGGCATCGGGTTTGCCCTCTATCCAAAAGTTCATGGTGTCGCATGCAATAAATTTCGGCCTTTCAACCTGAAGAAGCACATTCCATTGGATATCAGGGTCAATATTTGCGAGGAATACATACGATGATTTCCTGTAAGCCTCCGGTATATCAGGCTGAAATTTTTCAAAGACATTCAAATGGGTTGCAAGCGTATGGGCTTCATTCAGGTCATAGTCATACCGCCCTTTCCAATGAAATGTCTTCCCCTGCATCCTTTGCAGACCGGTTACATCCACACCCTTATCTTTTAAAAAATCTATATGCTCATTCGGAAAATCCTCGCCAACCACAGCCACCAGTTTGACTTCAGAAAAATAGCTGGCAGCGGCAGAAAAATAAGTTGCAGAGCCTCCCAGCACATTCTCTGCCTTGCCGAACGGCGTTTCAACCGAATCAAACGCAACAGAACCAACAACAAGAATGCTCATCAAAACCTCCCATGAAAGATTTACGATTGTAGATTTACGATTTCAGATTTTAAAGATTTTAAATCGTAATTCGTAAATCGTAAATCGTAATTGTATTTACCACTATTCCTTTATGCTGTCAATCAACGAAGAAACAGCCACCACATCCACATCTTGATTAAGTGTGTGAAACATTTCTTTTATAGCTAAAATAGTAGCCGGGTGAGGATGCCCTATGGCAATTGCGCTGCCTCTCTTTTTTGCAATCTCTATAACTTCCTGTATCTGCGCTTTTACATAATTTATGTCTTCTTTATTATCCAGAAACACCTGCCTGTTTGCCGCTCTAAGCCCTATATCTTTTGCCAATCTATAGGCAGCCGATTTGCTCGTGGTCTTACTGTCAAGGAAAAAGAGATTTCTCGTTTTTGCTATCTCCAGCACAACCTTCATCAATCTCTCATCCTCCGTGAACATTGAACCCATGTGGTTGTTTATGCCGGTAATATACGGAACAGCATCAATATCCTTCTTGACCTGCTCAGCAACTTTAACTTCTGACATGTTCGTAAAAAGCGCCCCCTTCCCGGGGTCATTATTCCTGGAGTCTTTCGGCTCCATGGGGAGATGCAGCAGGACATCTCTCCCGTGCACATTGGCTTCTTTTGCAACATCTTTTGAATAAGGCAGAAATGGCAATACAGCAATTGATAGAGGCAGATTTATCTCTAATAACTCCCTCAACTGTTTTATATCCTGTCCCATATCATCAATAACTATTGCGACCTTAGCCTTTGGGACAAAAGTCTTTACGGACGGAAGTGGAGGTTTTTCTATCTTTGCCACTTGAGGAGGTATAAGTAAATTCTTTTGTTCTCCCTCCTTTGCCTTATAGCCATAATACAGAATAAACCCTACGATGACCATAATGAAAAAACCCAGCGCAATTCCAAAAATAAAGAGGGCCTTTGAAAACAAAGACCCTCTTTTACTCGTTTTGTTTTTTGACATTCTCGTGTTCCATTTTGGTTCTTCTGACTTTCCTGTGGGTAATACAAACATAAAAAACCCTAATGTCTAATTTCCAATAAAATTTCCAATTACCAATTTCCAACCTCCCCCTGTCCCCCTCCAGAGGGGGGATAAAGGGGGAGGATATTTAGATTTTTATTAGAAATTAGGATTTAGAAATTAGGATTTAATATCTATGATTTCGGAGCTGTTCCCTTAAATATATACCAACTCTTTAAATAATCCAATGCCCTCTTAAGTTGGATGTCCTCAGTCTCTTCCTTTGCTTTTTCAGCCTTCTCCTCCACTTTTACTTTTTTTTCTAACTTCTCTGGTTTTTGAGTCTCTCCGCCCTCCGCCTCAAGATGTCTTTCCAGGTCCTTTTCCTTTATATGGTTTTTTGACACAACATCTTCAACTATGATATCAGGCTCAATGCCTTTGGCCTGAATAGACCTGCCTGATGGCGTATAGTATTTAGACGTGGTAAGTTTTATGGCCGAACCATCGCTTAATGGGATAATTGTCTGCACAGACCCCTTGCCGAATGTTTGCGCTCCCAGTATTACCGCCCTTTTATTATCCTGCAATGCTCCTGCTACAATCTCTGAGGCGCTTGCGCTTCCCCCATTAACCAAAACAATTATCATGTATGGAGGCTGAGTGCCTTCAGCCTTGGCTTCAAACCTCATATCCTGACCAGATGCCCTCCCTTTTGTGTATACAATCAGCCCCTCTTCCAAAAACTTATCTGCAATCTCCACAGCCTGCTGCAAAAGCCCGCCGGGATTATTCCTTAAATCCAGGACAAGCCCTTTCAGCTTTCCCTCCTTTGAACCAAGCTTATTCAATGCATCTTCAAGGTCATTTGCAGTTTTCTCCTGAAACTGCGAAATACGGAGATAACCAAACCCATCTTCAAGGGTCTTATACTTTACACTCTTTACCGCAATAATATCCCTTGTAAGTGTAAATTCCTGCGGATCCTTCCAACTCTCCCGAAGTATCCAGATAGTAACCTTTGTACCCTTGACCCCACGCATAAGCTTTACAGCGTCATTTATGGTCATATCTTTTGTATATTTTTCGCCAATCTTCACTATCCTGTCCCCTGCCTTTATTCCTGCCTTAAATGCAGGTGTATCCTCAATTGGGGCAACAACTGTCAGCATTCCATCTCTCATGCCTATCTCTATGCCAATACCACCGAAACTCCCCTTGGTTTCAACCTGCATCTCTTTATACTCTTCAGGGGGCATAAAAGATGAATGAGGGTCAAGCCCATGTAGCATGCCTTTTACTGCGCCGTAAATAAGATTCTTAGAATCTACTTCTTCAGCATAGTTATCCTGCACAATAGAAATAACATCTGTAAATATCCTTATATTTTCATATGCCTTAGGAAGTACAGCAGAAACCCTGTGATTTATTCCCCATAAAAAAATGCTTATTACTATTGCTATCCCAGTCAACGGAATAAGCCTATTCCCTTTAACCATTTTGAACATGATATTTGCTCCTCCTTATGAAGTCAATATGCAGTACGCAGTAATTGCCTACTGTCTAGTGATCAATAGAAATATCTAAATAAACAATTAAAAAGTAAAATGTGAATGACTCGTTGCTGTAATTTATTTTAATTTCAAGTTTACTGTTTAGACATTTCTATTTGATTACTGTCTTCTGCATACTCCTTACTGCCTATTTTTTCGCTTCTGTATAAGCCAACCAATTTAACGGGTCCAACGGGACACCCTTCTGTCTTACCTCAAAATATAAGTGCGGACCCTTTGTGGAGCCTGTATCACCTACAAGGGCAACTATATCTCCTTTTCCCACACTGGAATCCACATCTTTAATAATTTTCGAAAGACGGGCCAACAGGGTAAAATAGCCGTCGCCGTGGTCTATAATCATAACCTTTCCATAACCTCTGAACCATCCTGAATACGCCACCTTCCCCTTGTAAACAGACCTAACCTCAGTCCCAATATTAGCAGCTATCTCAATACCATTATTAAAAGTAATTGTGCGAAATTTAGGATGCTCTACCTTTCCATACATAGAAATAATTTTTCCTGCTACCGGCATAGGCAGACCGCCTCGCATAGCCGCAAAACCAAAGGTATGATTCCCTAGAGCATTTTCTGCCATATCCTTTTTGAATTTGTCTAAAAAAGACTGGAGTTCTTTAGAGGCCCCCTCCATTTCCCGTATGGCAGCAAGCTGTATGTTCTTTTTCTTTTTTATGGCTGTCAAGATAGCTTGCTTTTTATCCTTTTCCTCTTTTATCTCTCCTTTTTTGTGTTCAACCTCATGCTTTAAGGAAAATACCTCTTCCTGAAATACTTTAAGCCTTTCCCTTTCTGCTTCTAAAAACGATTGATTCTCTTTATAATCCCTTAACAGGTCAACATCATACTCTACTATCTTATTTATATATTTATATCTTCTGCCAAAATCATTAACAGAGTTGGATGAAACAAGCGACTGCATTATGCCGCCTTTATTCATCTTATACATGGCAACCAATCGTTGGTTCAAAAACCCTGCAAGCCTTTCACTCTCGCTCACCAATGTTGTAATACGGGCATCCACAACGTTCCTTTTTCCCTTTAGCTTAACAATATTATCTTCTATATCTGCCAACTCTTCCTCTTTTTTAAATCTTGCCTTATCAAGTCTTTCCAATTCCTCAAGGATATTATTCTCTTTTTTAACATTATATTCTAAACTTTTCCTTTTTTCCACAATCTCTCTTTTAAGAGATTCCAGCTGCTTTTCTTTCTTTACAACCTCGCCCTTGGTTTTGGGTGGGTCGGCATGGGCAGAGACAGCGAACAGCAGGCAACAGGCAGTAAACAGTAGACAGTAGGCAGGAAGCAGTAAAAGGATTTGAGATTTACGATTTACGATTTTAGATTTTAAATTCGTAATTCGTAATTCGTAATTCGTAATTGCCTGTAGCCTCATCCTCAATTCGCCTTGTCCAACATTACAAGATTCACACTCTTTATCCTATCCAGTATTGCGCCCATATGAGAGCCTTTGCCAAGTTCAAGGTTTGTTACCACTGCCTTATTGACGGTCTTGAAGCCGTCTTTATCATGATAGCCAAAAAGCTGATGAAGCGTATAGTAGTTTCCGTTTATATTGCCAAGATAAAGCATTATGTGACCGCTTAAACCAAAAAGCGTAATACCAGGGGCTGCTGAATCCAACGCCTTGTTTATATCCTCCACCGCAGATGATGATTCACCAATGCCTGCCAGAACTGTTCCAACCATAGCCTGGCGGCTGGAATGCCGCGGCAGGTTGATAGCCATTGTTGCAAAGACATCTTTGATAAAACTGGAGCAGTCCCTTAAGCCATTCATCCCCCCCCATCCATATCCTTCCCCTAATATCTTAAATGCCTGGTTTATTACATTGCGTTTGGTGTATGCAAGCGGCCCAATATGCGCATCTGCCTTTTTTTCAATATAACCATCTATCCATTGGAGACGGCCTTGTTTATTTTTCTCTGGAAATTTAACAACCCAATAATTTTTATCCTCGCCATTGAATGTCAGCGCAGTTCCCATAGGAACGGTTTCAATAGTTGTTTTTTTCCTGCCCCCTGCCCCCTGCCCCCCGACCCCTTGTTTCAAGACCTTTACTCTGCTTCCTGTGATTACGATGGAATACGGGATATTAAATACAGAATGAGGATTTACATCATCTCTGTTATCCGCAAATGCTATATTGTCAATCTTTATCCAACCCCTTACAAATGATGTCTGAAAGAATCCCCACTTTTCATCCTTGCTTTTATGCAGGAGCGCAACAGGCTGAGGAGGGTATA
Organism: Deltaproteobacteria bacterium; assembly: GCA_016219285.1. Taxonomy (GTDB): domain Bacteria; phylum Desulfobacterota; class GWC2-55-46; order UBA9637; family UBA9637; genus JACRNJ01. The sequence continues at coordinate 61,826 of JACRNJ010000060.1, forward strand.
TGGCAGAGTATTGAAATGCATCAAAACCTTTGGCGGAAGGACTTTTTAAAACAGGCTCATCGGTTGGGAAAGCCCTCATATCTGCCTTTTTTACAACTACGCCAAAAACCAAATCATTTGTTTGTTTTACCGCTTCAATATTCATATTATCCAAGAGTTTCTTATAAAAAACCACATTTACAGCTTTTCCTTTTTTGTTAAACATATTCTTGTCCTGCGGCATAGGGTCTTTAAGCAGCCATTCAACCAAATCCTGTTTCGAAACTGTGTTTTCCAACCTTGTAACATCCGCCATTTCATCATTTTCATCAAGGATAGCCTCGTTCAACTCTTTAATTTGCTCTGGCGCGAGCATCAGCTCGTCTGGATTATTCAGCCTTTCAATCCAGAAACCTGCCTTGTAAATGGGAAAGTATTTATTTGCCATGTCAGAAGCTGTTGCGCCGGCTTTAGCAGCTTTATAATTTTGCCTGGCTTCGCCAACCTGACTCGCTTCAAGACAATAGCAGGGCAAAAGGAATACGGCAATATAAAACATTACCTTTCTAATCCTAACCCGGTTAAAAATCACATGAAAATTATTGATTTGTGCTGCGTAGGCAAAACCATGCAAGAGATAGAGATTGTGAAAGATTTTAAAAAAGTTCATAGCATGCTTCATGCTGGTTTGATATCATACTATAAAAACTAACTCAAGTAAAATTGACATTACCAAAAATCAATCTATTTTTGGGGACAAGACAGTTTTACTTATTGAAATTTTGGCGTCATGAATGATACCCTCTTGTGAAATGACAGACAATATGCCTTTTAAATCAGGTTTTGTA